>JBGTII010000091.1:0-55042 GCA_041745735.1 Pyrinomonadaceae bacterium | reverse complement strand
GCCCTTCATCCGACCCCATTCAAAGGTCCCACCAGCGTCCGCCCTACTTTCCACCTTATTCCCACCACAGTCAATAATGACTTCGGCGTTTTTTACGGGTTGGCCTTTCTCATCCCGAAGGCGGATCTGGTGTTGAGCGTTTGCGGCGTTCGCGCAAAGAAAGATGCTAAGGCCAAAGGCCAATGCTGCGAATCGTATAGTGTGTCTCATGTTCCGTTTCCTCCATTTTTGTATGATTGCAAAAAGGGGGGTCGTTTCTTTATGGAGACAACGAACAAGAGTTCTATTTTGGGATGGGGATAATATTAAACCAGATTTCTATGTTTGGCTATTCGCCGGCCGAATCGGCCATTGCCTTGCCGACTTGAACGCGTGCCGGGCGGAGTAATTTGTCGCCAAATCTATATCCGCGGGCGTATTCCGCGACGATCTTGCCGTCGTTTTCGGCGTCCGCCGGAGCCATATCGACCGCCTCGTGGATCTCAGGATCGAATATTTCGCCAACGGATGATACCGGTTCCACACCGACATCAATGAGCGCCCGCTCAAACGAACGTGCCGTGCCGATCACGCCGCTCCGAAGATGATCGACCGACGGATCGGTCTCACTTGCGGCGACAGCCAGATTGAGATTGTCGAGCACCGGCAAAAGAGTCGTCAAAAAATTGAACTGAGCCTGTTTTGACCGGTCCTCAAGCGTTTTCATCAAACGCGAACGCATTTCCGAAGTCTCGCGTTCAAGATTCGCCTTTGCCTCTTCAAACTTTGCCTGGACGCCGACGAGCTTTGATTCAGCAGCCTCGCGCCGCTCCATTTCGGCTTTGAGGGCGGCCTCAAGCACGATCTCATTCACCGATTTCGTCGGCTCAGCGGGTTTTTCGTCCCCGATGACCATCCCGCCGTCCGCGTTAAATCGGCGTTTGTCGTTGACGGGTATCTTTCCCTCGTCCTCTGCGTCGATAATTATTTCTTCGTCGTTCATCTTTCTCTTATTAAACACTATATATAAATACTAAGCCTTTATGTTCGGAGTTCCAACTTTAGTTGGCCGACGCCTTTTTTCCGCCCGAACTCGGCGTAAATTTCATCTCGCCGTTCTCGGCCACGACCTTTACCGTCTGGCCGCTGGCGATGTCGCCCTTGAGAAGACTTACCGCAAGCGGATTTTGAACCAGCGTCTGTATAGCTCGTTTGAGCGGACGCGCTCCATAGACTGGATCGTAGCCCTCTTGTACGATCAGATCTCTCGCCGAATCATCAAGCTCTAACACGATGCCGCGTTCCTCAAGATTCTTTCGCAGTTTCTCGAGCTGGACATCGATGATCTGGCCGATCTGATCTTTGGTTAGCTGGTCAAACACCACGATGTCGTCGATACGATTTAGAAACTCCGGCTTAAAATGATCGCGTAAAACCTGCAACACGTCCTTTCTAATGTCACGATCTACGAGCGGATTTGTCTGTGCCGCTTGTATCTCACGCGAACCGAGATTTGACGTCATTATTAATACTGTGTTCTTAAAATCCACGACGCGGCCCTTGCTGTCCGTCAGACGCCCGTCATCGAGGATCTGCAGCAGCACATTAAATACGTCAGGATGCGCCTTTTCGATCTCATCGAATAGGACAACTGAATATGGTCGGCGGCGAACCGCCTCGGTCAACTGGCCGCCCTCTTCGTAGCCGATGTATCCCGGAGGTGCACCGATCATGCGGGCGACGGCGTGCTTTTCCATATACTCCGACATGTCGAGCCGGATCATCGCTTTCTCATCGTCAAAGAGAAATTCGGCCAAGGCACGCGCGGTTTCGGTCTTACCAACACCTGTCGGCCCAAGGAAAATAAACGAACCGACCGGACGATTTGGATCTTGCAACCCGGCACGGGCACGGCGGACGGCATTTGCCACCGCTTCGAGTGCTTCGTCCTGGCCGATGACGCGTTTGCGAAGCCCCGATTCCATCTCGACAAGCTTTTGCATTTCGCCCTGGAGCATTTTCGTGACCGGAACGCCCGTCCATTTGGCAACAACCTCAGCGACATCTTCTTCGTCGACCTCTTCTTTGAGATAGACGCCGTCCTGCTGAAGCTCGGCAAGGTGTGCCTGTTCGGTCTCGAGCAATTTTTCAAGCTCAGGAATACGCCCGTACTGTATTTCGGCCGCCTTGGTCAGATCCCCCGCCTGTCGGGCTTGCTCAAGCTCAAGTTTTGCCTGCTCAAGCTCACTCTTTGCGGTGCGCATCTTTTCGATCTCTTCTTTTTCAGACTGCCATTTAGCTTTCATGGCCGACGATTTTTCGTTAAGATCAGCGATGCGCTTTTCGATATCGTCGAGCCGCGATTTTGATTTCTCATCCGTCTCTCGGGTCAGAGCCTGACGCTCGATCTCAAGCTGCAATATCTCACGCTCCAGAACGTCGATCTCCTGCGGCAGCGAATCGATCTCGATGCGGATCCGCGAAGCGGCCTCGTCGATCAAGTCGATGGCCTTGTCCGGCAGGAAGCGGTCTGTAATGTAACGATTAGAAAGGGTAGCTGCTGCAACAATAGCGGCGTCCTTGATACGGACACCGTGGTGGACCTCGTATCTTTCTTTCAGCCCGCGAAGGATCGCGATCGTATCTTCGACCGTCGGTTCGCCGATATAGACCTGCTGGAAACGACGTTCGAGAGCCTTGTCTTTTTCAATATATTTTTGATACTCAGCCAAGGTCGTCGCACCGACCGCACGCAGGGTGCCGCGTGCCAATGCTGGCTTGAGCATATTTGACGCGTCGATCGCGCCTTCACTGGCACCGGCTCCGACGAGCGTGTGCAACTCATCGATAAATAGGATGATCTGCCCCTCTGCCTTTTCGATCTCGTTTAGGACTGCTTTCAAACGGTCCTCAAATTCACCGCGATATTTGGCACCGGCAAGCATTGCTCCGAGATCTAGCGAGACGAGACGTTTGTTTTTAAGCGTCTCAGGAACATCGCCGGAGACGATACGCTGGGCCAGACCCTCGACAATTGCGGTCTTACCAACACCCGGTTCACCGATCAGGACAGGGTTGTTTTTTGTGCGGCGGGAGAGGATCTGTATCGCACGGCGAATCTCGTCGTCACGGCCGATGACAGGGTCGAGCTTGCCCTTGCGGGCTCGTTCAGTCAGGTCTTGGGCGTACTTTTCGAGCGACTTAAAATTTTCTTCGGCGTTGGGGTCGGTGATCTTTGACCCGCCGCGCATGTCGGTTATTACTTTTTCGAGGTCGTCACGCGTCACGCCGTTAGAACGCAAAATGCGGCCTGCATCGCCCTCTTTTTCATCGGCAATCGTCATCAGCAGATGCTCGGTTGACATATAGTCGTCCTGCATCTTTTCGGCTTCTTTCTGAGCGTTCTGAAAAACGGTATTGGTTCGCGAGCTAAAATATTGCTGTCCGCCGGACACCTGCGGAAATTTGGCAATTGCCGCCTGCACCTCGGCCGCAACCGTCTGAGCGTTGGCTCCGATCTTACCGAGGATCGGCTTTACGACGCCCTCTTTTTGCTCAAGCATCGCTGTAAGCAGATGCTCAGGTTCAACCTGCTGGTTTTGAGCCTTTTCAGCGACGCCGATGGCTTCCTGCACGGCTTCTTGTCCGCGAATTGTAAATCGGTCAAATTTCATAACGCCCTTCCTAAATGACTAGCGGTGAATGATGAATGTTACACCCACCATTCACCGCTTATTATCTGCCGCTACTTGCGGGGGTCATGCCCCGGCGGTCTTCGCTTTGTCGTTCGCCTCGATCGTTTTTGGCTCTGAATCAAATCCCAAAACCTCGATCTTACGAGCCTTGGTGTCTTCACGTTTTGCCAACGTCACGTGCAAAATGCCGTTATTAAATTCGGCCTTTGCTCCCTCAGCCGTCACCGTCTGAGGCAGTGTAAACGAACGCGTGAACGCTCCGTACGAACGCTCGATGCGATGGTAATTATCACCATCGGTCTTTTTCTCAAACTTGCGTTCGCCCGAAAGCGTCAGCATATTATTTTCAAATGATAGCTCAAAATCGCCGCGGTTCATGCCCGGCAACTCGGCCTCAAGCACGAGATTATCTTTATTTTCAAAGATATCGACTTTCGGTGCCCAAGCTCCGTTGAGCATCTCTTCACGATTCGCTCCGAGTGGTGCGACTCCTGAAAAAATGCGTGCCATATCTTCTTGCAATCCGCGAAACTCCTTAAATGGATCGTATTTGACTATGTTCATGATCATTTCCTCCAATAAATCTAGATTGATGACTAATTACTTAGTCCATAAGAATAATAAAATATGAGTGTGATGTTGTCAAGTATATTTTTGGTCGAAATATGAACTTTTTTGGCATTTTTAGGTGACACCCGACACGTTGTCGGGTATATTGGTTGACGCACCTCGTCTATTTAGAATGAAGAATCTTTTTCGCGAAGTTCTCTGGCCTTTAGTAGCTGTTGTTGCGGCCTTTGTCGTTGGCGGAATCATTATTTTGATCCTCGGCGACAATCCGTTGACGGCCTATGGCTGGCTGCTGTCTAGTTCGTTCGGATCCGTTAAGGACATCGGCTGGACGCTGCACTACGCTACGCCGCTAATATTTACGGGGCTCGCAGTTGCTGTCGCGTTTCGCTGCGGTCTGTTGAATATCGGTGCTGAGGGCCAATTGTATGTTGCGGCTTTTGCGACAGCCTGGGTCGGAATGAAATTTGGCGGCGTCGCC
This sequence comes from Pyrinomonadaceae bacterium, assembly GCA_041745735.1. Taxonomy (GTDB): domain Bacteria; phylum Acidobacteriota; class Blastocatellia; order Pyrinomonadales; family Pyrinomonadaceae; genus OLB17. The sequence goes on along the minus strand of JBGTII010000091.1, from coordinate 50,317 downwards.
ACAAAGGTTGTGGGTGAAGGCACCGCGATCGCCGACCTGCCCGCGATCGTGCTGATACCGCTTTGTATACTGACGGCTGTAGTCGTAGGCGGCATATGGGGTGCGATACCCGGTATTTTGCGAGCAAAATTTGGTTCGCATGAGGTAATCAATACCATCATGCTCAACTTTATCGGCATCGCTCTGGTCAGTTATTTTACGCAGTATTATTACAAGGTGCCGGGCGATCCGATCATGCAGACTGCAAATATCGGTGAGGCCGCGTATATACCTCAGCTCAATCAGTTTCTGACTTTTATTCCTAAGGACGTCCCGCTCAACATGTCATTTATCTTGGCGATCCTGATGTGTGTTGTTATTTACGTTTTCCTCTGGAAAACAAAATGGGGATACGAGCTACGGGCCGTCGGCCAAAATGCGTCCGCAGCGGAGTATGGCGGCATCAACCCGAAGAAACAGATAATTTTGGCAATGACTCTTTCAGGTGCATTGGCGGGAATGGTCGCGATCGGCGAGGTTATGGGGACGCGTCATAATTATTACGACGGATTTTCTGCGGAGTGGGGATTCCTGGGCATTGCCGTTGCACTGCTCGGGCGCAATCACCCTGTCGGTGTTTTTATCGCAGCGATATTTTTTGGCGTATTGCTCAGGGGTGAGATATTTGTCGATGCCTTTACCGCAAAGGTTTCGAAGGACCTCGGCTGGGTCCTGCAGGCGATCATCATATTATTTGTGGCGTGTTTTCAAAAGTTTACTAAGAAGTAGTCATGGGCGAGATCTTAACAATTGCATTGCTTTTCTCGGCTATTCGCCTCGCGACGCCGCTTATTTTTGCGGCTCTTGGTGGCCTATTCTCGGAGCGTTCGGGCGTTATTAATATCGCTCTTGAGGGGCTGATGCTGGCAGGTGCTTTTACGGCTGCGGTCACGACATATCAGTTTCAAAACCCATATCTCGGCTTTGTCTTTGGCATCCTCGCCGGCGGTTTACTTGCGTATATTTATGCCATCGCTTGTATAAAATTTGAGGCCAACCAGGTCGTTGCCGGTATGGCGATCAACTTTTTGATGATCGGTCTGCCCGCACTTATTAGCGGTGCGGTGTACGATTCTTCGGGTTCGACTCCGCAGATCGATAAGGTCGATCAGCTGCCTAACTATTTCAACAACATCTCGCTCGCATCGATCATCGCATTTTTGCTGATACCCGTCTGCTGGTATGTGATGTACAAAACGCCGTTTGGCCTCAGGATCAGAGCGGCGGGCGAAAATCCACAAGCCGCCGATGCCGCGGGTATTAATGTGCTCAAACTCAGATACACTGCGGTAATTATTTCGGGCATTCTTGCCGGTGCTGGAGGCGCATATCTATCGATCGGGCAAAGCTCACTCTTTACGCGCAACATGACCGCGGGGCGCGGCTTCATCGCTCTCGCGGCGTTGATCCTCGCAAAATGGCGGCCGGTTCCGGTGCTGGTTGCGTGCCTATTTTTTGGCTTTACCGAAGCGATCGCCATCCAGGTGCAGGGTGCGTCATGGGCAAAGATCGGCGGCGAAGACATCCCTGTTCAGTTCATCCAAATGATCCCTTACGTCCTCACGATCATTGTGCTCGCGGGCTTTATCGGCCTGTCGAGAGCACCAAAAGCGTTGGGCATTCCGTACAGAAAAGAAAATTAGTTTAACCACCTCGATCATAAGGACCGATGGGCTCGATTCCTCCAACCGAGCCCATTTGTGTTAATCTGTCTTTCCATTTATGTCATACGAAAAGGCCTTAGAAGCGGCTGATTTTATTAAAAGTAAGTATTCGGGCGAGGTCCGCACGGCGATCGTGCTTGGCAGCGGGCTAGGGGCGTTTGCGGATGAGTTGACGGACGCCGTAAAGATCCCGTATGAGCAGATCCCGGGTTTTGCCCGCTCGACTGTTGAGGGCCACGCAGGACAGCTTGTGCTTGGCAATATCGGCGGGGTTGCCGTCGCCGTCCAGCAGGGCCGCTTTCACTATTACGAAGGCTACGATATGGAGCAGGTTATGCTGCCGGTTCGTGCCTTCGGGTTGCTTGGCGTCACGAATTTGATCCTGACCAACGCCGCCGGTAGCCTCAACTCTGATATGCAGCCCGGCAGCCTGATGCTGATCTCTGACCATCTCAACTGCATGGGCACCAACCCGCTGCGGGGGCCAAATGACAGTCGTTTTGGTGCGAGATTCCCGGATATGACGGCGGTTTATGATCGTGAGTTGCAAGAGTTCGCGGAAACAGCGGCTCACGACATTGCTCACGAAAGATTTGAAAAGGGCCTCGACGAGACAAAGGTTGATTTCCTAAATCGCGGCATCTATTGCGGCCTGTCCGGCCCGACTTATGAGACCCCGGCAGAGATCCGCATGTATCGCCAACTCGGGGCTGACGCCGTCGGAATGTCCACCGTTCCGGAGGCTATCGCCGCACGTCACATGGGCCTCAGGGTTCTCGGCATTTCATGCATAACAAATCTCGCCGCGGGTATGAGCGGCGAAACGATCAATCACGAAGAAGTAATGGACACCGGCGCCCGGGTCGCTGAGGTTTTCAAGGAATTGCTGCGGCGAATAGTTTCACAAATCAACTAAACCGCAGAGACGCGGAGTCGCAGAGAATTTTTCTTATTGCCAACTCTGCGTCTTTGCGTCTCTGCGGTTAAGATATTCTTATGATAATCGGTATCTGCGGCGGGACAGGCTCCGGCAAAACAACTATTGCACGTGCGATCGTCGAGGCGGTCGGCGAGAAAAAGGTCGTGCTCGTCGAGCAGGATTCGTATTACCGCAATCTCTCGGACATGCCGCTGGATGAGCGTCATCAAGCTAATTTCGATCATCCTGATTCGCTCGACAGCGATATGCTCGTCAACCATATTCTGCGTTTGAAACAGGGTTTGTCGGCCGAGATGCCGCTCTACGATTTCAAAACGCATACCCGTAGCGACAAAATTGAGATCATCGAACCCAAACCGGTCGTCATCGTCGAGGGCATTTTAATATTCGCCGAGCCACGTGTGCTCGATCTGCTTGACGTGCGGATCTATGTCGATACGCCCGATGATATCAGGCTGATGCGGCGGCTAAAACGCGATTTTACCGAACGCGGACGCAGCTTTGAGCGAACGCTCGAGCAATACGACCGGACGATCAGGCCGATGCATTTTGAATTTGTCGAGCCGTCAAAACGCCACGCCGACATCATCATCCCCGAGGGTGGGCAGATCGGCGTCAGCGTCGAGATCCTTTGCGGGCTCGTACGCCAAAAACTAGATCAAGAACAGGCAGTAAAAAAGTAATGGAACACTCAGATATCGAATTGATAAAAGCCGCGACCGACGTTCGCGAAAACGCCTACGCTCCGTTTTCGGAGTTTAAGGTCGGCTCAGCTCTTGAGACCGACGACGGCCAGATCATCGTCGGCAGTAATGTCGAATCCGCCAGCTATGGCCTCACCGTCTGTGCCGAGCGCGTCGCCGTATGGAACGCCATCTCGCAGGGCAAACGCAAAATAAAACGCATCGCCGTCGTCGCCGACACCGAATCGCTCACACCGCCATGCGGCGTCTGCCGCCAGATCATATGGGAATTTGGCGGCGATATCCCTGTTTTGTTAGCCAATCTAAAAGGTAAGACCGAGACAGTTCAAATGAGAGATTTGCTGCCGCGGGCGTTTGATACTAAGTTTTTAAAGTAAATGAAAGTTACTGAAGCCGGTGAAGAATCCCCTCGGTGACCTCATGCACTTCTTGTAAGAATGGCGTGCTGGTCAAAACTAAAATAGTAGTAACGGCCGTCATCGCTACCGATACCCAAAACACAGCAGTTAAATAAGGCGATCTTTCGGTTATCCCGAATGGTTTATCCGCAAAGTTCAAAAGCCCGTCGATACGTTGAGTGAGCGAGGTGTCATCCGGCTCGATGAGATATGCGGCGATCGGGAGTCGCTGCGTTTGCTCTAAGGGAGTTATGCGGCCGATCTTGACTAGAGCGGATGCGAGATTTAGTGCGTAACCGCTGCCGCCGCGAACTGCTGCGTATTCGTCCGCCGCAGATTCTGCTGCGAGTAGCCAGCCGTTATCGAGCGATTTGCCAAGCGGAAAAACCAACAGGTCACGGCAAACGCGCATCGTAACACGTTTGAGATTATCAAACGACGAGACGTGTCCCGCCTCGTGCGATAGCGCGGCAATTAGCTCGGGTTTATCCAATTCTGAAAAAACCTGCTCCGCGACAAATATCCTCGGTCGAAATATTCCGACGACTGCGATCACAGGAAACGGATGCCTGAGTTTATATGCGGGCATCGAAGCGCCTTCGATCTCGACGGGTTTTGATGTCGTCATCCAGTCCTCGATCAACCGCCTCGTCTGCCACCAGCTTGCAATAATACGATAGACCGCAGCCGCCAACCCAAACACGGAGATGGCGCCGAGCACCGCCATTTTCAGACCGACAGTTTCCTCAGGCAAATCCGGTTCGTAAAGCAAAAATGCGGGTATGATCACAGCAAATGTTACAAACAGCGCTAGGGTCAATGGCAACACGCGCAGGGCGAAGATAAGGTTTGACCTATTTGAAGCTGTCCAGCCGGCGACCCGACCCCTTATTAATCTCCAGACGGCGATCACAACGACCGAGGCTGCCAGATTAACGGCGTAAAGAGCTCCAAATTGTAGGGATATCCCGACGAGGAAATACATCTGTTACTTTTCTCCGAGCTCGGCTTTTTTAGCCTTAATGAGCCGCTCGAGGTCATCGAGCAGTTCCCTGTCCTTATCACTGACCGCATCGACGATGCACGAAAGCACCGGTTCGACGTTTCGGGTCGCACCTTCCATTAGCCCGGTGAGCATGTCGTTAACGATGCCCGTCTGCAGTTGCTCGTCAGACATCACCGCCGAATAGACATACGCCCGCTCGACCTTTTTGCGTTCGAGATAGCCTTTTTTGTACAGCCGGTCGAGCGTCGTCATCACGGTCGTGTAGGCAAACCTGTCGCCAAACGCACAGACTACGTCGCGGACATTTACCTCTTTTTGACGCCAGACCTCTTCGAGCGTACTTCGTTCGAGCGTGCCGAGCGACGCGATCACCGCTTCGCGAGGCGAGCGAAAACCTTTGATCTTAAATTTAGGAAACGACATATTCGTCAATAATAATTGGTTTTGCGAGCGAGTCAAACGAAAAGATCAGCGCGGTTTCGCGATATTGCAAAAATCGCCTGGAAAAGGTAACTTTGGCTATGGATAAGCTCAGATCTTACTTCGCATTTCTTCTCCTTTTCGCCGTTTCATCATCAACCTTTGCCCAGTGGATACCGCATCGGGAAAAGTCTATTGCGCCTTGGTCGTGTGACATCGTTATCACCAATGGGACCGTCGTCACGATGGACAAAGGCCGCCGCGTGATCGAAAACGGCGCGGTCGCGATCAAGGGCGACAAGATCGTAGCCGTCGGCCCGACTGCGGTCGTCACGAAAAATCTCACTGCCAAACGCACCATCAACGCCCGCGGCAAGGTCATCATTCCGGGGCTTATCAACACCCACACGCACGTGCCTATGTCGCTGTTTCGCGGGATTTCGGATGACCTCGATCTCAACGACTGGCTGACGAAATACATCTTTCCCGCTGAGGCGAAAAACGTTGATGAAAAGTTTGTCCGTGCCGGCACGAGGCTTGGCCTCGCGGAGATGATACGCGGCGGGACCACGACGTATTGCGACATGTATTATTTTGAAGACGCGATCGCCGAAGAGACGAAAAAAGCGGGTGTTCGCGGTGTGCTCGGCGAGACGATCATTAAGTTTCCCGTGTCCGACAACAAGACCCCCGAAGACGCTCTTGCCTACACCGAACGCTTTATCAAGAGATGGAAAAATGACCCGCTGATCGTTCCCGCGGCTGCTCCGCACGCTCCGTATACGCTCGAAACAGCGACGCTAAAGGCGATCCGTGCTCAATCGGATCGGCTCAATTCCACCGTTGTCATCCACGTCGCCGAGACCAAGAAAGAGCGTGATGACATACTTGCCCAATACGGCAAAACACCCGCCGCTTATCTCGACAGCATCGGTTTTCTTTCGCATCGCACTATCGCGGCCCATAGTGTGTGGCTCAGATCGGATGAGATCGATATCTACAAAAAACGCGGTGTCGGTTCGGCGCATTGTCCAACCTCGAATATGAAACTCGCGTCCGGCGTCGCCCCGATCCCTGAGATGCTCGCCAAAGATGTGGCCGTCGGGCTCGGCACGGACGGTGCCGCGTCAAACAACGACCTCGACATGTGGGAAGAGATCGACCTTGCCGCCAAGCTGCACAAACTCACGTCCAACGACCCCAAAACTCTGCCCGCCGAGACAGCATTTGAGATGGCGACGATACGCGGAGCACGTGCCTTACATTTAGAAAATCTGATCGGTTCGCTTGAGATCGGAAAGCGTGCCGATATCGCCATAGTCGACCTCGACAGCCTCAATCAGACGCCGTATTTCAACATCTATTCGGCACTCGTCTACTCCACCAAAGCCACCGATGTCCGAACCGTCATCATCAACGGCCGCCTGGTCATGCTCGACCGGCGTTTGCTCACGTTAAACGAAACTGTTATAAAAGTAGATGCGAACCGCTACCGCGAAAAAATCATCAATAGTTTAAGGCAGTGATTTTGCGGGCTATAACCAAAGCCCACCGCTACGATTTTTTTAGTAGTATTTTCGTTATTCTGGGTCGTTTAAGTGAGCCGATCACGAGTTCGCTGGGCCTTTACGGAAACTCTCAACTCAAGGAGGAGAAGAAATGCCGTTAAATGTCAAAAGGATCTGTACGTCGGTTTTACTGGTCTTATCTATATCAATACTCATCGCACAGGCTCAGACAATTGATCCATCGCAGACAATCCAGCCGCCCGCACCTACGTCCGGTGACGTGATGCGCGACCGGATCTCTAAAGCAAAGGCCTTTATCGTCGTCCGCAATTACAACGCCGCGATCTACGAGCTCGAAAATATCCGCCGCGAGACAGCCGACACTTCCGTTCAAGCCGTGGTCAACGTCCTGCTGATGAACAGCTATCTCGAACAGGGCGACTACAAACGTGCCCAGGATTTCCTCAACCAGAGCTATAACGAGCAAAAGACAAGCAAGCCAAACGCCGCCGCCAACTATATGTCGGTCGCCGGACAGGTCGTCAAAGGTGCCCGCAGCCGCGCCGAACGCTATCGTGCCCTCGGCTTGGGCTTAACCGACCGCACCCTGCCGCTTGAGGCTCTCAATGACCTCGACAAGATGCGCGAGACGCTTGAAATCGTCGTGACGCAGTCAAAAGAACTTGGCAAAAACACAGCAAAAACCAACGACGCGATGGCTCTGCTCGAAGAAGCAACCAACTCTCGCACGATGATCGCCCGAGACGATTACGACGCCAAACGCTGGAAAGACGAGGTTGCCGACACGCGTGAGGTAATGGCAAATTCGCGCAGCGTCGTGGCCAATGCCGTCAACGACGGCGTGGTCATCCCAAACGCCGGACAGGTCGCAACCAATACCGCCACCCCAACACAGCCCGTCGTCATGCAGCCGGCCCCTAATAACACCCAGACAACCCGCGAACGCGAAGTGAAACCGGCCGAAACAACCGTTGCCAAAAACGACAAGCCGATCATAGTTTCGTCGGCACCGCCGACCGTTAAAGAGGAACCGAAAAAGCCCGCTGACACCATCACCACCGGCTCCGGCGATACGATCGATGTCGGTTCGCTCGTCGGTTTTGCGACTAATAGAACTCAGCCTGTTTATCCTCCGGCCGCTAAGAGCCTGCGGGCAACGGGCGTCGTGACCGTCGAAGTCACTGTCAATGAAACCGGCGACGTCGCCGAGGTGCAGAAAACGAGCGGCCCGATGCTGCTCCAGGACGCGGCTAAAAATGCGATCAAAAAGTGGAAGTTCAAACCGTTCGTCCGCGACGGCCAACCGGTCAAGGCAACCGGCTTTGTCAATTTTAATTTTTCTCTCTAAAAAACTCCCCTCCTAGACAGGAGGGGTGGCAGCCGCTTCGACTGACGGGGTGGTAGATGCAGGCGGCAACCTTTTCACAAGGTTTGCCGCCTAAGTTATTTGTATTGCCGTTTGGCTTTAGCCAACGGATACGTAACAAGTAGCCATTCGGCTTTAGCCGAACCTTTGGGCTAAAGCCCGGATTAACCCCGCATCCTAACCGTTGTCTAAATGCAACGGCAATTCATTTGATATTATGAATGTGATGCTTTTACGAGTCCTATTTATCACGTTGTTCGCGGCAATGACGGCATTTTCGCAGCAATTGGCGGATTCGCCGCCGATCGAGCCGGGCGTATCGCAGGCGTTGGCACAATGGCGTGCCGCACGTTACAGCGATGTGCGTTACAAGCTAAACCTGACGCTCGAAAAGATGTCGCCTGTGCTCAACGGCACGTTGGAGATAAGGGTGAAAGTGCGGGAGTCGGGGTGTGGAGGAGTCGGGGAGACAAAGGCGGAAACACGACCGGTAGGGAGTGTGCCTTCCATAATCCTCGACTGGCGAAAGAACTCCGGTCACGAAAAGCTCTCGACGATCTCAAACGTCACGGTCAATGGAGCCTCGTTGTCATCCGCACCGCCTGATGACCCGGGATTTACGCTATTTTATGCATCGGGAAAACTCGCTTATTTCGAATTGGACGACCACCTCATCTTTCGCGATGGCGTTGTCGCGGGTGAGAACGTCATCAAGCTCGATTTTACTTCGCCGATATTGACCAGCGGGTCGGCGATCACGCGGTATGTCGATAAAGAGGACGGAGCGGAATACATTTACTCGCTCTTCGTCCCGTCCGACGCCAGCACCGCCTTCCCCGTCTTTGACCAGCCGGATCTGAAGGCAAGGTTTCATTTAAGTTTTCTAAGACCATCGAAGGATTGGAAATGGATTACGAACACCCCTTGTGTTGGCCGCTGGGAAGATAACTATTCAGACCCGAAGAAAGAAGCACCGCTAGAATATCGTTGCGAAGAAACCAAACCCATCAGCACCTACGTCTTCGCATTCGTGGCCGGGCCGTTTCAGCGATTTGATGATACCAAGGCTATTTACAAAGATTGGGATCCAAAGGATGTAACTCATTTTTTCCCTGAACCGCCAAAAGGCGGAAACCTGAGCGGTAGCGAGGGTGTTCTTGTGCGTGATAAAGGGTCAACATTACCGACACCGAAGAACACACTCCCTACCGGTCGTGTTTCCGCCTCTGACACCGACCTGGCTTCGCACATCTACGTTCGAAAGTCTCAAGCCGCCAAGTTCAAACCCCACGCCGCCGAGGTCTTTCGGCTTAACCGCGAAGGCATCAAATATCTCGAAACCTATTTCGACTACAAATTCCCTTTTCCAAAATACGATCTGGTGCTGATCCCTGAGTTTCCGTTTGGCGGGATGGAGCATGCGGGGGCGACTTTTTTGCGTGAGGCGTCGATCATTTTTCCGACCGAGCCGACCAAGAGCGACTACATTTCGCGGGCCAATCTGATCTTTCACGAAGCGGCGCACCAGTGGTTTGGCGACACGGTGACGATGCGTTGGTTTGACGACCTGTGGCTCAAAGAGGGGTTTGCCGAGTTTATGGCGTACAAGACCCTGGAGAAAGTAATGCCCGACGCGGGCGCGTGGAAGGTCTTTTACGAACGCAACAAACAGGCCGCCTACCTGACCGACTCGACAAAAGGCACAACGCCCATCTACCAAAAGATCGACAACCTCTCCGCCGCAAAATCCGCCTACGGCAACATCGTCTACCGAAAGGCTCCTTCGTTTCTCCGTCAAGCCGAGTTTTACCTAGGCGAACAAAAATTCCAAACCGCCGCCCGCGCGTTTTTGAAGAAGCATGAGTATGCGAATGCGGGCTGGGAAGATCTGGTCGGGGAATTCGGAAAGGTCTACGGACACCATCTGGACGATTGGGGTGAGAGTTGGGTCAAACAACGAGGTCTAGCCGTTTTTCGACCGACGGTGTATGACCACCTCATCGACGAGGCTAATGGGAAACGGGAAAATATTCACGGCGTTACGTTTACTCCCCGCGACCTTCTCTTGGAAAGGAAGCAGTGGACGTCAAAAATTAAGTTTCTTTCGAAATACAAGGACGGCACGTTCAAGGAGACGGAAAGGATCTTTGACAGGCTGTCAGCGAGTGAAGTCAACGATTATCGTAACGGATTTACGTTCGAGAATAACCGCGATCCGGTGCTAATTCTCCCAAACTACCAAGACTACGGATACGGCATCTTTTTGCTTGACGCCAAGAGCCGCGATTACGTCCTCAAAAATATCCAAAACGAAAAGGACCCGTTCCTGCGTTCGATGATGTGGGGCAGCCTCTGGGACAGCGTCCGCGAAGCCGAGCTCGACCCTAAGGTTTATGTGGAGTTGGTGATAAAGAACTTGCCGTCTGAGCAGGACGAGACGATCGTATCGTCGATCCTAGGCCGCGTCGGCACTGCGATGAATTACTACATCACCGGCAAGGCGGAACCGCCTGCGTTAGCAGGTGGAACGAACACATCCTCCAAATCAGCGTCAAAGCCACCCGCTTACGCGGGCGGTTCTGCCCTGAATGCCCGTCTCGAAGCCGTCCTCCTCGACCGCCTACAGCACGCCCCGACCGCCGGACAGCGGATTACGTTTTATCGGGCATTCGTTACGACCGCCTCGACCGCAAAGGGCCGTGAGGTTTTGAAAGAGATGCTGGCGCAGGGCTCGTCGGGTGATAAGCGTTCTGCGAACGCTGTGTCGGCTGGCAGCCGACACTCCGACGTGCCGCTTCGCACCAAGGACCGTTTTGACATCGTCACACGCCTCATCATCCTCGGCGACCCTGACGCCCCAAAGCTGCTCGCTCAATTAGAAAAGACCGAGACCGGCGACGACGCCAAACGATACGCCTACGCCGCACGAGCCGGTATCGTAACCGCAGTGAACAAAGCAAAATATTGGTCCGATTTCACCGCAAACAAGGACATCAGCGAGAGCTGGATCGAAGCGGCGTTTGGCCCGTTCAATTCAGTTCGGCACAGTGATCTGACCGTGTCCTATCTCGAACGTGCCCTAGCCGAGCTGCCAACCCACAAACGCACCCGCAAGATATTTTTCGTCAACGGCTGGCTCGGTGCATTCATCGGCGGCCAAAAAAGCGAAGCCGCCCTCGCCATCGTCAACAAATTCCTTGCCGACAACCCTAATCTAGACCACGACCTGCGGCTGAAGATCCTGGAAAATGTCGACCTGATCGAACGGGCAGTAAAGATCCGCAGCAAATACGGAAAGAATTAGCCACAGAGAACACAGAGTAAGAAAATTAACAGGATAGACAGGATGGACAAGATAGGCTGAATTCAACCCGTCATGGCTTTCCCCAAATCCTGCCTATCCTGTCCATCCTGTTTAAATAAACTCAGTGACCTCTGTGTTCTCTGTGGCCCATCTTTCCAATCTTGACAAAAAAGTAACGATTTGAGAGTATTTACATTACGGTGATACCCAAACTATTGTCCTAAGAGTGGTTTATGAAAATTTCGGCACAAGAGGAATACGGCCTGAGATGCCTGGTACAACTGGCTGGTTTGCAGCCGGGCGACAGCCTGACGCTGCCGCAGATCGCCGAGCTTGAGGGCATCTCGACGGCTAATGCCGGGAAATTGATGTGGCTGCTCAACAAGGCCGGATTTGTCCTATCGACACGCGGGACCAAGGGCGGTTATTTTCTGGCGCGTCCCGCAGGCGAGATACACCTCAACGAGATCATCAAGGTCCTTGGTGAAGAAGCGGTCGCAAAACATTGCGAGAGCTACACGGGCGTACTCGACTCGTGCGTGCACAAAGGCGACTGCGGCATACGGCCGGTCATCGTCGGGCTGCACGAGATCGTCGAACATGCCCTGTCGCAGATCACCCTCGCCCAGATCGTCGGCTCGGAAAGCTCGGTCGATGCGATGTTTCACAGTATTCTGGGGATCAATCGGGTCATCGAACCGCACAGAGTTTAAATAAGTATGTCGACAGCAGCAGAATTACTCACAAATCGGGAATACAAATACGGCTTTGTCACGGACATCGAGACCGAGACGATCGCCAAGGGTCTGTCCGAAGACACGGTCCGGCTGATCTCGTCGAAAAAGAACGAGCCCGAGTGGATGCTCGAGTTTCGGCTCAAAGCTTACCGCCATTGGCTCAAGATGGAGCAGCCCGATAACTGGGCAAATTTTGACTATCCTAACATCGATTTTCAAAACATCTCGTATTACTCGGCGCCCAAGGAAAAAGAGAAAAAAGGGAGCCTGGATGAGGTCGATCCTGAACTGCTGAAAACATTTGAAAAGCTCGGCATACCGATCACTGAGCAAAAAATGCTTGCAAATGTGGCGGTCGATGCTGTGTTTGACTCGGTTTCGGTCGCGACGACGTATAAGAAAAAACTGCTTGAGGCGGGTGTGATATTTTGCTCTTTTACCGAGGCGGTCGAGCTTTATCCGGACAAGATCCAAAAATATCTCGGCTCGGTCGTGCCGGTCGGCGATAACTATTACGCGGCTTTGAACTCGGCGGTTTTCTCTGACGGCTCGTTTGTCTTTATCCCAAAAGGCGTCCGCTGTCCGATGGAGCTTTCGACCTATTTTCGCATCAACACGCAGGAGGCCGGCCAGTTTGAACGCACACTGATCGTCGCCGAAGAGGGCGGCTATGTTGCGTATAACGAGGGCTGTACGGCACCGCAGTTTGACACTAATCAACTCCACGCGGCGGTCGTTGAGCTTGTGGCAATGGATGACGCCGAGATTAAATACTCGACGGTGCAAAACTGGTACGCCGGCGATGAGACGGGAAAGGGCGGCATTTATAATTTTGTTACAAAACGCGGAGCGTGCCGCGGCACGAATTCAAAGATCTCTTGGACACAGGTCGAGACGGGTTCCGCGATCACTTGGAAATACCCGAGCGTCATCTTGCAGGGCGACAATTCGATCGGAGAGTTTTACTCGGTAGCTCTGACAAACAACGCCCAGATCGCCGACACCGGCACCAAGATGATCCATCTCGGCAAAAACACAAAATCGACCATCATCTCAAAAGGTATCTCTGCCGGAAAGTCAAACAATAGCTATCGCGGGCTCGTAAAAATAATGCCAAAGGCCGAGGGTGCGAGAAATTACACCCAGTGCGATTCGATGCTCATCGGTGGCAGTTCCGAGGCGAACACGTTCCCCTACATCGAGGTAATGAACAACACCGCCCGCGTCGAACACGAAGCCACGACGTCAAAGATCAGCGAGGACCAGTTGTTTTATTTGCAGCAACGCGGCATCGGCCAAGAAGACGCCGTTTCGCTAATCATCAATGGTTTTTGCAAAGAGGTTTTCCGCGAGCTGCCGATGGAATACGCCGTCGAAGCGACGAAATTGTTGGGGTTGAAACTTGAGGGCAGCGTAGGCTAATGAAGAAGATCCGACCGTCCGATCAACCACAACCAAAGGGACATTATTCACCGGGCATTGAGCATAACGGGCTGATCTATGTGTCAGGCCAGTTGCCGATGTCGCTGGATACGCGGGAGCCGTTCACCGGTTCGATCGAGGAACAGACCGAACTCGCGCTCAGAAACGTGGAGGCGGTACTCCATGCGGCGGGCAGCGATTTAGATCACGTTTTGCAGATGACGATATATGTTTCGGACATGGAGCTGTGGGGCCGGGTCAACGAGACTTATGCCCGCGTGATGGGTGACCATCGTCCGGCGAGGGCGATGATCCCGGTCAAGGAATTGCATTTTGGAACGCAGATCGAGATACAGGCGATCGCGGCCGTTAAAGAAGGAATTTAGCCACGAATTACACAAATAACACGAATTTTTGCTCCTTCTGATTGGTGACATTCGTGTATTCGTGGCAAAAAACTGGGATGAAGTTAGAGATATTTCAAGTAGACGCATTTACGAGCGAACCGTTTCACGGCAATCCCGCGGCGGTCGTTCCGCTCGACGCGTGGCTGCCGGACGAGACGATGCTCGATATCGCGGCGGAGAATAATCTCGCCGAGACGGCGTTTTTTGTAAAAACCGAGGCCGGTTACGACATCAAATGGTTTACGCCAAAGGTCGAGATCGATCTTTGCGGCCACGCGACGCTGGCCAGCGCGTATGTGCTGTTTAACGAGCTTGGGTTTGACGGCGACGTTATCCGGTTTCATTCGCACAAAAGCGGCGAGCTTGGCGTGACGCGCGAAGGCGATAAATTTGTGCTCGACTTTCCTGCGTTTCCGCTCAACGAGATGGAGCAGAGCGACGAACTCGCCGGTGCGATCGGCGTGGTGCCGGTTAAGGTTTGGGAAACGCAGGGCAACATGGTGATGCTGCGGCTTGAGAGCGAAACGCAGGTTCGCGAGCTGACACCCGACATCAACGCACTGCTTGGCATCGATTTTGACGAGATCATCGTCACGGCTAAGGGCGACACGTGCGATTTTGCGTCGCGGATGTTTGCCCCGCGTATCGGCATCCCCGAGGATCCGGTCACGGGTGCGATCCATTGTTCGCTGATTCCGTATTGGGCAGACGAATTGGGCAAGACCGAGATGTTTGCACGCCAAGTGTCGGCCCGCGGCGGCGAGCTGTTTTGCAAACTCGCGGGTGACCGCGTAAAGATCGGCGGCAACGCCACGTTGTATCTAAAAGGTGAGATTTTTGTAGAAGGACTATCGAAAAATGCTATTGGAAGTTAAAGATCTGCATGCCGGTATTGACGGCAAAGAAATACTAAAGGGCCTGAATTTACAGGTCAAAAAGGGCGAGGTCCATGCGATCATGGGCCCGAACGGCTCGGGCAAATCGACGTTGTCAAAGGTGCTTGCCGGCCACCCAAGCTACGGCGTGATCTCGGGCGAGGTGCTTTACGAAGGCAAAAATCTGCTCGAACTCGAGCCCGACGAACGTGCCCGCGAGGGTGTGTTTATGGCGTTTCAGTATCCGGTCGAGGTGCCGGGTGTGTCAAATTCGCAGTTTTTGCGGCTCGCTTATAACGAAAAGATGAAACACATCGGCGGCGAAGAGCTCGATCCGCTCGAATTTAACGATTACCTGAAAGAAAAAGCCAAGATCGTCGATATGGACCCACAGTTCTTCAAGCGTTCGGTCAACGAGGGCTTTTCTGGCGGCGAGAAAAAGCGTAACGAGATATTGCAGATGGCGGTGCTTGAGCCGAAATTAGCGATCCTCGACGAGACCGATTCGGGGCTCGACATCGACGCTCTGCGGATCGTCGCCGAGGGCGTCAACAAGCTCCGCTCGCCCGACAACGCGATCATCCTCGTGACGCATTATCAGAGGCTGCTCAACTTTATCGTGCCGGATATGGTCCACTTTCTCGCGGGCGGCCGGATCGTCAAAGAGGGCGGCAAAGAGCTGGCCCTCGAACTCGAAGAAAAAGGCTATGACTGGGTCAAGGGGGCCGCGAACGCGAATTAACTGATGACCTCATCGACAGCAACAACGCAAACCGTGTTTGCGGAACAATTTAGAGAATTTATTAAGAGCGAGACGAATGACGTCGTGCGAAGCTTGCGCGAAGATGCGTTCGCATCGTTCACGGCTTCGGGATTTCCGACGCAAAAAAACGAGGATTGGAAATATACTAACGTCGCTCCGCTCGTCGGTGGTCAGTGGTCAGTGGCCGGTGGTCAGAGTGATGAAATTGCAGAAGGTGATGTGGAAATTGCCAAACGCTTTGCGATCGACCGCAATGGCTTTGCCGCGTTAAATCTGGCTTTTGGCGAGATTAAGGTCATTCGTATTGCAAAAGATACGAGCATCGCTGAGCCGTTCGAGCTCAATTATGCCGCTGCAGAGAACACTGCGATCTTTCCGCACGTACTTATTATTGCCGAGGCCGGCAGCAAGGCGACGATCATCGAATCGTATGCCTCGACCGCGAAGAGCTTTACGAACGCAGCGGTCCAGGTCATTGTCGAAGACAATGCAAGCCTCACGCATTACCGCGTTCAAAAGGATGGGGTTGAGGCATTTAATGTCGGTACGACGGAGGTTTCGCTTGGGCGCGACAGTCGTTACGATTCGACGAATATCAATCTCGGGGCGGCTTTTTCGCGGCACGATATTGACGTTAAATTTACCGCCGAGGGCGGCGAGGCGTGGGTTGACGGGCTGTATATGCTGGGCGGCGGCCAGCACAGCGACACGCATAGTGTGATCGACCACACTGTGCCAAATTGCGTTTCGCATCAAACTTATAAGGGCGTGCTCAATGACCATTCGCGCGGCGTGTTTAACGGCAAAGTTTTTGTCCGGGAAAATGCTCACGGCACCGACGCACAGCAGTCGAACAAGAATCTGCTGCTGTCCAACGACGCCCGCGTTGATACCAAGCCGCAGCTTGAGATATTTAACGACGACGTTAAGTGCTCGCACGGAGCGACGGTCGGACAGCTTGAGGAAGAGGAGCTTTTTTATCTGCTGACCCGCGGATTGCCCGACGGGCTGGCCCGCAATTTGTTGACTTACGGATTTGCCGAGGCAATTATTCGCAAGATCGGCGTCGAATCTATTAAGGCCGACTTGGATGCGGCCGTTTTGAACAGACTGAACGTAAAACTGGAAGTGTAAATTATGAGGATCAGAACACAGCTAATTATCGAAGACGAGATCATGCAAAAGATCGACGAGATCGCGGGTGAAAAACATCGCCGCGCTATCGTCGTCGAAACCGCCCTGCGCGAGTACATCGCCCGCGAAGAGCTTAAGCCCAAGGCAAAGGTGGCGGCAACACTAAAAACGCCGGCGAAAAAGCATTAACATGGCCGCAGTAAAACCCGTGAGTACTTGGGACGTTGAAAAGATCCGTAAAGATTTTCCGGTGCTGTCTCAGACGGTCAACGGAAAGCCTCTGGTCTATCTCGACAACGGTGCCTCTTCGCAGGTGCCGCAGTCGGTGATCGACCGCACGTCAAAATATCTCGCCGAGGAGCACTCAAACATTCATCGCGGCGTGCATTATCTCTCACAGCACGCGACGACCGCGTACGAAGCGGCCCGCGAAAAGGTCAAGCGCTTTATCAACGCGCCTGGTGTCAAAGAGTGTATTTTCGTACGCGGCACGACCGAGGGCATCAATCTGGTCGCGCATTCGTACGGGCGAAAGTTTATCGGCGAGGGCGACGAGATCTTGGTGAGCCAGATGGAGCACCACTCGAACATCATCCCTTGGCAGATGATCGCGGAGGAACGCGGGGCCAAGGTCGTCGTGATACCGATGAATGATCGCGGCGAGCTAATCATCGACGAGTACGAAAATCTGTTAGGCGAGCGTACCAAAATGGTCGCCGTCACGCACGTTTCGAACAGTCTCGGCACCGTCAATCCGGTCAAAGAAATGATCGCGACGGCCCATAAATATGGCGTCCCAGTCTGTGTTGACGCGGCCCAGAGCGTACCGCATTTTCCGGTCGATGTGCAGGATCTGGACGCTGATTTCTATGTTTTTTCGGGACACAAGATGTTTGGCCCGACGGGCAGCGGCGTTGTTTACGGCAAGCGAAAATGGCTCGACGAAATGCCGCCGTATCAGACGGGCGGCGGTATGATCCGTACCGTGTCGTTTGAAAAGACGACGTTTGCACCGATACCTGACAAATTCGAAGCGGGCACTCCGGCCATCGCCGCGGGCATCGGCCTGGGAGCCGCGATCGACTATATTAACGCCATCGATTTCGAGGCCGCCGCCGCTTACGAGCACGAGCTCCTCGAATACGCGACCGAACGCCTGTCCGACATCCCCGAGGTCAAGATCATCGGCACCGCCGCAGAAAAAGCCTCAGTGCTGTCGTTCACCATCGAGGGCATCCACCCGCACGACATCGGCACCATACTCGACCAACAGGGCATCGCCGTCCGCGCCGGACACCACTGCGCACAGCCGGTGATGGAGTTTTTTGACGTCCCCGCAACCGCGAGGGCTAGTTTTGCGTTTTATAATACACGCGAAGAGGTCGACAAATTGGCGGATGCCATTCAGAAGGTTATTGAGGTCTTCGCGTAAACCATCTTACAGACAGGAGACACGAGAATGAAAAATTTCCTGACCAGCGGCATTGAGGCATATCGCGGATATCGCTCGTTCGCAAAACGCAGCAAGACCTATCGTGCGGTCAATTACTCTCTTACGGCGATCGCATCGGCATATTGCCTGCTTTTATTGTTTCCGCAGCTCCTCTTTGCCCACCAGATCAGCCATAAGAATTTCGAAGTTTACACCCGCGAGCCCGTGAGTGAAAACATATACAGCCTCCTGGACGCTGCCGAGGCTAAGCTTTTGAGATCGCCGATCTATAAACCCGAGATGAAAGAGCGATTGATACTGACCGAGTCGTTTGGCCTCTACAAATTTTTGACCGTAAAGGGCAATTCGATGGGCAGTACGATACCTATTGTCGGCCATAGCCGTATCAATAGGACCGATATCGACAATGACCTCGTATTTCGCAACAGCGAGCCGCCCAACCAGCGGAGTTTGAGCGGTGTGATAGTGCATGAAACGATGCATAATCAGATCGCCGAACATCTGGGTTTTTACCGGTATATGCGGACCCCGGCGTGGAAAGACGAGGGTTATTGTGAATACGTTGCAGGCGAAACAACATTGAGCTTTGACGAAGGGCTTCGCCGTTGGAAAGGGAGCCCTAACGATTCGTCACGCTACGATTATTTTAAGAACCATCAGATGGTCAAGTATTTGCTTGAAGAAGAAAAGGTCACCGTCGAGGAGCTTTTCACCCGGTCTTTTGACGTAGCCGACTTGGCCAAAAAGACCCTTGCACATATAGATCTCTGATCGAGCCCAATGATAGTTGAAACGCTAAAAGAATTATTTGATCGTGATCTCAAAAAGCTCAGAAGCGAGATCGAACAATATAGTGAAGAAGCCAACTTATGGCTCGTCGATGCCGACATCCCAAATTCCGGCGGCAATCTCGCACTGCATCTTGTCGGCAATCTGAAGGCATTTATCGGCGAGCAGTTGGGTCAAACGGGATATGTGCGGCAGCGTGATCTTGAGTTTTCGACCAAGGGCGCGCCGCGGGCCGAAATATTACGCGCGATCGACGAGACTATCGCCGATGTCGCCGCAGGACTTGATAGGGTGACGGCAGAACAGCTTGAGGCCGAGTATCCGATCGTCGTTTTTGCCGACCGCACTGAGCCGATGACGACCGAGTGGTTTTTGGTCCATCTCGCGACGCACCTCGGTTATCATCTCGGCCAGATCAATTACCACCGGCGTTTGCTGGATAAATAAATAGATACGATGTCAGAACTAAGCGACCTTTATCAGGAAGTGATCCTGGAGCACAACAAAAATCCGCGAAACTTTCGCGAAATCGCGGATGCCGACCAATATGCCGACGGTAAAAATCCGCTTTGCGGTGACGCCCTGCGCGTGTATGTTGCGATGGATGGAGATCAGATAGCCGATGTCGCTTTTAAGGGCTCGGGCTGCGCGATCTCAAAAGCATCGGCGTCGATGATGACCCAGGCCGTCAAAGGCAAAACCCGCGAAGAGGCTGAGGCGATCTTTGGCGAGTTTCACAAAATGGTCACCGGTGAACTCGATATCGAGACTGACGACAACGATCTCGGGAAATTACGGATATTTTCCGGTGTTTTAGAATTTCCGGCACGCGTAAAATGTGCGTCGCTTAGTTGGCACACTCTCAATGCGGCTCTCCACGGCGAGGACGTAGTTTCGACAGAATAGATGAAACGGGATATCGAAACTCGCTCCGATATCGAGCGTCTGTTGACAGATTTTTATGGCCTCGCAATGGCCGACAGCAAGATCGGCCATCATTTTCGCGCTCTTAATCTCGAACATCATCTGCCGATGATCGCTAATTTTTGGGAAAAGATCCTGCTCGCGAGCCCCGTCTATTTCAACAATCCGCTTTCTTTTCATCAGGTGCTCCACGCCCACTCGCCTCTCCTGCCCGAACATTTTGCCCACTGGGTGTCGATATTTACAACGACGGTCGACCGCCTGTTTGCGGGCGAGACGGCTAATCTCGCGAAATCGCGAGCCAGTGCTGTCGCCAACGTGCTCGACCAAAAACTCAATGGCGGTACTCAGGCCGGGCGGGGCAAATAACCCGCAGCAATATGCTCAAAGTCCCTGACTTGTTTCTCTATCCACACCTGATCATTACCCAGTTCCGCAGCCATCAACTCCGCAACACGCGGTGCGATCTCTATAGCGATAAGGGCGTTTAGAAACAACACGCGTGTCCGGCGAGCGAGAACATCCTCGATGGTCTGCGCCATTTCATCTCGAACCGCTCGAACCACATCGCCGGTCGTGTAAGGTAGCTCGGCGTGAAGCGATTCCCCCTCCGTCTCGGCGGGCGGGCGAATTGCGAGATCAGCCGTCGCACATTTAGTTGCCCTCAGAGTCGCGATCTCTGCGGCTTTATTGACCGCGTCCTCGGCCATTCGCCGATATGTCGTCCATTTACCGCCCGTGATCGAGACGAGTCCTACTTCATCAACAAACAGGTCATGCCCGCGTGACAGGCTCGATGTTTTGGTCGCAACGCCGTTCTTTACGAGCGGGCGGATCCCGGCAAACATACTCAAAATGTCATCGCGTGTTGGCGGCTCTGCCAGATACTTGCCAATGGTTTCGAGAACAAAATCGATCTCGCTCTCTAATGCATGAGGTTCGAGCGACGCGGTATCGATCGGCGTGTCTGTCGTGCCGACGAGCAATACTCCTTGCCATGGGATGCAAAACAGGACCCTGCCGTCGCTCGTTTTGGGGATGATTACTGCATTATCGCCCGGCAAAAAAATACGGTCGAAAACGAGATGGATGCCTTGGCTAAACGTAACGACGGGCTCGACTGTGTCGTCGGACATTGTACGCACCGCATCACAAAATACTCCCGTCGCATTGATCACGGTTTTGGCTTTGATGGCAAATTTTTCGCCACTCAAAACGTCTTCAAACTCAACACCGTTGACCTTGCCGTCGGCGTCTTTTGTAAGAGAAAGAACACTGGCATAGTTGAGCAACGCGGCTCCTTGTTTGCTCGCCGTCACCGCCATATCGATCAGCAGTCGCGTATCGTCAAACTGCCCATCCGCGTATAAAATGCCGCCCGCAAGCTTGTCTTTATTGACATTTGGCAGCATTTGCAGAGTCTCGTCACGGGAGAGTATACTCGATCTGCCGAGACTGAATTTGCCCGCGAGCAAGTCATAGATCTTGAGGCCCGCGCCGAAAAATAGCTTTTGCCACAGGCTGTAGCACGGGACCACAAATTCCTGTTTATGGACCACATGCGGGGCATTTTTCAGCAACATCCCGCGTTCCCGCAACGCCTCGCGCACGAGCGAGATATTGCCCTGCCGCAGATAGCGGACGCCGCCGTGAACGAGCTTGGTCGAGCGGCTCGAGGTGCCTTTGCCAAAGTCGTGCTGTTCGAGCAGCAGCACATCCAGTCCGCGTGACGCCGCGTCGAGAGCGCAGCCAACACCCGTCGCACCGCCGCCGATGACGACGATGTCCCATGGCTGTGTGCGTGCTCTAACGCGTGCTAAAATCTTGCTGCGATCCATTCTGTAGTTAAATTCTTATTCATCAGGGACGAGTTGGCAAAATGAACGAACCAAACTTTGACCGCCCGCGGCTGTTCGAGAAAACGCCCGTCATACTTTGCTTGTTGGTGATCGTCGTGTCCGCGGTCATCCTCATGTGGCAGGGCCGCGTCTGGTGGTGCCAAGCCGGCGACTACACCCCGTGGTCGTGGAACATCTGGACGACGCACAATTCGCAACACATCATCGACCCGTATGCGTTCACGCATGTGCTGCACGGTGTTTTAGAGTTTTGGTTGATCGGCCTTGTCTTTAAGCGGATGCCGCTCGCGTGGAGATTGTTGATCGCGGTCATTATCGAAAGCACATGGGAAGTTGCTGAAAACTCAAGCTTTATCATCGAACGCTACCGCACCGTAACGCTCTCGCTCGACTATTTTGGCGACTCGATCATCAATTCGCTGGCGGATATTATTTGTTGTGTGACGGGCTTTGCGATCGCTTACAAGCTAAAGTTTTGGAAGTCGCTCGCCCTGTTCGTCGCGACCGAGGCGATCCTTATCCTCTGGATCCGCGACAGTCTGCTGATAAATATAGTTATGCTGATCTATCCGATCGAGGCTCTCAAGATCTGGCAGATGTCGGGACACTAGTAGCCACAAAAAGCACAAAAGACACAAATTTAAGATTTCTTATTTTTGTGCACTTTGTGCATTTTGTGGCAATAATCTCTTATCTTTCTCCGCGAGCGGCTTCGACTGATGTTTCGAGATCAACGGCCAACTTTCGCGAACCCGGCTGGTCAAACGTCTCGGTCCAACGCAGAGCTTCGTCCAAAACACGCAACTGATACTCACGCCAATTTGGCTTGCCGGCAACCGCTCCAAATTCACCGTTGTAATACGCCGTTCGCGGAGGACGCACTTTGTCGGTCAGCCGCGCATCGACCGAGATCAGCATCGTCGGAATACCCGCGGCTTCGACACCACGAGCAATAAGGCCAAGTGTCTGATGGCAAAGCGGCGATGCAGGAATAAACAAAGCGGCGTGGATATCGTATCTTGCAAGCCTGTCGGCGATCGCCGGAGCAAGCTCCGTGGCAACGCGTTCCGCGTTTGGGATATGGCTGCTGATGCTCCACCAGACGTTGTTGAGGCCGCCGATGACACCGTTTGCCTGATATTCGAGCAAACGGTCGATAGGTATCTGAGCGTTTCTATCATCGGTGACGGCTTTTGAATCGTAGCCCTTTGCGGCGTATCGCAGGTCTACGGCCTCGACCTCGACGGGTATTTCGCGATAGCTCAAGTCGCCGTCCTTTGACTCAAGATCAAATGCGTCAGTTCCATCGATATATGCTCCGGCTGACGTAATTAACGCCAAATTAAGCATCGGCAGAGCCCGGCGGACCGGCGTGAACGGCGTGTGGATATTCTCGACATACGGATAGCCGCGAAGCCCCGCGTTCGCATTCCACTGCGAGAAACGCGATGCAAAGTCGTTCTTTTTTTCAATCAATTCCATAATTGTCAGGCCTTAAATTCTTTTGAAAAATCGTACGGATCGTCCGCCACCGCCTTACCGGCAAACTTGCGGTTCGAGATAATAAAAAACGCGATCAGCCCCGCACCCATCGCCGCCATCAGCACCCAGATGGAATATTGGTGCAGCGTGTTGAACTGCATCCGCAGCGGGTCATCAACCGCGACCTCATCGATCGGCCGTCCCATCTGTCCGCGTAGCGACGCGAGCCAAAATCCGATGACAAACTGCCCCACCGCACACGCCGCCGCCAGTAGAAGCAGCAAAAACCGCTCGATCCACAGCCAAAACGTACTGATCCGGGCCGTCGCGACCAGCGACGTGAGCAGCATTATGAGAGCAATGCCAATACCGCCAATATTGAGTATCGTCAGATTGCGGTTAACAACTGCACCCGCAAGTTCGCGGTCAGGCAGCACCGCAAATGCGGTTTGCGCAACGCCGATAAAAAATACTGCGGCCCCGAGCCAGATCGCCAGAACAAGCAGTCGTATGTCCGAGAAAAACTTCATAAAAAGTGCCGTAAAGTAAGGTCTTATTATCTAGCTTTTCGCCGTAAAGGGCAAAAGGCAAGCCGTTCCTTTGTCATGCATCGTGTTTGCTCCGTGTTGTGATAACCTTTCCCTTTACCGACCTCCGATGTCCACTGACCTTGCACAATATTATGATCGGCTTTTCGCGTATTGTGAACGCGAAGATTTTGCCGGATACGACCCGTTTGACGGGCTAAATAGCGGTGTGTTTCAGTTCACACCGCTAAAACACGTGCGGATTGCAAGGCTAGCTTTGCTCCAAGCCGTAAAGCGTTCGCCGATAAATTTGCGGCCTGTTTTAGGCGTGAAAAAGGGCGTAAATCCGAAAGGATTGGCATTGTTTGCACTTGCCGAGTTATCCCGTTATCGCGCAACCAAGGACGAAGCTCACGCTGAAAATGCCAAGGATATGCTCGAACGCCTGATGAAAACCGCGATCCGAGGCAAATCGGAGGACGGCCAAACGACCCTCGCATTTGGCTACAATTTTGACTGGCAATCGCGTAACTTTTATGCGCCGCTCGGCACGCCCGCGATCGTTCCGACGGCGTTTGCACAGCATGCGTTTGTCGAAGCATACGAAGCCTCTGGCGATGAACAGTTCCTCAAAGCAGCAACGGAGATTTGCAGCTTTATCCTCACAGGGCTTAACCGTTCTAATGAGACAGACGACGAAGTCTGTTTTAGCTACACGCCCATAGACCACACCGGTATCTTGAACGCTAACCTATTGGCGGGCGAGTGTCTCGCTCGTATCGGGGCCGCAACCGGTAATGAGGAATATCTCAAGATGGCCGCAAAGACCGTCCGATTTGTCATCCGCCGCCAAAACTCGAAAGGTGCCTGGGTCTATGGCGTAGGTGAGAAGCAGGTTTGGGTGGATAACTTTCATACGGCGTATGTTTTGCTCTCGCTCTATCGAATATCCGGCGAGATAGAGGAGTTGCGGGCGGAGACGTTTGACGCTATCAATCTCGGCGCGGGATATTGGTTAGGCAAGTTTTTTCTCGATGACGGAACGCCGAAATATTATGACACGGAAACCTATCCGGTCGATATTCACTCGGCGGCAGCCGCAATTGCCGCAATGTCCGAGTTGAAAGCCATAGATGCGAGAATGCTGCCGATGGCTCAAAGAACGGCCGATTGGGCAATTGAAAACATGTGCGACGCGAGCGGGTATTTTTATTACCAAAAGCGAAAAACGTCGGTCGTGAAAACGCCGTTCATGCGCTGGGGACAATCGTGGATGGCGTATGCACTCGCCCGTTTGATCGAGGCCGACGGCTAGAACGATGGAGAACGAGATTAAACACTTTGCACCTTTGCCTCTGTGCGACTTTGTGTTGAAATTTCCTATTAAGTTATGTGCGGCATTGCCGGAATAATTTCACCTGACCCAGAGACGCGCATTGGTCCCGCATTGCTCGCGATCGAGCATCGCGGCCGCGACGACGAGGGCGTGTTTTTGTCCGACGCCTTTGGCCCGAACGGACTGAAAACTTGTCTCGGCCACCGCCGCCTGTCGATCATCGACACCTCATCCGCGGGG
The DNA here is from genome assembly GCA_041745735.1 of Pyrinomonadaceae bacterium. Lineage (GTDB taxonomy): Bacteria > Acidobacteriota > Blastocatellia > Pyrinomonadales > Pyrinomonadaceae > OLB17. The sequence goes on along the minus strand of JBGTII010000091.1, from coordinate 24,999 downwards.
CATCAGCCGATGCTCACGGGCGACGGACGTTACGCGATGATCCTCAATGGAGAGATCTATAACTATAAAGAGATCCGCACTGAGCTTGAGTCTAAAGAGGTCTCGTTTAGCACAAACTCCGATACCGAGGTGCTGCTAAAAGCGTTTCGGGAATGGGGAACGCGGTGTCTCGACAAACTCAACGGCATGTTCGCCTTTGCCGTATGGGACGAAACGGAAAAGACGCTCACGCTCGCCCGCGACCGTGCCGGGATCAAGCCGCTGTTTTATGCAAAGGCCGGCAACGATCTTGTTTTCGCATCGGAGATAAAGGCCATTCTAGCGACCAAGCTTGTCCAACCCGAGCTCGACCACGAAGCTCTGCACCAGTCACTTACTTTCCTCTGGCCGGTGCCGCCGCACACAATGTTTAAGGGCATCTACCAGCTAAAAGCGGGGCATTTTCTGACTTGGAAAAACGGCGAGATATCGACCCACGAATGGTGGGATCTCGATTACTCTGCCGAAGAGAAAGGCGGTAGCGAGAGCGACTGGACGGACCGCCTATTCGAAACTCTGGACCGCGTCACCGAAATGGAGATGGTCGCCGATGTCCCGCTGGGGGCATTCCTATCAGGCGGCGTCGATTCGTCATCGATCGCGGCGTTAATGGTAAAGCATACAAACCAAAGGGTTTCGGCCTATACGACCGGCATCTCCGCCGATGATCTCAAATACGATATCATCCCCGACGACCTCGAATGGTCGCGACGCGTCGCCGCGCTGCTCGATCTCGACTATCACGAAACGATGCTCACGCCCGACCTCGTCGACCTGTTGCCAAAGCTGGTCCGGCACCAAGAGGCTCCGATCATCGATATGGCGATACCCGCATATCTGATCTCTGAACAGTCGAGGGCCACTCAGACCGTAATGCTGTCCGGCATGGGCGGTGATGAGATATTTGCGGGCTATCCGCGCCAGATGGCGATGAAGTTTGCGGGGCTAACCGATATTGTACCGACCGCCGTGCGCCGCCCGGCAATGAAGCTCATCGAGAGCCTCGCCTACGGCGGCTTGCCCGGAAAATTTACCGCTCCGCTCCGCAATCTCAAAAAATTTGCACGAAGTGCCGGGATGGACTTTGAGTATCGCTATCTCGGTTTTGGCACATATTTTACCGACGAGATGAAGCGGAGCATCTATTCCGATGAACTAAAAAGCGAGATGTCCGGCTTTGATGCATATAGATATCACAAAGAATATTTCAAACATTGCACCGGCACCTCGCCGCTGAACCGGATGCTCTACGTCGATTTCAAGACCTTTATGCCCGCACTCAACCTCGACACGACCGACCGGATGTCGATGGCCGCAAATCTCGAGGTCCGCGTACCTTTCCTTAATAAGGAGCTTGTCGATCTTTCGGCTAGGCTGCCGTCGAGCCTCAAGATCAAGGGTATAAAACGTAAATACATCCTTAAAAAAGCCGCCGAGCGATTGCTGCCTGCTGAGGTGGTCTGGCGAAAAAAAGCCGGATTTAGCGCACCCGTCCGTTCGTGGCTGCGAGGTGCTCTGCGACCATTGGTCGAGGATGTTCTGTCCGCAGAACGGGTCAAACGCCGAGGGCTATTTGACGCCAAAGAAGTTCGCCGGATCATCGACACAAATCTGTCCGGCAGACAAGACCTTAACCTACAGGTGTTTCACTTACTAACACTTGAATTGTGGATGCAGGCTTTCCTTGATTGATCACAAACGCACGCTCCGTTGTTGTGATAAATTGATTGTTGATGCGTATCTGGATCGACCTAGGAAACTCACCCCACGTGCCGTTTTTTAGCGCGCTGTCCCGCGAATTTGCGAAACGCGGGCATGAGGTCGTCTGGACCGCGAGGGATTATGCCCAGACGGTCGAGCTGGCTAAAAGTGCCGGTCTCGATCCCGTAGTTTTTGGCACTCACGGCGGTAAGAACGTAGTGTCAAAGGCTATGAAATTTGCCTCGCGGGTTTTGGAACTAAGAAAATGGGCGTCCCGAGAGAAGATCGATCTGGTTCTATCACACAATTCCCAGGAACCTCTCGTAGTCGCCCGTCTGTTGGGCCTCAAAAGTGTCAACCTAATGGATTATGAGCACCACCCAGGTAATCATCTCTCGTTTAGAACGGCGAAAAAGCTCATCGTGCCAAAAACTTTTCCCGACGCGGCCCTTCGTAAATTTGGTGTAGAGGAATCCAAGGTTCGTCGATTCGATGGCATAAAAGAGGACGTCTATCTCGCAGATTTTCAGCCCGATCCCCAATTCCCTGCTGTTCTCAGTTCTTTGGGCGTCTCTGGCGACGACATTTTAGTGGTGATCCGGCCGCATGCCCCTGAGGCTCTTTATCATCGAGGCATCGCTAACCAATTGCTTTCTGACGCGCTCGAAAAATTTGCGGCCGTGCCCCGATGCAAGATAATATTGCTCCCGCGTAAAACCTATCAGGGCGACGAACTGCAGCGTAACCATCCGCACGCCAATATCATTATTCCTGACGGCGTCGTAGATGGTGCTAACCTAATGGCGGCGGCGGATCTGGTCGTGTCAGGCGGCGGCACTATGAATCGAGAAGCTGCGGCTCTAGGCGTTCCGACGGTAACGATCTTTGCGGGTCGTCCCGCCGTGATCGATGAATATCTGGTCTCGGAGGGCCGCCTGCAGAAAATTCACACGAAAGCGGATCTCCAAAATATCAAGTTGGAAAAGAAAAAGGGGTTGGACTTGCGACATCAGGTGAGTGTTCGTGAACAGGTCGTCGAACACATTTTGTCTCGATAAGATGAAGGTTCTCTATCTTTTAGACAGTGTCAACAGGGGCGGAGCCGAGACGCTGGCTCTTGATATTTGCCGTAATGCTGAACGCTGCGGATTGGAAATGACGTTCGTAGCCACCGGAGGCGGTGATCTGGAGCAGGAGTTTGAGAATTCGGGCGTTGGTTATCATCGACTGAAGCGGCGATGGCCGATCGATCTGAAATTAATCCGCGAGTTGCGTAAAATTATTTTGGAAAAGCAGATAGAGGTCGTACACGGCCATCAGCCAGTCGAAGCACTGCATCTCTATTTGGCTACCGTGGGTTTAAAAAATGTCCGTTGCGTAATGTCCCATCACGGTGGCGGTTTGTTTGCGGCTAGCCGTAAAAACCGCTTGGTCGCAAAATATCTGTCGCCGTTGATGGACGCAAATATTTCGTGCAGCCGCGCTTTACTGACCTGGCTGCGCCAAGAGATCGGAATCAGCGCGGCCGAAAAGTTTCATGTCATTTGGAACGCTGTGGACGAAAGCCGTTTGCAGCCGACCGGGAATTCGATCAGAACTGAGTTGAATATCGGCGAGAGTGACCTGACCATGGGAATGGTCGCCAATTTCGTACCAAGCCCGACGAAAGACCAAATGACGATCTGCCGAGCCTTGCCGCAGATATTTGCCGAATTTGAAAACGCAAGATTTATTTTTGTCGGACGTATCTCACCAGGCGGGGAAAAAAACTATGTTGCGTGTGTCGATCATTGTGCCGAACGGGGTATCGCCGATAAGGTTTTATTTCTCGGGGCTAGGGAGGATGTTCCTGACATACTCGGCAGCCTCGACCTATTCGTTTTTTCGTCGCTGCACGAAGGGCTGCCGATCGCCGTCGCAGAAACGATGCTGTCAAAGGTACCGATGATCGTTTCTGATATCGAACCATTGTTAGAAGCAACGGACGATGGAACGTATGCAGAGATGTTCGAAGCTCAAAATGAGGTCGAATTGGCACAAAAGACATTGGGGTTGTTACGCGATAAAGTGGTGCGTGCCGATCTTGCTCAGAGAGCCTATGATTTTGCCCGCGAAAACTATGTAATCGATGCGCACATCGCGAAACTGCTCCAGCTTTACGAATCGTTAAAGGCCACCGCTGCGGAAAGATGAAGATGAAGATACTTTTCGGAATGCCGGCAAGCAACTCTTGGGGCGGCCCCGCCTCGAGTGAGCCTCCGTTTGTCAAAGCATTCAGAAATTTAGATGCTGATGTGACGGAGGCCGTTTACGTTTATGGCGACAAGGAAAAACCAACACCTTTTTTTGAAAGGGTTCGACGTGTCGTTAAGACCGCATTTCATTTTCGACGATTTATAAGGCAGCAAGATTTCGATATTATTCACCTCAATACCGCGTTTGATATCAAAACGATCCTTCGTGATTCGTTCTCGCTCTTTGTGATCGCTCCGAAACGAGCAAAGATATTCTTGAAACTGCACGGTTCCGAAGCTCAGGACCTTACTAAAACGAATTTTCTCGGACGTTTTTTGATCCGTTATATTAGAAGAAAAGTGCACGGTTTCGGCATTCACACGCACGACGAACTGGAGAATTTTAAGGCACTCGGTTTTGATGCGGACAAGTTCTTTTTCGTAAAAAATGCTCTGACGTTCGGCCCGAAAGAGTTAGGCGAGTTTACACGAAGCCGAAAATCAAAAGGAGATGTTTTCGAGCTGCTGTTTGTCGCCCGCTTCGTTCCCAAAAAATGTTTGATCGAAACGATCGAGGCGTGTCGGATCATAAAAGATCGCGGGTATGATTGCCTTCTTTATTGCATCGGTGACGGCGAGACGCGACAGACGGCTCAAGAGTTGGTCGATCGTTATAAGCTGCAGGACCGGGTTATTTTTACCGGTTATCTGCCTGAAACTGACGTCTCAGCACATTTTTTCGAACGTGATATTTTGATATTCCCAACAAAATACGGCGAGGGGTTTCCCAACGTCTTCTTCAAAGCTCTAGCAACCGGAATGCCGATTGTTTCAACTCCATTCCGAGCGGCGCGAGAACTCTTAAAAGAAAACAAAAACTATCTCGCCTGTACGACCGAACCCGAAAGCATCGCGGAAAAGGTGATCGAACTTATCGAAAACGAACAACTGAGGCATACAATAAGCGATAATAACCGTGAATTCGGCAGATCACTGACGCCTGAAAGTGTTGCACGCGACTTTTTCGATATCTACACAGATATCTTAAATAAGAACCAGACTTAAATTTCGCAAATTGACCTTCTAAGGGTTGTCGAGAAGCAAATCGTGAATCGAAGTAAAAATGAGGTCAAACGAGCCCCGCGATGGGTGATAACGTTGGTCAAAGGCCTTGTGATGGCCATTGACCTTTCGATCGCGGCGGCGAGCTTTACGATTGCTTTCACGCTCCGCGAACAAAAACCGATCCTAGGTGCGAACGGTCTTTCCTGGTCGCGTGAATTCGAGCCTTACGTTGGCATCCTCGTTTTTGGTACAGCTATCCGCCTTGCAATGCTCTTGTATCAGCGGATCTATAAGTTTCACGGTGCGTTTTCTTACAGCCGCGATGTCGCTCGTATTTTTAAGGCCGTGTCGGTAAGTACGCTTTTGATCATCGCCTGGACGTTCATTTTTCGCGGCGGATTTGCTTATCGGGAGTTCTCTTATTCACGCGGCGTGTTCGCGTTCGATTTTGCGATCGCCCTGACGTTGTTCATTGGATTTCATCTTCTGCTGCGTTATTTCCAAGTGCTGTTTCGACGCCGCGGCGTCAATCTCATTCCGACCTTGATCGTAGGCTCGACCCTAGATGCAGAGCGGACAGTTGCGGAACTGCGAGAACGGCCCGAGCTTGGATACCATGTCGTGGGTGTTGTGTGGCATCAAGCCACCGTCGATCACGAAAAATATCCGGCCATGATCTCCGATGTGCCGGTCTTAGGAGGTATTGAGGGTCTTACCCAGATCATTCGAGAATTACATATAAAGGAGGTGATCATTACCTCCGGCGAGCTCGGCAGCGACCGTCTGTTTGATTCGATGATGGAGATCGGACGCCGGCAGCGAGTCGAATTTTGTTTTGCCCCGAGCCCGCTCGACGTCTTGCCGCAAAAGACCAGTATCGAACAGATAGGCGTTCTGCCTATGGTCAGGCTGTTTCGCGAACCGCTTTCGGATATCGAACGCTTCATAAAAAGGGTCTCGGACATCGCAATGGCGACAGTTTCGGGTCTAATACTGTTGCCGCTTTGGTCCGCGATAATGGCCTTGATCAAACTCGATTCCAAAGGCCCGGTTCTGTTTTTGCAAGAGCGTGTCGGTATGGATGGGCGAGTTTTTCTCTGCTACAAATTTCGCACGATGATCGCCGGGGCCGATGAGAATATTCACCGCGAGGCCTATCAACTCAATATCGATGGCGACAGCGATGCAAATGCAGGCGACACGGATAAACCGGTCTTTGGCAAAGTCCGAAACGACCCGAGGGTCACGCGTGTCGGTAAATTTCTGCGGCGTACAAGTCTCGATGAACTGCCGCAATTGTTAAACGTCCTCAAGGGAGACATGAGCGTCGTCGGGCCGCGGCCTCCGATCCCGTACGAGGTCGAGGCATACGCTCTCTGGCATCGAAAGCGACTCGACGTAAAACCCGGCATTACCGGACTGTGGCAGGTGTCTGGACGAAACCGTCTCTCTTTCCAAGAAATGGTCCATCTCGATCTGTTTTACGTCAAAAACTGGTCGCTTTGGCTTGATCTCAAGATAATTCTTTTAACCGTACCCGCAATGCTGCGTGACGACGGAGCGAGATGACCATCGTTGAACTCTTAGCTAAAAGTGCAAGTCGCCTGCAAGATGGGGGCGTCGCCGAACCTCGCCGCGAGGCCGCCTCGCTGCTCGCTTTCGCTCTCGATAAACCAAATACATTCATCATAGCTCATCCGGAATATGAATTGACCGGTGAAGAGGCAACACGATTGGAAGGCTTTGTCGCTCGACGAGCGGCACGCGAACCGTTTCAATATATCACTCGCCGACAGGAATTTTACGGATTGGAATTTGAGGTCACCCCGGACGTCCTGATCCCACGGCCTGAGACCGAGATACTCGTCGAGGCCGCGATCAAGGAACTCAACAAACCCACCGAACTCAAAAAACTCGCTCTTTGCGAGATCGGAGTTGGTTCAGGCTGCATCTCGGTCTCGATACTGGCTAACGTTACTTCCGCAGCCGCCGTCGCGACCGACATCTCCGAAAAGGCCCTTGCCGTTGCTGCGCGCAACGCGACGCGTCACGGTGTCGCCGACCAGCTCACTCTTATCGAAGGAGATCTTTTTGCGAGGATCGATCAAAAATTCGACATAATCGTCTCAAACCCACCATACATTACCGACGCTGATCTGACGGATATGCAAAAAGAGGTCCGTGATTTCGAGCCGCACAACGCGCTTTTCGCGGGGACCGACGGCCTCGACATCCTCAGCCGCATCATTGGCGAAGCACCGGCGCATCTAAATCCGAGCGGTTTGTTATTCCTAGAGATCGGGTTTGGCCAGTCGAAAATATTGGGAGATATCGTTGATCTAACAATTTGGAGTAAACCCGAATTCATCCCGGATCTCCAAGGAATAGAGAGAATACTACAAGTTAGGCTAAGATAGGCTATCGCTCATCCAGCCAGCCGTTACACGTGCCATTTCGTCGAACACGTCTTCGGGCGAGGTGCGTGTCTTTTTGAGAATTTTGTAGCTGTGATCGCCCGTATCGATGAGGTGGAGGGTGGCTGGTTTGCCCAGCTTTTTTACTACCGGGCGGAATAACGTGAGGTCATTTAGCGCGTCTCGCGTTCCCGTAAGAAACAGCATCGGGATCTTTATTGCTCCCAGATGCTCAGCACGCGAATCATCGGGCTCATTTGGTGCGTGGAGGGGAAACGAAAAGAGCACGAGTCCCGTCACACCGTCGAGCGGCGATCCCGCCTGTGCCGTTGTCGTCATTCGCCCGCCAAACGAGTGTCCGCCCGCAAGCAGCGTCATTTTTGGTTCGAGCCGTCCCGCCTCAGCGACCGCCGCACGCACCGTCGCCGTCGCAACCTTTGGCGAATCGACACCTCCGCGGGCGTGTTCTTTGAAAGGAAAGTTATAGCGAAACGTGGCGATTCCGCGTGTGGCAAGAGCTTCAGCAATATTCTGCATCGACCCAGAACGCATATCCGCTCCGGCCCCGTGACCAAGCACAAGTAGATGCGTCGCACCGTCAGGCAGCATCAGCAAAGCTGAGACCTCACCTTTGTCAGGCGTCGCTATAAAACTCGTCGGCTTAGATACGATCATCATTAGCCCTGCTTTGTCTTGGCGATCCATTTGTTTACATTCTGTTCCAGAATCTCGAGAGGAACCGCTCCCGATAGCAGCACGACATCGTGAAACTCGCGAATACTAAAGCGATCAGCGAGCTGCTGTTTGGCGCGGGCACGCAGTTCTTTCAACTTTAGCTCCCCGATCTTGTATGCGAGTGCCTGGCCCGGATCGCTGATATAGCGGTCGATCTCGTTGACGATGTCCTGGTCGGTCTTGGCGGCATTCTCCTTGAAGTAATCGATAGCCCTTTGCCGGTCCCATTTGTAATAGTGCAAGCCCGTGTCGACTACCAGTCGCACGGCCCGCCACATCTCGTAAGTCAGCTGGCCAAACTTGGAATATGGATCGTCGTAAAGTCCCATTTCCTCGCCCAAGCTTTCCGAATACAAACCCCAGCCCTCGGTAAAAGCAGTGTAACCGCCATATTTTCTGAAGTTCGGAACTTCACCGAGTTCCTGCTGCAAGGCGAGCTGCAAGTGATGGCCCGGCACTGCTTCGTGCAGGCTCAAGGCCATCATTTCCCATTTTGGGCGTACCTCGGGCTTATAAAGATTCACATAATAACGCCCGGCTCGCGAGCCGTCAGCAGCTGGCTGGTTGTAGTATGCGGTCGTCGTATCTGGGGCAATGTTGTCCGGGATCGGAACTACACCGTACGGCGTTCGGGGCAGCGTCTTGAATACCTTCACGAGCTCAGGATCTATCCGGCGCGTGAGGGCCCGATAGGCATCGAGCAGTTCATCAGGGGTTTTGAAAAAGAACTTCTTGTCGGTCCGCAGATGCTTAAAAAAGTCCTGCAGGCTGCCTTTGTAACCGATCTCCATCTTTATCCGTTCCATTTCGCCGCGGATGCGGGCGACCTCCGTCAGGCCTTTCTGATGGATCTCCGGCGGCGTGAGTTTCGTGGTCGTGTACGAACGGGCCAGAAAGTCATAGTATTCACGGCCATCAGGCTGCTGTGAAATGCCCACGTCAGCGGGTGTGGCTGGCAAATACTCACGAACAAAGTAGTCCTTGAATTTACGATAGGACGGGACGACATTAGCTGCGATAGCCGCCTTTGCTGCATCTCGCAACCGCTGGTGATCTGAAGCAGAAATGTCCTTAGAAAACTTTTTGAAAGGTGCAAAGAACGGGCTCTTCTCGGGGTCGCTAACGATCTGATTATCTATCTGGGCCGGTACTCGCTCCATCACTACCCGTGGCCGGAGGATCTTTTCTTCTCGGCCTCGCCGCATGAGAGCTATGGTCTGATCGATGAAAACCGGAAATGCATTGAGCCGGGCGATCCAATCCTCGTAATCCTTTACCGTGTCGTATGAGATGAATTCCCAAAGCTCGTCCTGCGTCTGGATCCCTCCCGCCTGCGACACGGGCATCAGGTACGAGCGGAACCTGTTGCCCTCGATCGTCTCCTCAAGGTCCCTTTTAAAAAGGTCGAAGTTGAGCTGATCGGTCATCGAAAGCTGAGCACGATTTATTTTCCTCAGCCGAGCAAGAATACCCGTCCGATACTGTTGGCGCCTATCAAACGCAGCGAGGCTCTGGTCGCCCCATCGATCGTTGTAACGCTTGTCGCCGAGGAAGGTGGCGAACGTTGGGTTTTCCTTCAGGCCCAACTCCCATGTTTCATCGAAAATGGCGTAAAGCTGTTTGGTTGCAGCGTTTTTTGCGCTTGGCGATTGCGCTTGGAGGAGTCCGGCCGAAAAGATAAGGACGAGAACTATCAACGAGGGGATCTTACGCATATTGTTCCAAGTGTCTCTACTACGGACGAAAATTCTTCTTCAACCTCTGCCAGACCTCAAAATAGTCAGCCTGTAATTGCGAGGTTTCCATCGCAAATTTTGTCGGGCGGATGATGTATCGCGATTCGAACATGAACGCCATTGTGCCTTCGAGTTTTTGCGGTTTGAGATCGGCGTTGGACGCTTTTTCAAACGCATCAAGGTCGGGGCCGTGGGCGGACATTTGGTTGTGCAGCGAGCCGCCGCCGGGGACAAAGCCTTCTTCCTTAGCGTCGTACGCACCATAGATCAGGCCCATGTATTCGGACATATAATTGCGGTGATACCACGCCGGACGGAACGTGTTTTCAGCGACGAGCCAGCGGTCGGGGAATATTACAAAATCGCAATTCGCAACGCCCGCCTCGCCTGATGGCGAAGTCAACACCGTAAAGATCGACGGATCGGGATGGTCAAATGAGATCGAGCCGATTGTGTTAAATTTTTTCAGATCGTACCGGTACGGAGCATAGTTGCCGTGCCAAGCGACAACATCAAACGGCGAATGGTCTATCCCGCACGACCACAAATTACCGCCAAATTTTGCAACGAGTTCAAAATCGCCCTCGACATCCTCATACCATGCAACAGGCGTTTCGAAATCACGCGAATTGGTAAGGCCATTCGCCCCGATCGGACCCAGATCAGGCAGCCGAAACTGTTGGCCGTAGTTTTCACAGATATAACCGCGACATTGTTTGTCGTTCGGTGCAGGCTCGACATTAAACTTCAATCCTCTGGGGATCACCGCCACCGACCCCGGCCCGACCTGCAGCAACCCAAGCTCTGTCAATATTCCCAGCCGTCCCATCTCAGGCACGATCAGCATCTCGCCATCGGCATTGTAAAAATACCGCTCGCCCATGCCTTTGTTGCAGGCATAGATGTGCACCGCCATCCCGCTCTGAGCAAACAGATCGCCGTTACCTGCAATGGTCGTAATGCCGTCGATAAAATCCGTGGGTTCTGTAGGAATAGGAAGCGGATCCCAGCGCAATTGGTTAGGCGTGGTCGGAATCTCATCAAACGGCGAAGACCGAAAGCGTTTGTTATCTACCTGCTCAAAAGGCTTATGCGTTACCGACGGCCTCATGCGATATGTCCACGTCCGTTTATTTGTCGCTCGCGGTGCCGTAAAAGCAGTCCCCGAAAACTGCTCGGCATACAGCCCAAGCGGAGCTTTCTGCGGCGAATTCTGCCCAACCGGCAAAGCCCCCTCGACCGCCTCAGTGGCAAACTCATTGCCAAAACCTGTTTGATATTTGATCGTCTGCATAGTCATTTCCGTCGCTAATTGGTGACGGTTGGGAATATTGCAAAGGCTATATCGAGTAAAGCCATGCTCCATTACTGATCGTAAGGCCGTCTTTATAACCGCCCACGATCAGCACCTTACCGCTCTTCAGCAGTGTAGCCGTCGCAAAAAGCCGCAGCGTTCCCATGTCTCCCGATGCGAGCGAGAAACCGTTGGTAGTCGGATCGAAAACCTCGGCACGATCTGCGCCACCTGCGATCAACACTTTTCCGCTCGGCAAAACGACCGCAGTGCCTTGCAGTTTATATCGGGTCGACACCATCTTATTCGCGACTGATGTAAAGATCTTCTTCGCCGCATCATAGATCTCGGCGTTTTGATATGCTCCGCCGCCATCTCTCTCATCGGAACCGCCAATTATCAAGACACGACCGTCATTTAGCAAGACAGCATCGTGTTTGTGGCGCTTTACTGTTAGGTCGCCGACGGTCGTGAATTTGCCGGCTTTCGGATCAAACAGCTCGGAACTTGTATAGATTTTCACGTTTGCACGGCGATCTCTGTGGCCGCCCGTTATTAGGACGTTTCCATCTTTGAGTAGGGTCGCGGTGTGCGATTCGCGTTCGACTGACATATCGCCTGTCGCCTTGAATGTTCCGGTTCGCGGATCATATATTTCGGCAGTTTTGAGGAACGTCCATCCGGTGCCGACACCGCCCGCTATCAGTATCTTTCCATTACCGAGATCGACGGCGACGTGTCCACTACGAGGTGCGGTCATTCGAATGGCCCGTGTAAAGCGTCTAGTCGCCGGATCGTAGATCTCCGATGTGTCCAAATAGTCGCCGTGGTATCCACCCGCGATAAGCACCTTTCCGTCAGGTAGCAGACTCGCAGTGTGACTAGAACGAGCCGTCGTCATATTGCCGATGGGTGAGAAGGTGTTCGTCTGCGGGTCAAAAAGCTCGGCACTAGCCAAACTGCCGCCGCCCGCGACAAAACCACCGGCCACCAGTACCTTTCCGTCGTCGAGAAGCGTGGCCGTGTGAGTTGCGCGCTTTGACGACATCGTTGCTATAGACTCGATCTTGCCGCTTTTGTTGCTCACACTGACGGACTGAGCGTTACAGGCCGCTGCCAAAAACACGAGGCCAATGACAAGGATCTTTGGCATTCGTTCTAGTTGCGATCTCTTGAATTCCATCATTATTTCCCCTCTTCAACAACGTGTCCTATTGAATCCACATGATCGGACTCTATCACAAATTTCCCCGTCGCCGTTGCTCTTCTTCGATAGACACAAACAGCGCTTTAAAATTGCCTTTCCCAAAGCCCTTGCACCCCTTACGTTGTAGGATCTCGTAGAACACTGTCGGGCGATCCTCGACGGGTTTGGTAAATATCTGCAACAGATAGCCCTCTTCGTCGCAATCGACTAGGATGCTGAGCTTTTTGAGCGACTCGATGTCTTCGTCGATCTCGCCGACGCGGTCGAGTACATCTTCGTAATAGGTGTCGGGGATACTCAGAAATTCGACGCCGTTTTCCATCAGTTTCGCGACCGTGCTGCGGATGTCACGGCAGAGCAAGGCGATGTGTTGAGCACCGGCCGAGCGGTAAAAATCGATATATTCCTGTATCTGCGACTTGCCGCCTTTGCCGGTTGCGGGCTCGTTGATCGGAAATTTGATATTGTGCTGGCCGTCCGACATGACGATCGACATCAGCGACGAATATTCGGTCGAGATGTCTTTGTCGTCAAACGTGATGTAGCGGAAAAACCCGAGCACGTCACGATAAAAATCGCACCAATGCCCCATTTTCCCCAGCTCGACGTTACCCACAATATGATCGACCATCATAATGCCGGTCGGCTCACCTTCGACAGGTTGTTCGATAAATCCCGGCAAGAAAACGCCGTTGTAATTGTGGCCGTTGTTAGTGTTGTACGAGATAAACGAGTGGATCGTATCGCCATAAGTCGCGATTGCCGAATGGCGCACCGAACCATTCTCATCCGCCATATCGTGCGGCTCGGTCACCGGCGTCGCACCACGCCGGACCGCCTCATTAAACGCGTGATCCGCATCCTCGACATAAAACGCAATATCCCGCACGCCGTCGCCGTGCTGCTTGATATGCTCCGCCGCCGGATGCTCCGGATTTAGCGGCGTCGTCAGAACGAAATTGATATTCACCTGCCGCATCAAGTACGAGGTGGTCTCACGGTTACCCGTCTCCAGCCCCGAATACCCCGCCCGCGAAAACCCGAACGCCTTACGATAATAAAACTCCGCTTGCTTCGCATTGCCTACGTAAAACTCAACGTGGTGTATCTTTTTCAGTCCTAATGGATTTTGTATAGTCATGATTCTATTGAACGCGTCTTTCTTTTAGCAACCCAGCTCGCAGCCCACTATGTATATGTTACATTATCAAACAAAGATAAAAGCTAACCTCGATGAGCTTCGCGGCCTTCCTTATGGACGATAAACTTGGAAACTCGCAGTCAACTCTAGGAAATAGATTATTGCTACGGCTGCCGCCGAATGATTTTGAGATAATTCGTCCACATCTTGAGTTCCTTACCCTTGAACCGGGATATCTTCTTGCCGATTACTGTGATTCTTTAAGCCACTGCTTTTTTCCACGCAACGGCTTGATCTCGCTGATCGCGCTGGCGGCCAAAGGCACTACGTGCGAAGTCGGGTATATCGGACGTGAGGGCATGATCGGGCTGCCAGCCATATTTGGCAAAAACGAGATGCCCTACCAGGCCATGATCCAAGTAAAAACCGATGGATTTAGCGTCAAGGTTGACACGATCTCAGACCTTTTTCACCAGCATCCTCAATTTCGCAAGCATTCACTACATTTTATCTACGTATTGCTCAGGCAATTTGCCCAGACTTCGCTTTGTAATCATTACCACGATATTCAATCGAGGTTGTGCCGCAAGCTGACGATCCTTTCCGAACGCGCAGGGTCCCTAAGATTAAAGGTCACACAAGAAAGGCTTGCCTATATTTTAGGAGTACAGCGAAGCAGCATCGCAGTCGTAGCCTACGGTCTGCAGAGCGACGGCCTTATTGCCTACAAGCGGGGAACTGTTGAACTCACCGACCCCGCAAAAATTCGCCTATACGCGTGCGAATGCCTAGCCATCATAGAAGCTGAGATCGATAGCCTCCTAGCAAATTAAATTTTCAATGCGTCGGGAACCCGACAGACAGATGTTCGTAAATACGGGACCATGTACTTGGTAAACTTTTAGTGGGTACTACGTCCCATTAATACTCATCGCGGCGGCAAAGCCTAAATTTTGTCGCCGCTCCTTTTTGCTCTCACCTATTTCGTAAAACTTTCAATATATTTCCGCGTAACCTCTTTCAGCTCCGCATACGACGGGATGACGTACAGCACGGGCTGCATGTCGCTGTAGTCGTAGGTGGTGTTGATGACCCGTTCGAGGTCGAACGGTCGGCGTTCGACGTTGTCGGTGTAGGCGTGTTCGAGTTCGCCGTAGCTGGAGAGCAGGCCGGCACCGTAGGCTTTGATCTCGCCTTCGTGCTCGACCATGCCGTATTCGACGGTGAACCAGTACAGACGGCCGAGCTGCTCGAGTTGCTCGTCGGTCGCGATGCGGGCTCCGTGGCCGACGAACTGCGAGTAATCGGCGAAATTGGGGTTAGTGAACATCGGGATGTGGCCGATGGCTTCGTGGACGATGTCCGGCTCAGGCGTGTACTCAGGCCGCGAGTGGTGGCGTATATATTGCGTCGAGAGCATCGTCCGGTACGAGAGCCATGACAAAAATCCGCGTGTCTCGACCAGCCCCTCGATCGGCGCGAGACGAAATCCGGTCAGCTCGCGCAATCGGCGATTCATCTCGGACAGCTGCGGTATGCGTTCGTTTGAAAAACCCAGATCCTTTTTCGCCTTCAGATAAAACGGCGAAGCGTGTTTCTGATGCAGCTCCTCAAGCCGCGTCGCAACGTGTTTCCAGATGCCCTGCTCATCCTCGTTGTAATCGACATCGGTTATCTCGCCCGTCTCGCGAAAGCGTTTTGCGAGGCTCGCGATATAATCTCGACGCGTGCGGTACACCTCGTCGCTGGCCCCTGGATGATCAAGCTCAAGCTCGTTGATGTCCTCAAATTTCATATCGCGAAATTCGGGTAGCTCTTCGTCCGCAAGGCGATAGTTTTCGAGGGTAAAATCGGCTTCTGCGGTGATTGCGGTTTCGGTGAGCATGGATTTTGCGGCTCCTTTCATATATTCGATGTCCGTGCGTCAGGCAAAGTTATCTGAGAATAAGCAATTGTAATAGAACTCGCCGTTTGGTTGAATAACGAATTTAAGTTATTATGCCGCCTGAGGCTTAGAATGTGAGTTTGTATGTGATTGTGGCCTTAGATTATTTGGTCCACCTCTGGTCCACGTGGTCCGGACCGGACCAACAACATCATGATCGACGAAATTGACCGCAAGATTTTGAAAGAGTTACAGGAAGACGCCCGGACGAGCTATGCCGAACTTGGACGCCGTGTCGGACTGACGACACCGGCCGTTATCGAACGCGTCCATAAGCTAGAGGACGCACACATCATCACCGGCTATCAGGCCGAGATCGATACCGCAAAGGTCGGCTTGCCGATAATGGCGTTTGTCAGAATGAGCATTACGGGCGTGGATTACAGCCACATTATTGAGGTGGCTCAAGAGTCGAATGAGGTGCTCGAATGCCACCGCGGCACGGGTGGCGATTCGTTCATTATGAAAGTCGCCGTCCGCTCGGTCGAGCATCTCCAAGAAATGATCGACCGCCTGACGCCGTACGGCATCACGACAACTACCATCGTGCTGTCATCGCCCGTAAAACGCCGTGTGATCGAGGTCTAGTGGGCTCTTTGTACCGTCACTGCCTCTTAAAATCGCGACCTACGTATTTCAGCATGCCAATCTTGCCGTCCGCGCCTTTCTGAAAACCTATCACCTCGCCGCTGCCTTGCAGGTTTAGCACGACTCGGATGGTGTCTTTTTCGGTATACGGCGTGGCTGTGGAATATAGCAGGCCCCATCGCACGGCCAGATAGTTGCCCTCGGCTATGACATCGATCGTACCGAGCAGGTCGTTCGTGTAGGTACCGACATAGTCCGCGAGCGGCTGCGTGAGTTGAGAGGGGCGTTTTGCACGCTCGGCGGCCTGGGCGATCATTTGCTGTTTGCGGTTTTCATACAGCGTCGAAAAATCGCCTAGCTGCTTGGCGTAATCGGCTTCGAGATTCTCGATACCTTTCCACCAGTCGTAGGCGTAAATAGCCAGCGTATCGGCGACGCGCCCGCCAGCTTGGTCGTTGTTGACCAGAATGCCCACCGCGATCTTCCTATCGGGCATGAACGAGACGTGGCTTCGGTAGCCGGAGTAGCCGCCGTGATGGTATATGACCCTGTCGTCGCGGTATTTGCCCAACTGCCAGCCGAGACCATACTCGCCGTCACCCGAAAATGGCGGTTCGTTTCGCGTGCTTTTGACATAGCCGGTGTGCGTGGCGGAGATCAGGTCAGCTGGGATGATCTGTTTTTCATCAAGTTTGCCGCCATTCATATTGAGGTTCAGCCAGCGTCCGAGATCCTTAACGCTCATGAACATCCCACCTGCGGCCTGCATATTATTGTCTTTTTTCGGAAGCGGGGAACGGACAATGCCGCCGACCGCCTCGTTGAACACGTAAGGTGCGGCGACCGACCATTTCTTAGCTGGAGCTCTCGAAATGACCGCCGTCGTGTGTTTCAGACCCCCAGGGTCGAATATTCGCTTTTGCAGCAGGTCCTGCCACTTTATCTTAAAATTATTCTCGAGCAGGAGACTGTAGATGTTGTAGCCGAGATTTGTATAGCGATATTTTCCATAGCTTGCTTCGTCGATCGTCGTGCCTTCGGCAAAAGTGCGCGCAATATCTTTCTTTTCGATCTGTCCGGTGAACGCAGTCCTTTGAACAAGGGCTTCGTTGCGAAGTCCGCTAGTATGCGTCAGTAGGTCGCGGATCGTGATCTTATCGGGCAACGGCGTTTTGAACTGAATGCCCGACGTATACTTTGTCACCGGATCGGCAAGTTTGATCTTGCCCTCTCTATCCAGCATCGACGCTGCGAGCGCCGTGAAGGCTTTGTTAGACGAGGCAATATAAAACAGCGTGTCTGTCGTTGCCTTTGTCCCGGCTTCTTTATCCGAGAGGCCATAGGCTTTGGCGAAGATAGGTTTCTCGTCCTTAATTAGGATGATCGAGATGCCCGGAACATCGGGTATTTTTTCCAGCACGGTACGAATGTATTTATCGTAATCGGTGGTGAATTCTTTCGGGTTCGGGCCGGCAACACCTTGTCCAAACAAGTTGCCTGAAACGACGAGCAATGCCGCAGCCAAAAGAAAAATCGTGGTTCTCTTCATATTCGCTCCTTAGTACCTCAATCAAATTGTAAAACGAGATGCTCTATTGATCACAAACGCCCACGGCGGGGCGAATGTTCGAATTTTCTTAGTTTAGGCAGCGGTGGCCGTTCATCGCCAGTTGCCGATCAGGACAAATCCGGACCAAAAATAGGGGTGTGAAAAGCCTGCGGCGGTTTTTGTGGCACTTGCGATCATTTTCCGTTGGGCTTGTTGGAGAGCCTCGGCCTTTGTCGTGCCGGACTTATCTTCGCGAAAACGGTAAAAATCACTCATCAGTTGCGGTGTGCTGAGATCCGACACTTCCCACAATGTGGCGAGTACGGCCTTTCCGCTCTTTGCCTGGATCGCCCCCGCGAGCGACTCGACTTCGCGGCCGTTCGCATAGCCACCGATCGCGGTGTTGCACGCCGAAAGCGTTACCAGCTCTACGTCGCCAAAATTGATCTGCGGCGAACCGCTCAGTTCCTCGAGCGTCAAAAGCTTGCCGTTGCCCATGAAAAGGTACGAATTTGACCAACTGCTGCCGAGGTGGAAATGGCTGGCGAGATGGATGACGGTAAATTTACGCTTGCCGTCAGCGGTCTCAGCAGCAAGCGAATCGGTAAAATTTTTGAGTGTAAAATCCTTATCGAGAAACCGCCGCCCGCTCAAGATGCCTTTCTCATTTGGCGTATTTTCGTCGCGGACGATCGCCGTCAACTCGTCTTTTGTCCCCGGCAGCGGCTCGACCTTTTGCTTTTGCCCAGGCTGGTCGGGATAAGTGACCATCTGCCCCTCAGACACGCCCATTCCCAGAGCTTTCCATTCGGCCGTCGAATCGGCGAGCGAATCGCGCGTTCGCCGCGTTAGGATGACATTCTGATACTTTTCGACCATGAACGTTTTGCCATCCGGCGACAGCGCCGGCAGTGGCAAATACCGCAGCGTGCCGTCCAGCGACCACAACAGCGTCTTGGCCCCCGACGCGACCAGATCTTTTTCGATCGGCTTGATGAGGATGTCGTAGATTTCCTTGCCCAGCGGCCTTGGATCCACATTGGGGTCCTTAACAGCCTTATTAAATGCGAATATTTTCTTGTTCAAAACAGCCGCGTTGATGTCAGTCTTGCCGTCAATCTGCACGGTCGGCGTGGTCAGCACAACGCGATAGCGGTTTTCGGTAACGACGGTGTAAAGAGCAACGGTGCCCTTGCCCCATTTGCGGAGCTTGTCCTGCAGACTGCGGTCGATCTCTATCTGACGGACATTGTCGACGCCGAGTTCGTTGACGAGATCTTTTTCGAGGAATAGGCGAAACGCGGCGTTCGCCTCCGTGATCTGTGCGGCAAGTTGCTGATACAGTTTTTCTTCGTCGGCTGAGAGGGCTTGCTCGCGTCGGGAAAGCATGCGTTTGCGGTCATCGAGTTTTTTGAACTGCTCGCCTAACTCGGACGCTCGGTTTGCCAGTAGCGTATATTTATCGACCAACAACCTTTCTTTATCGGTCAATTTTACACGGCGGTTGAGGCTCTTGATCTCGTCGGCGTCGCGGCTGACAAATTCGGCAAACTCCTCTTCTTTCAACATTTGCAAGACCTCTTCGGCCTCAGCAAAACGTCCCATCTCGATCAGCAGATCGGCGAGAAAGCGGTAATTATCAGCTACGGACTTGAGATAGGTTTTTTGTGTCGATTGGTCGAGGCTGTCGATAGCTCGCCGCAGTTCCTGATACGTTCCGACGCATTGTTTGCCGTAAACGATCGCGATGGCCGGACGATTCGTCTGTTTGGAAACGCGCATCAGGTTACCGAGGATGATTGCCTCGAGACTGCTTGATCTGACCGACCGAGCCATCACGAGCGCATCGTTTAGATCGGCTAATGCCGCATTTGTATCACCGAGCCGCGCGTAAGAAAAGCCGACGTTGTTCAACGCCGTCGCCTCGCCTTGTTTGTCCGACATAGCGAGATAAAGCGGCAGCGAACGGCGATGATATGACAGGGCTTTAGCGGGTTCGTTGAGGTCTAAATATAAAACACCGATATTGCCCAAAACGGCCGCCGTTTGATTTTCAAAGCCCAGCTCGGTCCAGATCGCAAGCGACTGCTCAAAAACGTCGATCGCTTTCTTTTCGTCCCCTGGCCCCGCGATAGCCATTGCCAGATTATTTAGCACGGTCGCGATCCCCGGTTTATCACCGACCGCTTTTCGCAACGCGAGCGAACGCTCAAGGTGATCGAGAGCTTTTGGCCTATCACCCAATTGCTCATATGTCCGTCCAAGGTTCGAGAGCGTTATTGATTGTGCCCGTTTGTCATCAATTTCGATCCGAATCGCTAACGCCCGGTTGAAATAGTCGATCGCCTTAGACCGCTCACCGAGGTCTAAATATGCCGAACCGATGCTGTTAAGAGAGTTTGATTCGCCGTACTTGTCGCCGACGGCTTGGCGCAAAGGCAGGGCGAGATTGTGACATTCGAGAGCCTTTTGCTGGTCGCCGAGACGGTCATACAAGAGACCGAGGTTGTTCAGTGTCCGGGCCTCGAGCAGTTTGTGCCCGATCTCACGAAAAATCGCCAGAGCTTCATTGTACGCCGCAAAAGCCGCATCCTTTTCATCCAGACGATCCTGTAGCAACCCGACGCCCAACAACGAACCGCCCACATTGCCGCGGTCGCCGATCTCGCCGTAGAGCTTGACCGATAGTTGATACTGCTCAAGCGCAAGTTTGTACGATTTGTAGGTATTTTCTGCGAGATATTTTCCGCCGGCATCGTACGCGGTTTTAGCGGCGATACGCTTTTGCTCTACATCCGGCTGCCCGCGCGCGGCAAAAACGCTCAGACACACAAATACCAGAGCTGCCGCCAATTTAATTTTTGTAAATGTTCGATCCATACGCCGGTCACGTAGAGTTAGAACGCACGGGATTCAATAAAATTGCTAACTATTCCACACTACGTGACTTTTTAACCTTAGAATGGATCTTTCTTTCCCCAAAGTTTCAAATACCGAAAGCATCGACGGCCCGACGGCGACGCCTGTCAGTAAGGTGCGGGCTCCGTTCATGATGACGCCGAGTTTGGTGCCTTTTTCTTCGGTAAATGCTTTTACGACCTCTTCGATCTCGGATTTTGTGAATGAATCCATCGTCTCAAAACGGTCGGCTAGCTCCGGCAGCCATGTTTTGAGATCGGGAAATTTTGAGAGGTTTTTTTCGATCGCTGCAGCGTCGAAATCATAGTCTTCACTAAAATACGCCCGTCCCTGCGAAGAAAAATCTTTGAGCGTAAAGAATCGCTGGCGGATCAGATCGACGGTGCGGACGAACCAATCGTAAGAACCAATCTCGGGCATATCAAATGCAAGATTTTCAGGTCTTTCGCCGCTTTCGGTCTGAAATTCCGCGGCACGTGTCGATGGCACCGACGATGTCAACGCGCGGCCTTCAGGGTCATACTCGTCGCGCCAGAGCTTGGCGGCTTTTAGCTCAGCTTTTACAAACTGCAGCAACTCCGCGAGCGGCATTGTACGGATATATTCAGCGTTCATCCACTGGGCCTTGTCGTCCGTCCAGCGTCGCGGGTCGTTTTCAGTGAAATTGAAGATGGCGTTTGAGCGGTGGATGCCGTCGAGGCTAAATTTCTCGACGAGTTCCGCGAGCGTATAGATCTCTTTTTCCTCACCCGCCGACCAGCCCAGCAAAGCGAGAAAGTTGCGAAACGCCGCGGCGAGAAAACCGGCGTCGCGATAGGTCGTCATCGAAACGACCTCGCCGTGCTTTCGTTTCGACAGCTTGCCTTTGTTCGGCGCCATTATGAGCGGCAGATGGGCAAATGTCGGCGGCGCGACGCCGAGTGCCTCATAGATCAGCACCTGTTTGTGGGCATTTGTCAGATGATCCTGGCCGCGAATCACATGCGTGATCGCCATCTCGATGTCGTCGCAGACGACCGCGAGATTGTAGAGCGGATGGCCATCGGAGCGGAGTAGGACGAGGTCCTCGGTCTCTTGATAATCACGTTCCTGCAAACCATAGACGGAGTCTTCGAAAGAGGTTTTCCCGGTCTCGGCCACCTCTAGACGTATCGCAAACGGCTCTCCGGCGGCGGCTCTCGCATCGCTTTCTTCGGCAGAAAGATCGCGATAGGGGTTGTCGCGCATGTTCTTTTCGCCTTGAGCGGCACGGGCACGGTCTTTGATCACGTCTTTTACATTTGCGTCGTTGGGTGCCGCCTTAGGCGTAAAATCGCGATACGCCTTGCCCTCGGCGAGCAGCGTTTTGGCTGTCGCACGGTGTTTGTCAGCGTGGTCGGATTGGAAAACGATCTCTTCGTCGTGGGCGAGTTCGAGCCAGGCGAGGCCGTCGAGGATCGAGCGGGTCGATTCTTCGGTCGAGCGGGCAAGGTCGGTGTCCTCTATTCGGAGCAGAAACTTGCCGCCCGTATGCCGTGCGTAAAGATAGTTAAAAAGTGCGGTCCTCGCGGAGCCGATGTGTAGATAGCCGGTGGGAGACGGGGCAAATCGAACGCGTGTAGTCATAACCTCTGATTTTCACACGGGTCAACCAAATAACGCAAAACTTAAGTCTTCCGGCTCAGCTTCCAGCCGAGAAAAGCCATCGGCACGTACGCGAATACAACATCGACGGCCCTGTACCACATCGGTGCCGGGATCATGATATTTGCAGCGATGCCTCCCGCTAGAAACAGGACGCCCAAAATGATCGCGATCGTCTTTCGTGAGCTTGCGGCAATAAACATTGCGCTCAGTACACCAACGAGCGGCCCGATAGCGTGAGCCAAAAACGGCACAGTAAAATCTATCGGACGGAGAAGATGTATCGTCGAAGCGACGCCGTCCATGCTCGTTGCGTCAAACCCCGCGGGCGGTGGCATGATCGCGTGGCCTGCGGTCAAAACAAGCATGTTCGCCACATTGCCGATCATAAAGCCGAAAATTACCGCTAAGATGTTTCTAACAATATTCATTTTCAATTCTCCTCATTTTTCTCTGAGACAGTTCTAGCCCCAAAATAGATCGCAGCAAATTTAGTCGCAAATGAGACCACAATAAGCGGTAAAAGACTTACAAATTCATCCGCCGCGGCCGCTAAAATTATTGCCATATCGAGCGCAAAATAAATACACCACGCCGCGATGCCAACCTTTAATGCCCGCGTACCGAGAAAACGACGCAGCACTAAACCCGTGACAAAAAACACCGGCATGCCTCCAATAATGCTCGCATACGGGCCAAATCGGTTTGCCGCCTCCTGATAAAAAGCGTCTTCATGACCGGGATTTATCACGTACCCGTAGAGCACCATGAATAAAAAAAAGAGTGTTACATTGGCAACACCAGCGATGATCGCCGCTGGCAGCGCGACCCATAATTTTGAGCTCTGTTTGTTTTCGTTATTCATATAATTTAAGTGGCGGCCGGCAGCAATTCGCGTTTTCGCAAGAGGGCTGCGCTGATGAGCGTCACGATGATGCCAACCGGTAGGATCTCTACCAGCGAGAATCCAAAACGCACAAAGAAGTTCTTGTACATCTCTGCAAATTGCTCACCTTCGACACGGGCCGTTTCGATTTCGGCGTCGGACGCTCCACCGGTTTTCATTTTGTCGAGATAGTAAGTAGTGTACTTTTGCATGAACTCGTCACCGATCTTGGGATAATAAAGTTCCCAGCTGACGGCATAGATGAGACCTGCGATAACACTGATCAAAATTCCGACCTGCAGGCCTTTTAGAAACGAGATCTTGCCGCCGTTATTGTCTCGGTAGGACTTTATCCCAAAAAATACCACCGAGAACGCGATGATCATCGTCGCGTAGCCCACGACCGCGCCGTTGTCAAAGTCGATGGCTCCGGTGTTTACCGCAGTCATCAAGACCCACATCTGAGCGCCCGCTAGGGCACCGGTTATGAGGCCAAATACCAATACGATCTTTGTCATAAATTCCTCCTGCACCAGAAATGTACACGGTCCACTGACGGCGCGCATCGGCCAAAAGTATGAAT
The DNA here is from genome assembly GCA_041745735.1 of Pyrinomonadaceae bacterium. Taxonomy (GTDB): domain Bacteria; phylum Acidobacteriota; class Blastocatellia; order Pyrinomonadales; family Pyrinomonadaceae; genus OLB17. Next base: position 1,340 of record JBGTII010000091.1, on the reverse strand, counting down.
TTCCCTTAAATGATGAAAATCAGCCTAAAGTATTACGGTATCAACTGCAATTCTTTTGCACGGCTTATCGCCTGAGTGCGGCGGTTAGCATCGAGCTTAGCTAAGAGACTTGAAACGTGAGTTTTGACCGTGCTGGTCGAGACAAACAGATCGTCGGCGATCTCTTGATTCGACAGCCCGCGTGAAATAAGTTCGAGCACCTCATATTCGCGCTTACTGATTCCGAGCCGGTCGAGCTCTTTTTGATCACGCTCGAACGGCAGCGACCTGTCGATCACTTTGATCTTGGGACGCGTCAGCCGCAGGCCGGCCCAGATACCGAGAGCAGTAAATAATACGGCGACGAGGCCGATGTAAAACTCGAGAGGAATGTCGCGGACAAAATACTTATACTCGACCAGCTTGAGCACGGCGATTAGCGCCGCCATTGCGAGACCGTAGATGAGTATAGTTCGCCGCATATGAGGCCAAAAAAAGTAAGAAAGCCGTCAAACCTGTTGGCTCGACGGCTGACCTAAAAAAGATGGCGGAGACGACAGGATTCGAACCTGTGGTAGTTTTTAAGACTACAACGATTTAGCAAACCGCCGCTTTCAGCCGCTCAGCCACGTCTCCGCGTCTGCCTCGCAAGGCAGACTTTAATTCTAGCCCAAGGGCAAACTTTGTCAAGTTTCAACGCATCGTAGATACCGGACACTATACCTACGGGCTTGACAGCCTTGCATTTTGCGTTGAAAATACGAGAGTTACTGGTATTGTCCGTTTCGATGGGTTTTACGATAAATACAAAACACCTTAAGCGATCTGTATTCTTGGTGCTGAGTTTGATCTCGGCGGCATTTTTGTCGGCGCCTTCGGCCAATGCTGCGGTTGTTGTCATTGAAAACAAGGGAAACCTCGGCATTATTAAGGGCGTTGTCCGTGATGACGGCGGCAGCCCGATAGCGGACGCTTCGGTTGCTATATTCCGTACCGGAACATCCAAACTCCTAAAACAAGTCACATCGAGCAGCGACGGCAGCTTTTTGGCAAAGATATTGCCGGGCACATATACGGTCCTGGCGGTCGCACAAGGGTTTAATCCAGTTACGCTGTTTGGCGTCGAGATCAGCGGTGCGACGGAAATGACCTATGGCTTTAAACTCGAGCGCTCAGGCAGCGGCAACACACTGCCCGAAAAGCGTGTTGACCGCAACAGTTCAAAATGGCGAATTCGAGCGGCTCAAAACCAACGCTCGATCTATCAAAATCAGGAAGGCGAAACGCCGGTAGATGAAGCCGTCACAGCAACCGCAGCCTCGGATGAACCTGATGAACGCTCGGGCAAGCGGAAAGGCCAG
>JBGTII010000090.1:0-14379 GCA_041745735.1 Pyrinomonadaceae bacterium | reverse complement strand
GGGCTTTGTCTCGACCATCGTCCTGACATCGTCGCTCAGATCGGAAAGGATCTTTTCGGCGTTATATGCCTCGCGAAAGAAACGCCGGTCTATAAATACTCGCAAATGCCTTATCGCAAGATCGATCAGTGGTAGCATGGCAATTCCAACGACGATGAACGCAAACTGGAGGGGAATACTCGCTCCGTAATTGTTGATCGTCCACCAAACGCCGATCCCGATGCCGAGCAATAGCAGAAACTGCAAAACGCGAATACCGCCCTTTGCAAATGCATACTGCAACCCTTGGCGAACGACAACGCGAACGTCCATCGCCCTTTGCACGACGATCACATACGCCATCGTGAGCGGAAACAGCATCATCAATAGCAACGCGATTATCGCGAACCAAAATGGAACGAAATCAGTAAACGCTCCCGGCTTTCCCGATATGATCCGCAATATAATAATGAAAAACGAGGGCGTCATCGCCACCGCTGTCCCGATCATCATCAGACGCAGACGCCGCCGAGCATCTGGATTGACGAGTGTCCCTGATTTCCACCCGATACAAAAGAAGAACAAACCGATGCCGAGCATATTTATCGGCATCGCCAATCGCGCGAAAATCCGAACCAGGCCCTCGAAATAGACAAATATATTCGCACCCGTAAATCTCTCGACGGTACCGATCACTGCCAGCAGAACCTGGAGCAACAGCGGCCCAACGATCAGCCACTTAACCCATGGAAACCGTACGTCAAAGCTCAGCCGCTCGGGAAAATATATCCCGAAAAGCATCATCGACAATGCCCATGTTGTGAAAAAAGTTGATGTGTAGGTCTGCACAAGCCTGCTCTGCGAACCCTCAAGAGCCGTACAGCTAAAACCCAGCATGATGAACAACAGCAGCCACGCGAGGAAATCGTTAGGCCGGACTACAACCACCCAGAAACCCAGCAGGATGCAAAAAGTCGGGATAAAATAGCTGAACGTAAAACCGATAACGGTACTCGCGTAGAAACTAAGATCGCGTTTCCTCTCGGTAGGGGTGAAGCTGGTCTCGATCGTTTCTTTCGAACCCGAAGAATCTGATCGTTCCAGCGTAATACTAGTCGGCTGGCCGATGGCTAAAGCCTCAAACTGTTCGTTCCAGATCACATCGTTCGAAAGCTCCACGCCATTCAACGCTACGACCTTATCGCCAGCCTTAAGTCCCGCCTTTACTCCGTCATCGGTTATCGAGACGAGTTTGCCGCTGTAGATCGAGAATGGCACCTCTCGCGGGTTCGAGGCATTGCGAAAGTTGGGAACGAGCGTAGAAAAGTGTGTGACGATAACCGCCGCGGCGAAAACGAACAAGACTCCGAGCGGGATGTACGGCAGAAATCGTTTCTTCATGATGTCGAACTTAAATGGAATTTAAGAAGCTTACACCATCCGGTATCTCCAAATCAAAGTTTTCCGCAATGGTCTGGCCGATGTCCGAGAGGGACTGTCGGGTTCCGAGAGCGACGCCGCCGGTCGCGGTTTTGCCATAGACGAGCAGCGGGACGTATTCGCGGGTGTGGTCGGAGCCAGGATAGCTCGGGTCGTTGCCATGATCGGCTGTCATTATGAGCAGGTCGTCGTCATTCATTGCGGTGAAAATCTCAGGAAGGCGTCCGTCAAAATGCTCAAGCGCCTTTGCATAGCCCTCAGTATCGCGTCGGTGGCCGTAGAGCATGTCAAAATCGACGAGATTGCTGAATATCAGGCCGTGAGATTTCGCGTTTAGGGCTGAGATCGTCACGTCGATGATCTGATCGTTGTTCTTGGCGGTCAGATCCTCCGTCACCCCCATCCCATCGTAGATCGAAGCGATCTTGCCGATGCAGACAACATCAAGACCGGCGTCTTTGAGTAGCGGCAGCAAATTACCGCTTGGCGGCGGCACGGCGTAATCATGCCGATTCTCAGTGCGTTTGAAATTGTCGGCATCCGTGCCAAGAAAAGGCCTCGCGATCACACGAGCAACCTCGTCGCCACCGTGCAGTAATTTGCGGGCGACCTCGCAGATCTCGTAGAGCCGGTCGATAGGTACGATCTCTTCGTGAGCCGCGATCTGAAAGACCGAGTCAGCGGACGTATAAACGATCGGCTTGCCAGTGCGGATATGCTCTTCGCCCAGATCTTTAATGATCTCAGTGCCGCTTGCAGGGATATTCCCTAGCACGCCTGGAACATTGGCCTGTGCGACAAACTCGTCAATAATTCGTTGCGGAAACCCGTCCGGAAACTTGGGAAAGCCTTGTTTAAGAATGATCCCGGCCATTTCCCAGTGTCCCGTGGTCGTATCTTTGCCATCAGATTTGAGCGTGCATTTGCCGTATGAACCGGTCGGACCGGCAACACCCGCGAGGCCTTTCAGCGGAGTGATATTCCCCAAACCCATGGCCTGCAGATTCGGAACATTAACAGCTCGCGATTCAAAAATATGCCCAAGCGTATTCGACCCGGCATCACCCCAAGCCGCCGCATCGGGCATCTCGCCGATACCCGCCGAATCCAAAACCACCAAACAAACCCGTCCAAACTTATTCATAAGATAATGATAAATCTTCTATTCACTGTTCACTATTCACTAAACACTATTCACTGACTCGGTGCCGTATATCCTTCGCGGGCACGCAACGTCGTGCCTTTGGGCAAACCAGTCACCTCGACTTTGATCTTTCGGAAGGTGCCGTCGCGCTTTTCGTTCGACGGGTAATAGCCGAGTGTGTATTTGGTACCGATCTCGTCGGCAACGCTTTTGAAAGCATTTCGAGCCTCGCTCAGATCTGAAACCGGAAAGACCTTTCCACCTGAGCTCTTGGCAAGCTCATTCATCTCGGCATCGGCGATCTCGTAAAGCTTCTTGCTGATCGCGAGCCGCTCAAACTCGCCTAGGCCGCAAAAATCGACGGCTTTTTCCATGTTCGACTTTGGGTTAAAGCTCTTATAATAACGGCGGATCTGAGCCTGTGAGAAACGCGTGGCCGCTCTGCAATCACCGAGCAGGTTCGACTCGAAATATTCGCGTGTATCTACTTTGATAAAAAACGAGATGATGCCGATCTGCCCAAGCAATTCTTTGACGGTCACAAAATTCTCGGCACTGGTCGAATCAACCCCATCCGTAAGCGCAACCAACGCGCGCCGCCCACGAAACTCGTCCTTCGGCTTATCGCGAAAGACCTTTTCGACCACCTGTATCAGCGAATCGTAATAAGGCGTGCCGTTACTCGTCTTAAGGTTGTCGATAGCTCCGCCGAGAATATCACGGTCGCTCGTCAGGCCCATCAGGATCTCGCTCACGGCAAAAGCCTCGGTGCTTGTACGAGTTGTGTTATATCCAATGATGGAAACCCGGTCGCCGGGCCTCAACCCCGCAATAAAACTCTTCGCTGCTCGCTGGATCAGATGCAGATCATTACGTGTCGAGCCGGACGTGTCGAGCACGAGTGCGACTTCGAAAGGCGCGGCGGTTGTCGAGAAATCGACAGTTTCCTGCCGCTTACCGTCTTCGTAGACTATAAAATTAGACTTGGTTAGCCCGCGAAGAGGCGTCCCGTTCGCAGAACTCACGGCTATAGGCACATCGACAAGCTGCGTATCGACACGGATTATCTCTTCTTTGCCCTGAGCAGCAGCCATCGCCGCCATGGCAAACAAAACCGTTAGGATGAAAAACAACTTCGCCGTCACAGTAAACCTCTCTAAGTACTAGTAATTGTAACAAAATCGAAGCGGTTCACCGCGCCATTTTTAAACAAGAAAAGGCCGGAACTTGTCGTCCGGCCTCTCCAGTCAAAATCGCGTCAATTTAGACGTATTTTTCGATCACCTTTGCGATCGCTTCCCGCGAAACGGCACCGACGATGCGTTCCACCTCCTGTCCGCCCTTAAAGAGGACAAGCGTCGGAATGCCGCGAATACCATATTGCTGAGGCACGTTGAGGTTTTCGTCGACGTTCATCTTAAAGATGCTCGCCTTACCTTCGTATTCCTCGGCCACTGCCTCGACCGACGGAGCGATCATGCGGCAAGGTCCGCACCATTCCGCCCAAAAATCAACCAGCACCGGCTTGTCCGAACCCAGCACGTCCGCCTCAAAGGCTGTATCTGTTACTTCTTTTGCAAAATTTCCCATTATAGCTCCTTAGAATTGTTTGCGACCGACCGCCGCAAAATTATGTTTATATTAACTTTTCATCAATCTTTTACCAAGCTGGCGGTTAGATCGATGGTGACGGCAACCATTGCCCACATACATTATTTCGCAAGTTCCGCCTTCACAGCCGCAACAACACGTTCGTCTTCGGCGGTAACATCCGGCGCGATCCGGGCAGCGATCGAACCGTCTTTGGCGATCAAAAACTTTTCAAAATTCCAGAGCACATCATTTCCCTTTTCACGCTTTTGGCCAAATCCGGCAAGCTTCGTTTCAAATGCGTCGCCGTCAGTGATATCAGCCTCGCCCTTTTCGTCCGTCAGATAGTGGTAGAGCAGATGCTGGTCATCACCCTTTACCGATATCTTCTGATAGAGAGGGAACGAAACATCGTAGTTTGACTGGCAAAAATCCTGTATTTCTTCGTTCGTTCCGGGCTCCTGAGCCAGAAAATTATTAGCCGGAAAGCCGAGAACCTCAAATCCCTGATCTTTGTATTCTTTGTATAGGCTCTCAAGCCCCTCATACTGCGGCGTCAATCCGCATTTCGAAGCCACATTGACCAGCAAAAGCGTCTTGCCCTCAAACTCACCCAAAGTTGTGTCCGTGCCGTCGATTCGCCGAACCGGTATCTCGTATATTTTGTTAGACATATTTTCTATTATTCCCCTATTCTTACTACGATCTTGCCAAAATGCGACCCGCTTTCCATATAACGCAAGGCCTCTTTCGCTTCTTCAAAACCAAATATGCGGTCGATAACCGGCTTGATATTTTCTTTAACGATGAAATTGGTTAAGTCTTCGAACATCGCCCGCGAACCGACAAATATTCCTTGTACCCGGATTCCTTTCATAAACACCGGTATCGGATTAAACTCGCCTGCCATGTCCAATGCACCGATCAATGCGATATGGCCCCCGACGCGCACTGCTTTCACAGACTTTGTGAGCGTACCTGTGCCGCCAACCTCAACAATATGATCGACGCCTCGTCCGCCTGTAATTTCGAGGACAGCCTTGTCCCAGTCTTCAGGCGTCCGGTAATTAATGGTGTGATCGGCACCAAGAGTTGTTACCTTTTTAAGCTTTTCATCGCTGCTCGATGTCGCTATAACCGTTGCACCAAACGCCTTGGCAAGTTGGATCGCAAATATCGAAACGCCTCCCGTCCCGAGCGTCAACACTGTGTCGCCCGCTTTGATATTTCCTGAGACAACTAAAGCATTCCACGCCGTGACCGCAGCACAAGGCAACGTTGCGGCTTCGTCAAATGAAAGACGCTCCGGCACACTAACCAGCGAGGTTTCATTAAACACCCGATATTCGCTCAATATACCATCCGAGCCGCCCGCTCCGATCGCGGTCTTTGCCGCATCTGCTGTTGGCTCGCCGTCTACCCATCCTGCAATAACGGTCGAGCAAACTCGGTCACCAACGCTCCACTTCGTAACGTTTTCGCCGACCTCGACAACCTCGCCTGAACCGTCTGAAAATGGAACTGCAGGTAGCCGCATTCGCGGGTTATACGTACCGCTCACGACCATCACATCGCGATAATTCAGCGACGCTGCGGACAGTTGTACTAACACCTCACCGTCGGCCGGCGTCGGCGTTTCTCGCTCAACGATCCGGAGGTTATCGATCCCAAACTGTGCTATTTCGTAAACTTTCACGCGTGTTCGACACTCTCCATTACGTCCGCCAACGTATAACGGGCGAGGGCCACAGTTACGCTGTTGTCGATCTCTTTCTGCAGGTTACAGAGTACGGCCTCGATATTTTTCCCGACCGGACAGTCTTGATTGGGCGAACCATGCAGAGCAAAAACCTCGCCGCAGCATACGGCCTTATAAACATCGACCAGATTGATCGAATCCGGTGTTTTTGCAAGCCGCGTCCCGCCAAATGCACCCGTCTGCGAAGCCACGAGGCCCGCTTGGTTCAATTGGCTCAACAGCCGGCGTATCACCACCGCGTTTGTATTAACGCTGCCGGCAACATACTCGGATTTGACGGCCGACTCGCCCGACCGGGCAAGAAGCGTCAAAACGTGTATCGCCATTGCAAATTGAATGTTAGCCGCCATAACTGTAACAAGTATAGTTACAGTTGATATTATTGTCAACCGAAAACACAAAAAAGCCGGAGCAAATGCCCCGGCTTTTTAATTAAATTTAAGATCTCGTTATTTAGAAGGAATCTTGATCTCACGCCCCGCAGGCAATACTGAATTAGTAAGTAAGCCATTAAATTTAGCCACTACGGTCGGATCAGCCTTTTCACGCAAAGCGATCTTTTCAACCGTATCGCCCGCTTTAGCCTTTACGGTCCTCGACCCCACGACGGCAGCAGAGTTTCCCGCATTTACGGGCCGCTGATAGACGACGTTCGCAACATTGTTACCGGCAACAGGCACAAAAACCTTGCCCTTTGGCGAGGCCATGCCCGGGTTGGCGGCTCTTAGATCATTGACGCTCACACCCGTACGATTCGCGATGGTCTGCCAAGTCTCACCGGAGGAAGTGTTAGCAAGATTGGTGTTGTTGACCTTTGACGCCGGAATGCGGCGGAAAACAGCAACGACTTCATTTGCCTTGCCGGCCGGAACATTAATGATATACGGCACTGGTGGCGTGAAGTTGGTGCGAAGATGCGGGTTCAGATACCTAAGATACTGAACAGTTGTATCAGACGCCTGAGCGATAATCCCCAGATTCGTCGACGCCGGTATCCGGATACGGTCATAGGCGAGCGAAGCGGCCGGACGAATATGGCCAAAACCATATTCTCCCGGATTATTTGCGATCAGGATCGTCGCAAGAATGTTGGGGACGTAATTACGAGTTTCTTTGGGCAGGTACGGATACGCGGCCCAGAAATTTGCAACACCCGCACGCCGGATGGCTTTATCGACATTTCCCTCGCCGCAGTTATAGCCCGCTATCCCAAGTTCCCAGTTGCCGTAGCGGTTATAAAGAAACTTCAGATAACGTGCCGAGGCTCGTGTCGCCTCCTCAAAACTATTTCGCTCGTCGACGTACGCGTTACGCTGCAATCCGTATCTCGAACCGGTTCCCGGTATAAACTGCCACAATCCCGATGCAGCCATGTGTGACATTGCACTAGGCTTCCAGGCACTTTCAACCTGTCCGAGCCACGCGACGTTTTCCGGAATTCCTTCTTCCTTAAAGATACGACGGGCCATACGCATGAACATTCCCGAACGATATAGGCCAACCTCCATCGTCGTACGTCCACGGCCGCGATAGTAATTGATATATTGCTGGATCATCGGGTGGACCTGAAAGGCAAACCCGAGCGATCGGTTAGCGACCGCCGTCTGAATGTACTGATACTGCTGCTGAGCGATCGGGTTGTTCTCGATCTGCTGCTCGTCTTCGGTCAAAACAAGCTTTGAAAGCTCGTCGAGCGGTGATGGCTCAAACTCCTGTGAGTTAAATCCTGCGATCGGGCCGCCCGTCGAACCCGTTCCGCTGACGCTGGTCGTAGCGACTGTTGCCCCCGACAGAGGCTTTACTGCCGCGGTTCGTGAAACTTTAGCTACCGCATCGACAAGCGTTGTATCAATGCCCCAGCCGCACGTCAACGATAGATTGCTCACCTGCGGCAACTGTGCCTCGTATGGAAATTCAATGCGATATACAGTCTCGATCAGTTGGTTATAACAACCAAGCAATTTCGGGTCCTTTTGTATATTGAGCGCCGAATAAAGGAACACCTCGACCGACTTGTTAAACTTCTCACCGGCAACCGAATGCTTACCCTCGGTATATGCATACAAACCTTCCTTAAAAGAAACGCCTGCATCATAGAGAACTTTATTTGCCGCCGCCTGGGCCGCGTCGATCTGCGATGTGGTTGTATCGTTGCTCGAACGCGAACTGGTGATCTGACCGTCTGCGAACGAGCAAAATGCTAAAAATATAAATGCTGTAAAACTAAAAACTTTAATAAATCTCATCAGTTAATTTTAACGCTGCTAAAAACCAAAAGTTCCGGCTTCTCTGCTGAGCAAAGAAATCGGCATCTTAACCTCTTAAGAATACCACTTCACGAGACTTCCCGTCAACGCCCGAACCCTTTGTAAAATAACGACATCCGCGCGTTCTAAGGAGCTTTCTGAGTCTTTGCTTTGGCCTTTTCACCCGGCAATTTGCTTTCACGAAGTGCCGCTTCGAAAACCTCGAGCACATTCTCAACAAATATAAATGTCAAATCGTCTCGAACTTCCTGCGGAAGATCCTCAAGATCACGTTCATTTGGCGCGGGCAAAATGACCGTTTTGATCTTTGCACGCCGCGCCGCGAGTAACTTTTCTTTGACGCCGCCGATCGGCAGCACGTTGCCGCGCAGAGTGATCTCACCCGTCATCGCCACATCTTTTCGGACGGGTCGCTGCGACAGTACCGAGACCATCGCCGTCGCCATCGTAATGCCCGCGCTCGGGCCGTCCTTCGGGATTGCACCCTCAGGCAGATGGATATGGATGTCGTATTCGTCAAATATCTTTTCGTCGATGCCAAGCTGCGTCGCCCGGGCCTTTGCATACGAAAACGCGGCCTGAGCAGATTCCTGCATCACGTCACCAAGCTGACCGGTAAGCTGCAGCTTGCCCTTACCGCGAGTCTTAAGAGCCTCAATAAACAGGATGTCGCCGCCGACCGCTGTCCAGGCCAATCCGGTAACGGTCCCGATCTGATCTTTCTTAAGTGCACCCTCGTTAAATATCCGTGAAACACGTAAGTAATCTTTCAGATTTTCAGCCGTAATACGAACCCGCTTGAACCCATCTTCGGTCTCAGCTTTGGCACGGGCGACCTTACGACAAACCTTGCCGATCTCGCGTTCTAGCTGCCTTAAACCCGCCTCTTGCGTGTATTCGCTGATGGTTTTTGCGATGGCCTTTCGGTCAAATTTGACGTCGTCTTTTTCAAGACCGTTCTCTTCGATCTGTTTCGGTATCAGGTGCCGTTTCGCGATCTCGACTTTTTCTTCCTCGGTGTAACCGGAAAGCGAGATCGTCTCCATACGATCACGAAGAGCGGGCTGAACCGTGTCGAGAATGTTGGCCGTGGTCATAAACATCACGTTCGAAAGGTCGAACGTAACGCCCAAATAATTGTCACGAAAAGTCGAGTTCTGTTCCGGATCGAGCACCTCTAATAATGCGCTCGACGGATCGCCGCGAAAATCTGCCCCGACCTTGTCGATCTCATCGAGCATGATGAGTGGATTGTTGGTCTCGGCCTGTTGAATTGCCTGAATGATACGGCCAGGCATCGCTCCAACGTAGGTGCGGCGATGGCCGCGGATCTCGGCTTCGTCGTGGAGGCCGCCAAGGCTAAGCCGGACAAATTTTCGATTCAACGCTCTAGCCACCGAACGCCCGAGTGATGTTTTACCCACGCCCGGAGGTCCAACGAGACACAGGATCGAGCCTTTTGGCTTTTCACGAAGTTTGCGAACGGCGAGCGATTCGATGATACGTTCTTTTACGCGGTCCAATCCGAAATGATCTTGGTCAAGTATTCGCTCCGCCTTTTTCAAGTCGAGATTATCTTTCGAGGGATTTGACCACGGCAGATCGGTCATGATGTCGAGCCAATTTCGCAGCGTTGCAGTTTCAGCGGTGTCTGGATGCATCCGCTCGAGTTTCTTTAGCTGTCGAAGCGATTCTTCCTCAGCAGCCTCGGGCATTTTGACCTTTAAGATCTTGTCACGATACTGCTCGATCTCTTCAAACAGCTCATTTCCCTCTCCAAGCTCACCTTGGATCGCCTTTAACTGCTGCCGCAAAAAGTACTCACGCTGTGACCTGTCAATATCGGCACGGGCTTGCGAATTGATCTCGGCCTGAACAGTTAGCACGTCAATTTCCTTGCTCAAAAGTTCATTGACACGCCGCAGACGCGGGATCGGGTCTTCGATGTCAAGCACACTCTGGGCGTCTTCGACCTTGAGTTCGAGATTTGATGCCGCAAGGTCTGCAAGGCGTCCGGCGTCGTCGAGATTGGCAATTATCGCTAGCACCTCGGGCGAGATATTCTTACCCAATCCGGCGGCACGATCCATCGACCCGCGAACATTACGGATCAGGGCCTCGACCTCCAAAGAATTATTCTCCGACCCAAGCGGCTCGATGATCGGCGTCACGCTCGATGTTACATATTTACCACTGCCGTCGATCTTATTGACGCGGCATCGCGACAGGCCCTGTATAAGGATGCGGATACGCCCGTCGGGCAACTTGAGCATCCGCATAATGATCGCCACCGTCCCGACGGTATAAAGGTCGTCCTGCTCAGGCTCTTCCTTATTCACATCTTTTTGCGAGACGAGCAGGATCATCCGGTCATTGTTCAACGCCTCTTCGACCGCGCGGATCGATCGGTCACGCGACACAAACAGCGGCACGATCATAAAGGGATAGATAACAATGTCGCGAAGCGGCAGGACTGGAAGCACGTCAGGGATCTGAACCATGGGTTCGATCGCCTCGGCCTCGGCTAGAGCGACTGGAAATTCGTCGATATCAACCATAGTTCTATGTTAGGGAAATTAAAATGAAAGGGCAAAGGATAGTTGAAAATGGAGAATTGAAAATGGAAAATTAAGGTACGGATGTATGATCCACAATCTTAGATTTTTCACTTTCCACTTTCAATTTTTCATTTATTCGAAAGACTATTTCTTCTTTTTCTTTTTCTCGGCGGGTGTTGCCGCTGTGCGGGATGTAACGAGCGATTTTAGCTCGGACATGAAAGCTCCCACGTCTTCGAATTCTAGATAGACCGATGCAAATCGTACGTAAGCTACTTTGTCTAAAGCCTTTAGCCGACGCATGATGATCTTGCCGATCTCGGTCGTGGCTAGTTCGCGGTCGAGCGAATCCTGTACGTTTTTCTCGACCTCGTCGACGATCGTTTCAAGTTGGCTGGTCGAGACGGGGCGTTTTTCGGCGGCTCGGAGCAAACCCGAAAGCACCTTGTCGCGGTAAAAATGCTCGCGCTTGCCGTCTTTTTTGACGACCATGTATGGGATCTGATCGATGCGTTCATATGAAGTAAACCGCCGTCCGCACTCCAGGCACTCGCGCCGACGGCGGATGGAATCCCCGTCCTTGGCCTCTCGCGAATCAACGACCTTATCCTCGATATGTGAGCAAAATGGGCAGCGCATAAATAGTGTATAGTTAACAGTGGATAGTGAACAGTGATAAGAAAGTATCACCGAATCTATCGTCAATCAACTAATTCTCTCGTTCAAAATCCGGCGAATCCGACTCGATCTCGCGCTCTGCGTTTTCGCTGGACAGTAAGCTGCGAAAACGTTCGATGCTGATATCTCCGTGGAAAAGATAGTATAGACCAAAAACGACGGCCGGTGTGAAATAAACCAGGTGCATGACGATCGAAACGGCGGCGGCTTGGTCGCGGGGGACGCTCAAAAGTATCAGACTGCCCGCCGTTGCTGCGTGAAAAGCACCTGCCGCTCCGCCCGGGGTCGGTATCAGTGACCCAAGGGTTGCGACACCCATGACGAAGGTCGAATCGAAAAAGCTCATCTGCAGTCCAAAAGCCTTGAGCACGAACCACGTCGGCAGAGCGATCGCCACCCACAGTGAGAGCGTCCAAAACGCCGCCCAAAATATGTCGCTCGGGCTTTTTAAGATGGCGAGCGATCTCTCAAGCTGCCGCATTAGGCTGAGAAATATTGCCCGCAGCCTGACCGGCACAAATTTGCGGTCCGTCAGGCGTTCAAAAAAACCAATGATCGCCGCCGCCTTAAAGTAATACACCACCAGCGACAGCACGCCAAACACCGTGACGGCCAGTAAAATATTGCCCGCGAGCTTGACCGAGGCAAACTCCGACTCCATGCCGACGGGCGGAGTAAACCAGATGAGGCTGACGGAGAAAAAAGTGATCAGCGACGCCAGGTCGAATACGCGTTCGACAACTATCGTCACCAGAGCGGCGCTCGGACGGATGCGTTTGTCACGCATCGGCAGCCACATCGGCCGGACGATCTCGCCCGCACGCCCGACGATCAGCATCGCCGCAAAACCGACCGTCGTCGTCGCAAACAGGTCTCGCAGATTGGCGTGAACGATCGGCTTGAGCAGCACCTGCCAACGCACCGCCCGGATAAAATACCCAAGCGATATGCCCGCAAAAGCCAATATCAGCCAAAACGGATCGGCAGCACGCAGACTGGCGCTGACCTCTTGCCAGTTGAGATTCCTGCCAAAGAACCACAATATCAGTATCGCGACAGCCAGCAGGATCAAAAATTTGATGTATTTACGCAAAACGCTTTTAGGTTACGGCCCACTAGGACAATAAACACAAAAGATACAGCATTCGCCGCTCTCGCGCCAATGATAGCAATCACATCAGCGGTGGGCTTCGTTATTAACCGTCGGAGAGGGTGATATATTTGTAGCCCGCATCGCAAGATGCGGGTACGAATAACCGTTCGCTTCCGAACCGTCGGAGACGGTGACATAACAATTTGTAATTTGGAAATATGCCGCCGTCTCCGACGGCTTTGCGTTTGTTTTTTCGCGTACCCACAGTTGGTACTGTGGGCTACAAATATGACGTCGGCTCCGCCGACTTTAGCCAGATCGTAAGCACTTGCTGTATAGTAGTCACTAGGTGCCAAACCTAGTTTCTTAATTGAAACGAACCGGCGGACTCGTTAAGGGTTCGCCTTTTTCTCTTCTTTGCACTCTTTCCTCATCAAAAATGACCGTTTCTCCACCAGGTACGACCGCCGTACCCATTCTGAACTCTTGATGGGACAGATCGCCGCATAGTGAGAATGGGTCGTTGCTCGTCGAATATGGCCGTTCGCTCACCAGGTATGAGCGCCGTACCCTTTTCCTGATCTCTTCGTTAGACAGATCGCCGCTTAACATTACGAGCCGCACGACCGGGCCAATATTGCCCCAAATCAGCAAAACCCGCAAAATACGACAAAACCGGAAAAATGCGTCATTTCGCGAAAGATCCGCATGATCATACAAACCCCGCAAAATAGCATTTCAATCCCGGCAAAGATATGAAAGGATGTTTTCAGGAGGAAGTACACTGCAACTTTGAGATATAGAGGAGCGTGTGAATCGGAATGAAATTCGTGTCATTGTTGATCGTCTCTGCGGCACTATGTGCCTGTAACCTGTCGCATCGGCTGAATATTGACGCAATCGTCACTGACGCGGAGCGTATTCGTGATGCTCAGCCAAAGTTTCGAGCAGAGAATGGACGGTATGGAACGCTAGCGGAACTCGCTTCGCAAGGGCTGATAGGCGATCACCTGACCGACGGCCGTGATGCTGGGTTTATTCTTGAACTAAATGCATCGGGGGATAAATACTCACTCTCGATCTATCCCGACGCCTCGACGGATATTATTAACAAGGACGATAACGATCAAGTGTCGCTGTATTGTGATGAGAAAGGAATTTTGAGAGGAAGCTTGGACCGCAACAAGCGTGCCGACGCTGGCTCATCTGAGATCCGTCCAAAACATTGATCTAGCTTCCGAATCGCAGGCGTCCACGGCTCCTCTGTTCTTGACCCGTTCCTTTGCTCGACTTAAATTCTTATCTTATGGACGCGGACGAGCGAGAAATATTAACTGAGATCGAGCGACGGGAAGAAGCTAAAGAAAAGCCGTGTGAAATGTGTAACGGCCATGGAGTCATTCGCGGACACGTTTGCCACTTTTGTTTAGGCCGGCGGATCGAATTGACTGAAAAAGAATATAAAACGCTTATTGCCGTGGCTGATGATAATCGGATCTTGAATGAGGAGTTTATTAATTAGTTGGGGGCAGGCTTCGATTACGCATCTTGCGGATATCGCAATATCGCAGTCTGACCCCGTTAACTACAACAAAATCGCAGGCCTGACACCATCCCTCGTGACACCATCCCTCGCGAAGACGCTCGTAAATTCATATCTCTGCCGATGTAGCTTATAATCCATAGGAAATGTTATGTTTTTGAAAAAACAATGACTCGTTTTCTTTGAAGGAATGTACCTATGGATAAATCTGCAATTGAGAAGATTTTAGAGAGTGAAAAGAGCTTTCGAGATAACTACGGTGAAAGTCCGGTAATGAATCCGGCTCTAGAGTCTATCCGAAATCTTCAAAAGCATATGCTTTTACCTA
>JBGTII010000089.1:0-15178 GCA_041745735.1 Pyrinomonadaceae bacterium | reverse complement strand
ATAAAGCCACGGAAAATATTGGTGCCCGCCGTTTGCATACTTTGGTAGAAAAACTTCTCGAGGACATCAGCTTTGCCGGCAGCGAGCTCGAAGTTAAGGAGCAGCGTATCGACGCAGCTTACGTTGACGAACACTTAAGCACCCTGATCGAGGATCAGGATCTGCGGCAGTACATTTTATAATTAAACAGATGTTATACATTGTCGCGCCACACAGTAAATCGTTAAACGTTGCCGTTAAGCACCTTGCTGTTAAAGCGCCGTTAGCACTTATAGCGCTTGTGGTGCTTATTTCTGCTGGCTGTGGTAAGCGCGGTGCTCCGGTGCCGCCTAAGGAGCGTGTTTTGCAGCGTGTCGAAATCTCGGGATTTCAACGTGGTAATCAGGTGATTCTCTCGTGGACGATGCCGGCACGAAATGCTCCGGTCGGGAATGTGCAGAATATCAGCCGGGCTGATGTTTACCGTCTGGCCGAACCTGTGACTTCCCCGCAGCAGATGTCGGAAGAGGAATTTGCCAATCGCAGCACCCTCATCACGGCGATGCCGATATCGGATGGCGATTTCGGCAATAAAACGCTGCAATTTAAGGATACGCTGCAATTTGCTGGGCAAGCGGCACGTTTGCGGTATGCGATACGGTTTGTAAATTCGTCTGGGCAAAAAGCGGCATTTTCGAATTCCCTATTGATCGAGCCGACCTCCAAGGTCGCGGGCGGCCCGGCTTCCCTGCTTGGCGAGGCTTCGCAGGATGCGATCCGGTTAAACTGGCAGGCTCCGGCCACAAATATTGACGGCTCTCAGCCGGTAAGCGTGCTTGGGTATAATGTTTATCGGTCCATTTCGGAAAAAGAGCCTGCGCGGCTTTTGAACAAAACACCGATCACGACGACAACTTTTGACGACGAATTCTTTGATTTTGGAAAGAACTATTACTATTTCGTCCGCGCCGTTTCGATAGGTGTGCAGGCGGAGCCAGTTGAGAGCGTCGAGTCGAACATATTAAAATTCATTGCGGTCGATACATTTGCACCGTCAGCACCGTCAGCGATAACTGTCGCCGCTGCTCCGAATGCCATCTCGATATTCTTCGCCGTAAACCCTGAAAAGGACATCGTCGGGTATAAGATCTATCGGTCGATCGATAAAGATCTCGCAAAAGACCAATGGACGCTACTCACACCGCAATTATTGCAAACAAATACGTTTCAGGACACGAAGGTCGAGTCCGGTAGAACGTATTATTACTACATAACCGCGACCGATAAGACGGGTAATGTGAGTGGCATGTCTGATGTTATTTCTGAAACCGTGCCCTAGATTATGAAGATCGAGCTTTCACAAGTTTCCTTTCCGTCAAAGATCGTCTGCGTCGGCCGCAATTATGCCGAGCACGCCGCCGAGCTTGGTAATGCGGTGCCGACCGAGCCCCTGCTTTTTCTCAAAGCACCGTCGGCGATCATCTATAATAACGATCATATTGTGATACCTGAGCAAAGCGATCAGGTTGAGCATGAGGGTGAGCTTGCGGTGGTTATCTCGAAGACGTGTAAGGGTTTAACCGAGGCTGATAATCTACATGAATATGTATTGGGTTATACCTGTCTCAATGATGTAACGGCTCGCGATGTCCAGCGAAAAGATGTTCAGTTTACACGCGGCAAATCGTTCGACACGTTCTGCCCGATCGGGCCGTATATTGAAACTGAGCTTGATGTGACAGATATCGGCGTGACAACACGGGTCAATGGTGAGATCAGACAAGGTGGAAAGACATCGCAAATGGTCTTCCCTGTAGAGTTTCTGATACGATATATTTCAAATATGATGACGCTGAACGAGGGCGATATTATGGCTACTGGAACGCCGTCGGGAGTATCGAAAATGTATCCTGGAGATGTTTGTGAAGTGGAAATTGAGGGGATCGGTATTCTGAAAAGCTATGTAAAATAGGTATTTTTGTTTGTCAGAGTGATAAAAGCAGTAAATCTGAAATCTATAATTTGAGATTTGAGATTAGTAAATTACGAAAAAACAATGAAATTTTTTATAGACACAGCGAATCTTGATGAGATCAGAGAGGCTAATGAGCTGGGGATGATCGACGGAGTGACGACCAATCCGAGTTTGGTGGCCAAAGAGGGTGATGTTGATTTCAAAAAGCATATCGCCAAGATCTGCAAACTGGTCAAAGGCGACGTTTCGGCCGAAGTTACGGCTCTCGATACTGAGGGAATGCTGAAAGAAGGGCGTGCACTTGCAAAGATCGCTAAGAACGTTGTGATCAAGGTCCCGTTGACGCTCGACGGGCTAAAGGCTTGTCGTACGTTTCGTGCTGAGGGTACAAAGGTAAACGTGACGCTTTGTTTCTCTGCTGCCCAAGCGTTGCTCGCGGCTAAGGCGGGTGCATCCTATATCTCGCCATTTATCGGGCGTCTCGATGACATCGCTCAGGACGGCATGCAGTTGATCCGCGATATTGTGCAGATCTATGACAATTACGGATTTCCGACCGAGGTTTTGGCTGCGTCGATCCGCCATCCGGTGCATATTGTCGATTGTGCGTTGGCGGGTGCGGATGTGGCGACGATTCCCTTTAAGGTAATACAGCAGCTCGTCAAACATCCTTTGACGGACAAAGGCCTGGAAGGCTTTTTGAATGACTGGAAAAAGAGCGGACGGTCGTAATTAAGTAAAAAGGTAAAAGTAAAAAGGCAAAAGGCCGCGAATATCATGTTCGCGGCCTTTCGATGTCTATTCCCTTCTTTTTTGGTCCGGTCCGGACCAGGTGGACCAGGGTGGACCAACGTGGAACCAGCCATTATCAGACGCTAGTCGTTACGCATTATGGTTCTGAGTTGGCTGTGCAATCCCGCGGCATCAGGGTCGCGTTGGATCGAAAACTGATATTTGGCCTTAAAATACTCATCCGGCTCGCGCATCTCGACCAGCTCCGCCACTTTTTCAAGATTTGCCTCTATCATCCCTGCCTCGATTCCCTCTTTAGACGCAAACATCTCATCGATCTCGACGATCAGTGTTGAGAATTTACGCAGCCAAGCAAAATCCTCATCCTCGATCAACAGGTTAACAAACTGTACAGGCGTTAGCTCCCCATGGATCCCCTCGTACATTTCACGCTCTAGATCGAGTAGCGATTTGTGCAGCTTAAGCAGAATATTGCGTGCATTTTTAAGCTTCTCCGCGTTTTCCATAAATTAATGTTAGCCCACTTTGGTAATAAAACATATCGTGCTAATTTTTAATTGTTAGCATCCTAATCATATTTAGTTAGCTGGCTGATCTTTTAATAACAGGGTGCTAACTAAATCAGATTATCCTGCTAATTGTTTAAGTTAAGCATATGAAACTAGGTGCAGTTATGGAAGAAGAGATCATTTTTCAAAAGACCATCAGCTACCTTTTGGCTCGTGTGACGACCGCGTACAAAACGGTGCTTGAGCGGCACATGGGTCTGATCGGCCTGCACGCCGGACAAGTTTTTCTCTTGCTCGAATTGTGGCACGAGGACGGATTGCGTCAGGTCGATCTCGCCCGCCGTCTGAGCCTCGCTGCGCCGACGGTCAGCAAGATGATCAAGGGGTTGGTCGAGATCAATCTCGTTGAGATCGAGCGCGAGGATGGAGACGGACGTTCGACGCGGGTCTATCTGACCGATCAGGGACACGCGATGCGGGATGATGTTAACGCGCAGTGGCTTGAGCTTGAGACAAATTATCTCGCCGATCTTAACGAAACGGAAAGGTTGATATTGCCGGAGCTGCTCACCAAGTTGCGAAAAGCATACACAGGAGCCGTCGACGCCGAAGAGGATTAACGATGGCCGAGCGGCAGATCACGATCAATTCGCGAAAGTATGACGGTCACATCCGGCGGACCTGGCCGGGCGGGCTTATCAGCCAAAGCGAAGAACTGCTGGTCGTTGTCGGTCGGTTTCGAGAGGAAGTCCAGCATGACGACCTTGGTTTAATTAAAGAAGGTACGGTTTCGTTCGAGCATTTTTGGTTCGACCGCTGGTATAACATCTTTCGCTTTCACGAACCGGACGGCCGTCTGCGTAATTATTACTGCAATATCACGATGCCGCCGACATTTGCGGATGATGTGATCGATTATGTCGATCTGGATCTGGATGTAATCGTCTGGCCGGAATTTAGATACGAGATTCTCGACCGTGATGATTTTGAAGAAAATGCCGTGAAATATGGGTATCCTGAGGAGATCAAGCAGCGTATCGAGATGGCGTTGGCGGAACTTATCAGCCTGATTGAGAAACGCGAATTCCCTTTTGACCATCCGAGCCAAGTTCGCTCCTCTTAAAAAACGGAAACCGAGGGTCGAAAACTTTTAGTTCTAGGGATAACATGAATTAGATTTTAGAGAGATAACTGTGATGATCAAACAAATCGCAGTCTTTTTTTAGAGAAACCCCGGGACTGTGTATGCATCAAAGTTTTTAAGTAAACCATATGATAATGCTTAATTTTCTTGGATCGAGAACAATCATCGTTTTGATAGCCCTCGCAGTAATTGCTGGTTCTGGGGCAGGCCGGGCACAAGCTCAGGACGAAGACGCGTATCGCAAAGCCCTTTCTGAGGCATATCTTCAAGCCAATCCCTCCGAATATCGGGGAAAGGCTTTTAAGGACTATTGCCGCAGTTTATATAATGCAGATAAGAGGTGGCCGGAGGCTAAGCCCTTCGTTCTCGCCAAGTTCAACGAGATGATCGAGATCGACTTTTACGCGGCGTACCTGGGAATTTTGACCGATAATTACTACTTCAACGAGTCGGTCAAGATCTTTGCGACTCTTCCCCAGGATCAAAGAGCCGCGATAAGTATCATTGCAGGTTGGACGGTCGCCAATTCACCGGTCAACAAAGACGTTCCGCCAAATATCCCGTATCCGTCCGGCGTGCCAAAGCCCGGTTATGGCTGGGGGAAAACTGTTTCCAGTAATCAGCGGCCCATTTCGACCGTAACCACTGCGGAAACTGACCAAAAGCTGGCAAAAGCAAATGAGGCGTTAGCAAATGTCGCCCGGCTCGATGGACAGATCAAATTCGGGGAAAAAAATTATACCGGCGCTTTAGCGAGGCTCGACGATTGCATTCGCCTCTCGCCGCGTTCAGCCCGATGCTATGAACTGCGAGGTATGACGCACGCGAAACTAAATGATCACAAAGCGGCCATCTTAGATTTTACCGAGGCTATAAAGATACTGCCAACGGATTTTCATCACTTCAATCAGCGGGCTACTTCATATATAAGAATAAACGATCATGAACGTGCATTGGCTGACTTGACCGAATCTTTGCGTTTAAATCCCGGCGCCGACAATAACGCTGTACGTGAACTATACGCTGATGTAAAAAAATACGTCGCTATGGGCAAGGACATCGAGAAACGAAAGAAAGACCTCACATTGTTAAAGGATTTCGAACCGTTGAAAAAATTGGAGGAGGCCATAAAGCTGCAGATGCTAGGCAGCGAGCAGAACAAGCAGAAAAATTTTGACGCTGCGATCGCGACCTACACGGATTGTCTACGCCTCGTTCCCGACCAGAGTGCATGCTTGATGGGCCGAGGAAATGCCTACACCGGGAAAATGTTCGTACTCAACCCATCGACGGGTGATCCGAAAATGATGGATCTAGCCCTTGCCGATTATGCCGCCGCAATTCGCAAGTCAGATAGCATTCTCGGGCTCGCTTATTACAATCGCGGTGTTCTCTACCGTAATGTCAAAAAGTATCCTCTGGCCATCGCCGATTATAAGCTTGCGTTAGCCTCGACGCGGCTGACCGAAGCACAAGCTCAAACAGTCAAAAAGGTGTTGGGCGATGACGAAAAGCTTTACGCCCGAGAATTAGTGAATCTGTCTGTTGCCGCTTTCCAGCTAGCCGTGGCTGCAGAAAGCGCCGGAGACATGGCCGGACGCACTAAACACAGCAATGACGCTATCCAACTTCTCACCCGGGCTATCGAGCTAGACAAGACGAATGCAAACTACTATTTAGGTCGGGGTGTCCTCTACAAGGGCCTGAATAACAATGTGGCGGCGATCGCTGATTTCCGGGCGGGTCTAAAGCTCAACCCAAATTCTGTCGAATTGACCGCTCAGCTCAAAGCGCTCGGCGTCGAGCCCTAGCCCTACGGTGAAATACGCCATATCACGGTTATACCGTCAATATCCTGAGTGTATAGCTGCAAACATTGAGCGGAACGCCGGGCGTTACTGCGATGCGTTGACCGGCGGGTAGGTCTTGGTTGTTGATGGCCGCCGGGTTTTTGCCTTCGTTGACTGCCCAAAATCCGCCCTTTCCGTCTGTTACTAAGGTCAGGTGCCGGCGGCTGATCTCGACGTCGCCCGCAAGCGGGATATCTACAGGCTTTGAACGCGAACCCCGACCTACGACAACCTCCAACTGAAAGACAGGTATCACATTTTGCCGGACGCCGCCTCGCCAGACCTCGAGGCGGTACAGCTCGGTCATGCGGCTTTTGACGTGGGTCATCTCTTCCCTATCTTCAGCGGGGATCGGCTCGGCTTGCCGGATGTTGGAGCCAGGTGCGGCAACAGCTGGTTGCGGCGTATTTTGTGCGATATTTGGCACGGTCGCAGTTGCTCGCGTGGCAACGGGCGGCAGATCCGGCAGAGCTTTTGGCCGGACGAGGACGCCGGTTTTATTACTGGCGGAGTCTTCCCAGCTATGCTGGACGCGAACACCGCCTTTATCAAGCGTGCCGTCGATCCGCAGTTCGATCACAAATGATTTTGTTTCGAGTTTTTTCTTACCCGCAAGCTCTTTCGCACGCTCCGCGAGGATATGATACAACCCCTGTTCGAGCCCCTTGCGTTTAACGCCTTGCCACTCTTTATCGTCGTCGGTGCTGAGGAAAATGATGTATTCGCTGGGGATTATCGTCGTGCCTTGAGGCAGCGAAAGGATCTCTTTCTGCATGACGCTCTCGACCTCGCGAGCGATCTTAACGATAAATTCTTCGGCCTGGCTCCGCGGTTTGACCTGCGCGTCGCGGGCCGCTTCCTCGAGTACCAGCTCGGACGAATCCCCGTCGATCCAGCGTCTAACTTTGTCTAAAATGCTCATTTTGATTTAAATCTAGCCACAGAGAACACAGAGGTTAATTTGAAACCCGGCGAATATCCTACACAAGAAACAATAATCCCTCTCTATCCTCTGTGGCGAATTCTAGTCCTGCGAAATGTCAAGATACTTTCCATTTAGCCAGCCGCGTGTCACGGTTGCTTCTCCGGTGCGTGCCCTGCCCTGTTCGACGACATCAACTTGATACCAATTATTTTGCTCTTTTACAATGCGGACTTTCGAATTTTTGGTAACAAGCCCGATCTGATCGTTATTTGCGTCGGGGCCGGAACGGAGGTAAATGTCGGTCTTTGCGACCGCCGTCTGCGTTTTGAACGGGTTCTTAACCTCGGGTATCAGCCCGCGTCCCCTCATATATGTTGCGGTGCCGTAAAGAATTCCCGTAAAAATGCCGATGATTACGACAAATGTCGCAAGCCGCCGCAGCGTGCGTCGTTTTTTCGTCTTCGCCACGATCGGCGATTCAGCGGTAATAGGCACGGGCTTTCCGGCAATTGGAACCTCGGCAGTGATCGTGATCGGCTTTGCCGCGTTTTGGGCAGAGACGCGACCGCCAAGTAGCGTGCCCGCTATCGCAAACTGAGCACGCTCGTTCACACTCGCGTTTCCGCCTATGTCTGCCGGACGCGTATATGTCGGTACGGTTGGAGGCTTGACCGCCACAGTTTCCGGGATCGGCTCGAAATTTGGCTGCTGGGGAGGCAGCGGCGAATAGCCGCGTGAGACGTGCGGTTGCGGTGCCTCGACCCGTGAACGCACCATCGTGCTGTATTCCCCGTCGGCGGCGATCTGGCGAACGACCGCAAGATCGGCCCACAGTTCATCAACCGTTTGGTGGCGCTCGCGGGGATCGGCGGCGGTTGCTTTGGCAAAAACACGCAATAGCTCGTCCGCCCAGTCTTCGCTGCGGATCGCTTCGGGCATTCCCGCTATAGGTTCGTGTGCGTATGCTCTTGGGGCTTCGCCGGTGATCATTGTGTAGGCCGATTTTGCCAGCGAATAGATATCCGCGGCGGGCGTCAGACGTGAGTATTCAAGATTGCCCGTCTGCCCGGCGAACATCGGACTATGTTCGGGCGGCGCGTAGATGTTGGTGCCAACACGCGTGATCGGTGAATCGGACATATTGACGCGGGCGACGCCAAAGTCAGCGATCTTGACGGTGGAACGGTCCGCCGTGAGCAGCAGGTTTTGTGGCTTGATATCGCGATGGATGATGCCTTTTTCGTGGGCGTGACCCAATCCGGCACAGATCTGCTCGATAAAACCAAGTGCCTGCTGCAAAGGTATCTGCTGTTTGCGGACATAAGCCTGGAGGTCACCGCCTGATAGGTATTCGAGCACTAGGTAATGAAAAACAGTCCCCTTTAGATCGCGGGCCGTGCCGTGGCCTATTCGGCTGATGATATTAGGATGGCGAACGCGGTCGAGGGCGACGGCCTCGTTCTGAAAATTTTCGACCAGCGTGCGTTCGAGATCGGCGTCAAGGTCATCCTGCAAAAAGACGTTGAGAGCTTTGATGACGACCTCGCTGTGCGGCGACTGCGGCGAAGCGATAGTGTCGCGAGCGAGAAAAACCTCCGCGTAGCTGCCCTTACCCAGTTGGTCATGGATATCGTATCGCCGGTCGAGCCGGCAGTTGATCAGGACAAGCTCTTTCATCGTGAGGGCAGCACGGTCACAGATATTTAACCATACACCCGAAATACGATTTTACAATGACATTGTTCAAAAAACGATTTGAAATAATGGCGATGTGCATAGCCCTCCGGCTTGGCGCCTAGCAAAAGGAAAAAAAGGCCACGAACATGAGGCTCGCGGCCTTTTTTATTATCCGGCCCGGGAGGTTACCGGAACTGAATTTTACGAAAGTGGTGTAGCGGACGTGACCGTTATGCTGCCGGTCGCGACAGTACATTGAGCGTTATTTGCGTCCGTCGCAACCCCGGCGTACATCACGCCGTCGGTCGCGACTGCTATGTTACGGATCCCGGTCGCAAAAGCACCGCTTCCCGCAACGGGCACTGCACGCAGACAAAAGCTTGACGGCCAATTTGCAGTCGTATCTACCTTGCCGCCCGTGAATACATAACCGCTCTTAAGTCCGCCGGCTAGCTGGCTGTCGATGATGCCGCTTGCACCGAGTTGCGTGAATGGTTCGACATCGATGGTCGAACTAGCATTACCTGCAAAGAGCCCTTTGCCGAGCGACGACGCGTAGGTCATCTGAGCTCCGTGGACCATTCTGAGGTCAGAGACGGCCGAGCCTTCGTTTGCCGAACGGCGCGATGCGAGCAGATTAGGGATCGCGATCGCGGCAAGTATGCCAATTATCACGACTACGATAAGAAGCTCGACCAATGAAAAGCCTTTGTTGTTACTAGTGTTTATCTTCATTTTTTTCTCCATGTGGGTTAGAGGGTGGGTGGTGGTGAATTGGGCTGCGACCGTGTTGATCGCAGCCCTTCGCGTTTAAGGTTAAGCTACCGAGTGGGCGGCTTAGTTATTTGTCTTTTGGAAACCTGTTGTCTGGATGTATTGGAAATACGGGGTTCCAGGCGGCAAACGATCTGGGTCAAGGAACGTGCTATCAAAAACCCAATTACGGAACGGCGGGTTATAGACCGTATTGCAGCATTTGAATGTGCCATTGTTATTCTGCGATACAAACAGATTGACCAGCGAACCGCTGAAATCGAGCCTCTGACCAGACCACGTTTCAAGATACCGCTTAAAGTTGTGGACGCCTCCATTAAGACTTTGCCACGGGCCGCTGCCGCCCTGCCCGGGCGATAGATCCCTGTTCGCAAGTGTGTCGCCCGCGATCATCGCAAACCTGACTGTCGTATTTGACGCAACCCGCGAATCCGCATCATACGGCGTCGCAAAGCTCTCGGCATCGTTCCACGAATTTGAGAGTATTGTCACCGCATCACCGACCACCGAGGCCGGTATGTGCATCGCAGTGTTGAACGGCCTGTATTCTGAGTAGGCAGAGTTCCCTGTCGATGGCACACTGTTTACACCGGTTGCATTATAGTTACCCTTAACATACACGCCGTTCTCAGACGCAAAGGTAAAACCTTTTGTATTTGCCGGTGTTGCTGTGGCGTATCTACCTGGAATGGTGGTACCGTTTATCAGTCTGACGCCGCGACGAAAATATTTTTGGTCATCGACAGCCGCGAAATCTGGTGAGATCGATGCTGAATACTTTGCAGCTTCACATGTTGTCGCCGAGCCGACGCAAGCTTCGGACGTATCGCTTGAATAATATTTGGCATCGAGCACACCGTTTCCGTTGACATCCTCATTGATCTGCAGGACGCCGTCGTTACCTGGCGAAGCTCCATATACGTCTTCCATGTCATACTGCCCGTCGAAATCTGCATCGCCGCGTCGGTCGGATACATACATTACCCAACCTTGACGCTGCGGTATGTCGCTGCTGAGAAGCCCCGACGGGAAATTTGTCGTCGGTTGAAATAGCCCGTCAAAATCTCCGCGTAAGAATCGTCGGAGATTTGCAACGTCTATATCGATCATACTCATTATGCCGTTTTGGGTGACCTTGCCTGCCGTATAACGAGAAGCGTCATCGTAATACTCGCCCTCGCGCGAGTCAAACATCTCGATCGGGAACGGTACGACCGCCTCGTCTGCCGAGCCATTGAGAGTGGCACGATACAGATGTGCATAATGCTCAAGCCCTGTATTTGGATTTACATTTCGCGCTGTACAGCCTGAGGCACACCCCGTGGCGACTTCGGCGGCAGTAACACCGCTGTACCTGCGAACAACGTTTATTGCCGACGAGCCGGTGCCATAAGAGTGGAGATAGTTGCCGGTATTTGGGATCGCCGGGCCAAAGATCTCAAAGCGTTGTAGCTTGATTACCGCACGGCTATCCGGATATGTTGTCGCAGTTTGCACCGCCGTTGCTGTGATGTTTGCACTCGGGCTAGTGGCTGTGCCGTTATCGGCACGAGTACCCGAATAGCCAGTGATCGCGACATTCGTCGAAGCCGCCTCGGTAATACCCAGGCTAAGAAAATCTTCGGTGATATCAATGGTCGTGACCACGCCGGTACCGGCGTTGCTGTCAACGGTCTCTACCTTGATCCACACTTCGCGCGTGCCGCCGGTGTGAAGCCTTTCGCCGTTCGCTCGGGTCGGAACGTATGCAAAGGTCGATGCGGCGGAGTTTAACTTCATTCCCTTTGGCTGATAGCCGCGGGCTCGATCGGGGGTAGCAGATGGCGAGGGCGATGGGACAGGACCCGTACCGTCCTTATAACCGTCGAGGCGTACACCGCAGGGGCCGGTTATCGCAGTCGTACCCGTTCCCGAAGCACAGCCAGGGAGTTTGGCCTTACTGTCAGCCAGCGAGATACGGATGCCTGCTTTATTGGCGAATCGCTCTTCTTTGAGGATGTCAGAATCGGCAGTCGTTGCCGTAACTGGGGCAAGCGTGCCACCGTTATTAAAGAGGTCTCCTCCGGATGAATCTGCGATCTTTTTGGGACGCTTGATCATCTCGATCAGGTCATTGGTGTCACTGTCGATCTTAATAGGCAGCTTTAACGGCTTGACCAAATTTTGCAAGTTACCATCAAAAATACTGCTCTGAGTTGTAAAACTCGCGTTTAATCTACTCGGCGGCATCGTCGGGTCTGCCGCAAATATGTTATTCGCGGCACCCACCGTCGTATTCAAAACGCTGCCCATCGTCGGCAGTAATTGCTGATCAGTCCCGGATGCGTTCTTGATGAAGGTCTGATTGTTGCCGCTGTCACCCGTTGACCAATTACGCCAAGTCTGAGTAACTAGATGGCCAACGGTCGTTACACGAGAATTAAAATAAACCCCTTCTGAGCCGGGTGAGAGGAAAAAGTTGCGGTTGGAGTGGACACGGCCGCCAAAGCTGAATCGTGGCGGGCGGAAAAGCTCTAGATCGTCGTCGTAAAAGATACCAAACTGAAAGATCGGGATCCGGTTATTCAACACATTTCGCGTCAGCTGTACCTGCACGCCGATATTATTCGTCGCCGTTGTCCGAAGCCGCCAGTTGTCGCGGATCGCGTAGAGCCCCGCAAATGGCCCCCCGGAAAGCACAACATTAGAGCGTGTCGAGGTTTGATCGAGTTCTTGGGTAAATGTATAACCGGTCAGGCCGGCGACGCTTCCGTTACGAACGGCATCCAATTCGGTCGTTGTTGGATTAAGTTTGACCTCAAATACCTTATTAAAGTTACGGGTCATCGTCTCGAGGCTGCCCTGTGCGGCGTAAAATGTGCGGCCCTCAGCCGATTCATTACCAGACGCTGCCGCCTCTGCCGACGAACGCGACAACGCTAGTGCCACAAACACCGTTATTAACGCGAGCACGAAAAGCGAAATGACGATCGCCGAGCCTTTCTGGCCCGGGTCGTTTTTCAAACTGTTGTTATGAGATCTGCCTATTTCTGATCGTTTCATATCACTTAACCTTAATTCCTTAACTCGCATCGTATCCAAGATTTCGCGTGCTAAATGTCGCTGTCATCGTCTGTCGATAGGGCTGGTTCGCAGAATTTTTCTCAACCGAACGAACGCTGACCGTGACGCGTATCTGACGCACAGCAGCAAGATTTGACTGAGTATCATCCGCTGTTCCGGCAGTACCATCCGGACCTGCACTCGGATTGTCCAAAAGCGAACCGTTGTCCATCACATATTTGATCTGAAAATCTTCAACGTTATAGACCAGCGGTTCGTCCACATAGCTGCCGGATGTTGCATTGGCATATTCTCTGCGGGTCAGCGTACCGTCGGCCGCGACAAAATAGGTCACCATCAAAACACGCTGTATGCTGGCGGGAACCGTGATCGAACGGAGCGGACCTGATGTCCCGGTCTGATTGACTGCTAGTACGTCGCCGTTTGAAAACTGAACGATGTTCGTCCCGCTTAGAGCAGTTGCTACTCCAAGTGTTGACCCCGAGTTACCCGTTATCAGGTAGATATCATTAGCGCGGCAGAGTGTGTTGCTGCCGGAAATCGGTACGATCTCATCGATGCCGGTTCCCGTGGTGGTCGCGGCATTTATGCTCAGTGGTTGAGAAACCGCTGCCGCTCCGGTGCCGACCAGGTTAAATGTCGAATCCTTAAAAAGGAACGTGACCTGATCGGTGCGGATATTTGCCGCCGTATTGAAAGTGTTTAGAGTAATGTTATTACCGGCGATGATCGGCGGCACCGTATCGCGCGAAGAGTCGGTATCGACCGGGATCGCAAGCAAAGTCGAGATGCGGTTATCCGGCAAAACCACTGTGTTTCTGAGCGGATACCCAAAGCCAGCGTTATAAGTATCGCGGCCGATGAGGTTAAGGCCGAGACGAACATTCTTTTGCAGATCGACCTGTTGATTGACAACCGAGCGGCTCATTTGTGCAGCTCGCAAAACGCCCCAAACCGCTCCCGTAACGATTATGAACAGCATCATGGACACAACAAGCTCAAGCAGCGAAAACCCTTGCTCGCCTCTCGTTCTTATATTTATTTTGGGCTCGAAATTTAACGGATCGTGTCTCATATTTTCTTTACTCATTAGTCACGGCATAATCGGTTAGCACTGTTTGCAACACTTCTTGGCGTGCAACTGCTCCGACAAAATAACGCACTGTAACCGTAATTGACCTGATGCGGATAGCAGACGTTCCGGGCGGACTGCAGATCGGCGAAGGACGGTCTGGGTCGCACACATCGGCAATAGTTATGCTCCGCTGCATTGCCTGAACTTGAGTTCCGGTATCGTCTGTCGTTCCGATGATCTCGTCAGAGCCCGGATCCATATATACGTCTCTTAACCCCGCTGGAAAAATGCCTTGATTTACACCGTTCTCGTCGGGATTGGTGCCGACGTTTCCGATGGCTCCCCAGCCCAGCCGCGTCGGATCGGTTTCTTTGACCGACATTATTGATTCCATCGTGGACGTGGCCACCTGCTTTGCGACGAGCTGCTGTTCATGTCCTTTCGACTGTAGGATCGACGCCGAGATGCCCGCCAGCAGGGCCAAAACCCCGACCATGAGGATGACGAGAGCGATCATTACGTCGATGTAGGTAAATCCGGATTCAGATCTGCGTTTCATAATCTTTTATTGCCTATTGATCTGCGACGAGGCCGACTCCATTATGTTTCCAGTAACGTATTGCTCCGCTGCCGCCAAAGATCGTTATCGCCCGAACCTCTGTCTTTGTCCGCGGGGTCGTGCTGCCCGGAGTTTGCGGCGGCCACACATAGATGTTTGCGCTTATCGGATTATTGGCGGCATTGACGACTGAGCCGTCGCTGCGAAACCTCGCAGCCCAGATACTGTGACCGGTTACAGTGGTTGAGCCTTCGAGATGGCCAAGTGAATCAACTGCGAACGTAATATCCGTGTAATTTGGCGGGTTTGGCTTTGTGACACCAACGGGTATTAGATCAACGCGGACCTCTTTGGTCATCTCAAGAGGTATGCGCTTTATCATTACATCGGCGGCCGTGCCGTTCTCGTCGATGATCATGATCTCGTTATCCGTAAGGTCGATCTCAAAACGAAACGTCCGCCGTTTTTGCAGCGCCAACTGAGCTGTTTCCCGCATCACGTCGATCATCTTTAATGTTTGATCTTCCGATCGGTAGCCTTTCTTATAATTAAGCAGATACGGGATAGAGATCGCGGACATGACGGCGATGATGGCAAGAACTACAAGGAGTTCTACGGCGGAGAATCCCTTAGCGGGCTTAATTGATCTGTACGGATTGAGTTTCATAACACCTGCAATTTCATATCACTTCCCCAACGAGTGAGAGTTGTGGATTTGGGGGCACTAAGTAATGAAAGTAGAAATGAATAAACATTTCCAAAAAAGATTTTACATTGTTTAACTCAATAAAGCAATAATTTCATTTACTTTTATTTAGGACGGAAGTTGGTTAGAATTACTGCTGAACTTTCCGAACCAGATCGCCGTTTTACATCGCTACATGACGGAAAAAAA
>JBGTII010000088.1:0-15240 GCA_041745735.1 Pyrinomonadaceae bacterium | reverse complement strand
TTTTCTTGTGGGTACTCTCTCGATAGTCCCGCATTTTGTCATACATCGTATCGATCTGGGACATGTGTACCTCAATATTTGACGGATTAACCGAATTATCGAGGGATTTTTCTGCTAGGGAACCCATCAATAAAATATGATCGGCGAGAGGTAGAAGAATTCCTGGCTTTCCAGAATCTTTCGCAATTTGGCAATACTGTGCATAGCTCTCAACCGCTGTTTTAAGAACAAGCTCTCTGCGAAGTCTTCGTTCATCAAAATATTTATTGAGAAATATAATAGCTGTCGAGGAAACTGTACTAACGAGACCGCCGACCAAAGCACTAATAATGATGGTTGTAGTATCCATTTTATCTGATGATAAATTTAGGGCTTGAAGGATTTTCGCTTTCGTTCTTCTTCCTGTTTCTTCTTTTCTTCCGCATCTTTTAAGTATGCCGATGTCGCCGCTGTATTTGTCAGCATTATTTTTCCGGCTGATTCGTTCGCATTCATTTCTAATGTCCATCCATCACAGTACGCCCACTTTGAATTAGCAAAACCGAATTCTTTAGAAGGTGCATTACTCGCGAGTTGTGACGGCAGAGTCATTCTTTCAGATAAAACAGAGACGAAAGTGTCTGTATCTTTCCATAGCTTCAACTGTTTATTGTCATAATGGATTTCATAAACAAGCAGTTTATCGTCAAGGAATCGGAAACGAACGTATTGAACATTTTCCCAGTCCTTCGTTCTAGGTAAACTCCCGCCGCCTCCGAAATCCCAAAATGCGTAAACAATGACATCGACACCATCCATATTCGACCTATTTCCAGTGAGGGAAAGGTTATTTCGGAAGTTAGGAACGATATCCCGACTAGACATCCCAAGACGAAAGCCCTTTATTTCAGGTGATTGTTGCATGGTGAGCGAACATTTTGGCAAAGGCGGTTCAGAGGGTTTAATATCTGCATTTGCCCTCTGTTCCGACTTCTTCGCTGATTTCTTAACTCGTAGCTCATCGACTTTGTTTACATACTCCCGCAAGGATGTAATGTTTTGAGGCGTTAAAACGAAGCTGTCCGTCCAAATAGTGAAATCTACTCTTTTTGCGTTAGCAATCTCGCGCAGATCTGCGACGCTTAGCAAAATTGTTAAAATTTCCACGGCATCACCATTCGCATCGACCGAAGCTTCCCGAGGATTAAAAAGAGCAGCAAGCCTTTCCCCTTTATACCCAAGCTTCTTTCCATCTACCAAAATCGTGATATTTCTATAATCCACGTAGCGATAGCTTTTGGAAACGGAGTAAATGGTGAAAAAGACTTGATTGGAGCTTTCGTCGTTGAATCCCGCAGCCATGAAAAAAGCTTGACGCGGCCCCGATGCCACAGGCATGTAACTGTGCTTTAGAATTGTCTGGTCTTTAACCGGATCGTAAGTAGCTGTAATGAGTTCTTTTTGAGGAGGATTTACAGCGGCTGTTTTCGGTGTTGGTTTTGCGACGGGTTTGGCCTTAGGTTTTTTAGCTTGAGCTAATGCACTGAAACTAAAAGCTAAGATAATAATCAAGAGTAGAAAGCTTTTCATAATTATATCGATTGCACCGAGCGTTATTGTTTTCATTGATATTACAACAAAACACAGTTTTTTGAGTTTAGAGATAGTTTCTAGCAGTGTAGAGATGGTTTTTAGCAGCTAGGAAAAGGCTTCTACACTCGACAAGAAGAGTTCTACAACTGTGTAAAGGATTTCTACAGTCGTAGAAATGGTTTCTACACGTGTAAAAATAATTCCTACAGTCGTAAAAATGATTTTGTGAGGTGTAGAAATGATTTCTACACGCTTAGAGAAGATTTTTTAACGCTACAAAACTCTTTCGAAAGTTGACATTCACGCCTCGATGGGAAAAAAAATGCTTGCAATTGGTTTCGTTCTGTAATACAAAGTAAAAGTTTTCGAAAAACACTAAACACAACCTAACTCTAATCTTAAGGAGACATATTTTTTATGCCGAAAGGTCTAAGACAATTATCTGATGCAGAATTATTGAACGTCGCTCAGCAGGTTATTTCATCTGCGACGGGCAGCGAGGCGGCTTATGGGACGACTGTGGGAAAGATTACGGCCCTGACGGCGGCCCGAGACACATTTGAGACGGATGTGGACGACCAGGCGACGAAGGCTGCGCAAGCTAAGGCCGCGACGGCGCAAAAGGATGGCAGCCGTGTGCCGCTTGAGGATGCGATCGCGGAATTTCGCGATGGTGCCAAGCTTGTCAAAGCTGACGAAGCTCTCATGGCGGCGACGGCGATACCTGTCGGCGGCGAAAAGGTTCCGGCTGCGGCGACGATACCGATTGCTGCGGTGGATACTTCGCAAAGGTTGCGGCATACGCTGTCTTGGGTCGAGGCTTCGACGCCTGACAACAAACGGCGGCCTCGCGGTGTCCAGGGTGCGGCGATCTACCGCAAACTTGACGGGCCTCCGCCGACCGATGAGAACGATTGCATGTTTATAACAATTGATTCGCAATCGCCGTACATGGTCGAATACACCGGCGACGATGTCGGCAAGATGGCTCATTACATGATCCGCTGGCAAATGCGTGACGGTTCATTCGGAGCTTGGGGCGAAACCGTGAGCGGGACTGTTACGGGGTAACTCAATATCACGCCGATATATAAGAAAGCCGCGAACATTACGTTCGCGGCTTTATTTATGGATGATTCTCCATTTAAGGTTTAAATACTTTTTCCTTCTCAACTGCGTTACTGCGTATTTTTCGTCGATATTCAGATTTAAGTTGTTCTTCTTTGTTATTAACTATAGTATTCACACCGCTATCCGTTAAAAAGATAGTTACCTCGCCTTTCTTATCAAGAGTCGCTGAAAAAGAAAATCCGTTGCAACGCATATACCTCGACTCAAACCACGAATCAGATGGCAAATTGTATTTATCACCCAAGTAATCTAATAGTTCCTTAGCATCTTTCCAAGGTTTTTCCGGCTTTTCATAATTTACATAGATCTCATAAAGGGCATCTTTGAAGAATGATAAACGTAGGCTGTTAATTCCGTTAAAAGACGTGGAGCTGATTTTCGGAGCGCTGTAATACCTATATTCCTTTACCTCGTCAATAGATAAATCGGTAAACTCTATTTTATGTTCTTCAAGATTAATTTTTGTACCTAACTCAATTCCACTACGTTGCGGTGTCATTCCTAGCCGAAGGCCCCGTAGAGAAGGCGCGTCTGTTTTGGTTATATAGCATGGCTTTGGGAGGGTCTGCCCGATCAAAGGCAAGTTAGCTATTGCAAATATGAAAATTAGTACAAGTTTATTCATCTAATGCGGTTTAGTGACAAGATATTACTTGCCCTGATACTTTCTGTCAAATAATTCCGTATTATGACAAAGACCACGAACGTTATGCTCGCGGCCTTTTTGTTATTCCCGAAACCGAGCTTTGCCCGCTGTCTTGTCATAGAGCCAGGCGGGCATTATCTTTGCCAGTTTGACGACCCAGGCGAGCTGCCAGGGGAAGGCGGCGAATTTCTTTTTGTTTTCGATCGCGGCAACGAAATGCGGGATGGCGTCGTCGAGTTCCATTAGGAACGGCATTTTGTTTGAGCGGCCCGAGGTGAGCGGCGTTTTGATAAAGCCCGGATGGATGATCGTGACGTCGATGTTGTGGCGGGCGTTGTCGAGCCGGACGCTTTCGAAAAATGCGGTCATCGCGGCCTTGCTGGCCGAATACGCGGCGGATTTTGGCAGCCCGCGAAAACCCGCAAGGCTTGAGATCGCCACAAGCTGGCCGGAACCGTGTTCGATCATCGGCTGGATAACCGCGTGGATCGAATTTACCGCCCCGAGCAGATTGATGTCGATGAGCCGTTTGACCGAAGCCGGATCATACGCCCGAGTAAGCTTATCATTCCCGCCCATCCCCGCGTTCGCGATCATAATGTCGATAGGGCCAAACTCATCGCGGAATTTTTGTGCCGCGTTCTGCATCGCATCCGGATCGGTAACATCAGCACTAAAAGCCCTCGCCGTTCCACCCGCGGCTTCACATCTAGCCGCGAGATCATCCAGCAACTCCCGCCGCCGCGCCAATAACCCAAGCACCGCACCTTTCTTAGCCAACGCCAGAGCCAATCCTTCGCCAATACCGCTTGACGCGCCTGTTAGGAATACTGTTTTGCCTGTCCAGTTCATAAATTACTTGTTCCAACGACCATTAGAGTATACTTAGCCAAAACTGTCTGCAAGGTATGAGATGAGCGAACTGCGGGAAGACAAACGCCAGTCGATGCAAGAGGCCGGATGGAACACCAAGGGCGGCGCACGGAAACTGTACACGTGTCACAAGTTTGATTGTGACTATTCGACGTTTGAAAAGCTGCCGAAATGCCCTGAGTGCGGATTCCCGCTTTACGACGCGGAAACGTTCAAGATATTCGGCGTCCTTTTGACTGTCTGCGGCCTGATATTAATGGTCATGGGCGCCGGATTGATCATCCTCGTTTCATTGCGAAAGGGGCCTGATGCCTCGACGATGACCTTGATCTACGCGTTGCTCGGAGCCCTAGCACTGATGGGCCTCGCGATGCTGACAGGCGGATTGAAACAAGCTCTTACCGGGTTCAAAAGCTCGTCGTTTATCACCGTGTTTTTAGTTCTGTTGGTAATCATAGGCGTGCCCGCCGCCGTGCTGAGGTTCTTGATAGGTTTTACAGACTAGTTTCGTTCGCAGGCTTTGACAATAGTTCATCTACTTTATTCTTGAGGACTTCTAGCAGAGTATCGACCGTGCTGAGATGCGTTCGAAATGCGAGACACGCAAAGCGCAGCGTAAATTCGGCGTTGAGCATCGTCGATGAAATAAATATACGCCCGTCGGCGACGACGGCTTCCAACAGCTTTTTATTAAATGTATTAGCATCGCCCGTTTGCGGCAACCAGCGATAGGTCACGACCGACAGCTCGGGGTCGATCTTGCTCTCGAAACCAAGTTTCTTTACCTCCGCGTGGAAATATTTAGCGAGCAGGAGCTTTTCTTCAAGACACGCACGAAACGGAGCGATCCCGTGAAGTTTTAACGGCAGCCACAGCCGCATTCCGCGAAAATGTTTGGTCAGTTCGGGCGACAGTTCCGCCGGCGAAGGCTCGTCCGCCGAGCTCGCCGCGTCCTGCATATAATTTGCGGTGTAATAATGCGAAGCGTTCAACGCCGCAGCATCTTTGACCAAAACGACGCCGAGGCCGTACGGGAGGAATAGCCCTTTGTGCGGATCGATGACAAGCGAATCCGAGGTCTCGATCCCGCGTAGCTTATCTTTGCCTTCGTCGGTCAGAACAAAGAAGCCGCCATACGCCGCGTCAATGTGATACCACAAACCGTTTTCGCGTGCGATCTCTCCGATCTCAGTCAGCGGATCGATGGCACCGACATCGGTCGTACCGGCGGACGCAACTACTAGAAACGGACTAAGGCCGTCCGCTTTGTCGGCAGTCACTTGCTCGGCGAACTTTGACGAAATGATCCGGTATTTTTCATCGACCGGCAAATGCCGCAAGATGCATTCGCCAAGCCCGGCGATGCGGATGGCTTTATCGACCGAGTGATGAGCCTGTTCGGAAAGGTAGATGACGGAGCTAGTGATACTGTCGGCGTTGACCTGTTTTGCGTCGCGGGCAGTGACAATGGCGATGAGATTTGCGATGCTCCCGCCGGATGTCAGATTTCCGACGGCGGTCGCAGGATAGCCAACGACTTCGCTCATCCAGCGAATGAGCATATTTTCCATCCGCACTGCACCGGGGCTTGCATAAAAGACGCCCGCGTATCGATTGAAAACATCCGCCAGATAATCACCAAGTGCCGAGTAATAGATACCGCCGCCGGGAATATAAGCAACGTGGCCGCCGGATGCAGGATTTAGCCCAGGCGTATCGACGTTTTCGCGGATCAGCGAGATCGCTTCGTCAATACCGATGCCGGTTTCGGATATCGGAGAATCGAGCAGCCCGATGCCTTTGTCGTCTGAGATATTGTAGGCGTTTAACGCTTCGACGTTGTCGAGGAAATCCTCGGAATAGGCGAGGACGCCGGAACGGGCGACTTCCCTCTCATCAGCGTCGGGTTCGAGCAGACGTGACGATCTTTCGAGTTCAAGAAGGCGGTCTCTCATTTAGACCTCAACGATGGTGGTGACGATGACGGGTTTGGAGCTGATCTCTTTTTGCACAAACCGCTTTAGATGGATGCGTAGGTTTTCTTTGAACATCTTGCGGTCGGCGATGTGTTCGGGTTTCATGTCGGCGATAGCTTTTGTTATCGACTTGCGGGTGTCGGCGGCGAAACCATTTAGCGCATCGATGCCGGCGACTCCTTCGAACGTCACCTGCGGCTCGCCGTTTAGGTGATTGGTATTTTTCTCCATCGCAACGACCAGCGAGATCGCTCCGCCGTAGGCGAGTTTTTTACGTTCGCGGACAACATCGTACTCGATCTCTTCCATCGACTCTTCATCAATAAAAGTTTTGTGCATCTCGTGCTTGGCGACAACCTTTGCGGCGTATTGATCGAGCTCGAGCACGTTGCCGTTTTCGATCAGGATAATATCCTCGTCGTTGTAGCTGCCGACGTGGTTTTTGATGAATTCTTTCTGGCGAAACAGCATCCGGTATTCGCCGTGGATCGGGATAACGAATTTTGGCTTAGACGTCTCGACCATGATCTTAATGTCACCCTGCGAAGCGTGGCCCGAAACGTGAACGAGGCGGCGCTTTTCCTCAATAATGTTTGCACCGCGTTTGTACAGGTTGCCGATCAAGCGGCTGATGTTCTTTTCGTTACCGGGGATGATGCGGGCAGAAAGAATGACCGTGTCACCGGGCTCGATCTCCAGGCCTTTGTACGTCGAGGTCGCAAGATTCCACAACGCCGCACGCATTTCGCCCTGCGAACCGGTCACGAGATAACAGACCTCGTCGTCATCAAGTGCCCGCGAACCGCCGAGATCGACAAGCGTGCCGTGAGGGATCTTTAGCAAGCCCTGCTCCTCAGCGATCTCGACATTTTTCTGCATCGAGCGTCCGCAAACACAGACGCGGCGGCCAAACTGGTGAGCGATATCAAAAACGATCTGCAAACGATGCAGTGAAGACGAGAACGTCGAGACGAACATCCGGCCTTCGGTTTGTTCGAATATTTCTTCGAACGCCGGGATCACAGCCATTTCTGACGGAGTCCGTCCAGGAACGGTCGCGTTAGTCGAATCACACAGCAAGGCGAGCACGCCTTCGTCGCCGATGCGGCCGAGGGTTTTTAGATCGTAAGGCTTGCCAATAACGGGCGTGTCGTCGATCTTGTAATCGCCGGTGTGTATTATCGTGCCGACGGGCGTGTGGATCGCGAGCGAAAAACATTCGACCAGCGAATGGGACGCGTGAATAAACTCGATCTTAAAACTGCCGATGGTGATGATGTCGTTTGCCTCGACGCGGTGGAGCAGCACGTCGTCGAGCATGTTAAATTCGCCAAGCCGCTTTTCCGTCAGAGCAAGCGTAAAACGCGACGAGTAGACCGGCAGATTAAATTTTTTGAGAATGTAAGCGAGAGCACCGATGTGGTCTTCGTGGCCGTGCGTGAGGATGATCGCGGTCAGATCGTCACGGTATTCTTCGAGAAAGTCGAAATTGGGTATCGAGATATCGACACCATAAGGCGTTTCTTCGGGAAAGCCCATCCCGGCGTCGATGATGATCATCTCATCGGCCCAGCGGATGCCCATACAGTTCATCCCAAATTCGCCGATCCCGCCAAGCGGTATTATTTCAACTTTCCTCAATGCTTACCTCTCTTCGAATTGTGAAGTATAACATAGGTCGGTTGTGGGTTTTTGGCTTTTGGTTTTAGCAAAGACCGAAAACCAAAGACCAAAGGCCAAATATTTTTTTGAAACCGTTCGGCTAGTCCAAGCGTCTTTCACCTGACAGCAAGTTTTGAGGTCGAAAGTATGAACAAGCAGTTTTCAGACGAACAACTAGATCAGATGATGCGGACGATGATTTCGGACGCCTCGCTCGACGATGCAGCGGTCAATGAGATCGCCGATTCGCCGACGATGTGGTGGGCTGTGCAGCGACAGATCGCCGAGCAAAAAGCAACGGCAGTATCGCCATGGCCTCCAGTAAACATTATTCGGCGTTTGCTCATGATAGGCGTTCCGACGACTGTTGCGGCCGCACTGCTAATCTCGGTGTTTGTGTTCCTCTCGGGCGATCTGCCAAAAGCGTCTGATGTCGCTGTTGTTCCAACTAATGTTGAGACGCTATTACCTCAGACCAAAGTTCAAAACACTGATGTTCCGCAGACAGTTGATGCGGAGTCAAAGGAATCATTGCCAAAGAAATCTCAGACCGTTGCAGCAAGTCTCAAGGTTTCGCCAAAACAGTTCAAGAAACAGGTCGTTCCGACCCAGGCTGTCACAAAAGAAAAGACCGAGATCAAAACAGAATTTATAGCACTTTCATACGCACGTAACCCCGACAGCGGACAGATCGTCCGGGTCAAGGTCCCTAGTTCGATGATGGTGACGCTGGGCCTCGTGGCGAGTGTCGAAAGGCCGTCAAGTCTTGTGGATGCTGAGGTTGTCGTCGGTGACGACGGGCTGACGCGGGCAATACGTTTTATTCGTTAGTTTTAAGGAGTTAGTAATGAAAAGACACGCATTTATATCAATTTTTATAACACTTTTAATAACAGTAACTGTTGTAGCACAACGCCCCCCTCGTCAACCGGGGCAACCCGGCCTAGGCGGCCCGGCAAACGGTCAGATGCGGCCCGGTGACGATATGCGTCCGCCGCAGGATGATTGGCTAATGCGTCTCGATGCGAATAAGGACGGAAAGCTCGACTCTGCTGAATTACAGACCGCCATCGAGGCATCCTTTACCGAATACGACAAAAACTCGAATGGCTCGATCGATGCCAACGAGATCCGTCGCCAGCCGCGAGGTGGTAATAACGGTCCGATAGGCCCAGGAATGCGTCCGCAGGGTCCGCCAATGGGACAGGGTGGAATGAGGCCACAAGGCCCGCCTAACGGGCAGCCCGGTCCGCCCATGGGCTCAGAGGGCAAAAGAATATTGCCTCCGTTCTTCTTTATGGACAAGGCCGCAGACGGAGCGACAACGAGCCGTGCCGAATTTGAACAGATCGTTAAAGGCGTCTTTAACGAAATGGACAAGAACGGCGATGGAGCTATCTCAAGAGAAGAGGCCCGTCCTCCAAAACGCGAGGGCGGCAACCCGCCGCCACCAAATGCAAGATTTATCGCGGCAGAGCTTCGATTTGGCGACAAATTAGTCAAATCACAACCATTCTCGGCTGAAACGGTTATCGAAGATACACGCAGACTCTTTGACGGAACAACCGTCACTAAAACAAACAAAGGGGCATTTTACCGTGACGCCGCAGGACGAACCCGTCGCGAGCAGCCGCTTGAAATGGTAGGCGGTGTCAGCATCTCAGGCACGGATGGCAAGCCGCAGATGCTTGTGTTCATCAACGATTTTGCTACAAAGACGCAATATTTCCTTGATATGAATAACAAGGTCGCCCGTCAGCACGGTATCGGCGGCAATCCACCAAATGAACCGGGCACACCGCCGGATGCAAAGACAGAATCGCTTGGAACAAAGACGATCGAGGGCGTTACGGTCGAAGGCACCCGCGTAACGTTTGAGATACCTGCGGGCCAGCTTGGTAATGACAAACCGATCGAGGTGGTGAGCGAAAAATGGTTTTCACCCGAGCTGCAGATGATCGTGTATTCACGGCATCTCGATCCGCTGGCCGGTGAACACGTTTTCAAGCTCGTGAACATAAAACGCACCGAACCGTCAGCCGATCTATTCACTGTGCCGAACGGATTTCGCATCGAGAAAGGACCGGGCCGGCCGCCGGTGAAAGAATGAACCATCTGCAATTTGTTTAGAGCATCAGAAACGAAGAAAATGCTTCAAGAGGTTCTTAATATCAATTTGCAGACCGACACCCGATCTCAGGCGGACGTCACGCCGGCCAGCGATGAGCAGCTCGTACAGGCTGTCCTCGGCGGAGACGAGACGGCATTTGCAGTGATCTTTGAAAGATACACCCGCCCGATGACGCGTGTTGTGAGCCGGTTTTTTCGAGAGCGGAGCGACATCGAAGAGTTTGTCCAGCAGAGTTTTACCAAGGCTTACTTTTCGCTCAAGAAATATCGCGGCGGCGAGGATAACTCGTTCCCGGCCTGGATGACACGGATCGCGGTCAATGTTTGTTACGACGAGTTTCGTAGGCGTGGTCGGAGGGCCGAAAGCCTGGTAACAGATCTTAGCAGCGACGAGAGCGACTATCTTGAGACGGTTGCGGACGGACGAAAGCCTTCGGTTGAGCGGTCACTGGCGGCAAGGCAATTGACAGAAAAAATACTAAGTGTGCTCGATGAGCAAGACAGAATAGCGTTGACTTTGGTATATTCAGAAGATTATTCGCTTAGCGAGGTGGCCGAAGCCATCGGGATAAGCACGAGCAATTTGAAGTCTAGATTGTTTCGGTGCAGAAACCAGATCAAGATTAGGTTTGGGCATTTATTCAAATAAATAATAGCTAATTAGGGCAGGAGTCATTATTAGTATGAAAAGACTTAAAATATTCGTGTGCGTGGCGTTCGTCGCCGTAACAGCGGCCTTTGCCTTGTTAAATTCGAAAGGCGTAACGGGCCAGAGCGGAGGCACAGCGTTAT
The DNA here is from genome assembly GCA_041745735.1 of Pyrinomonadaceae bacterium. Taxonomy (GTDB): domain Bacteria; phylum Acidobacteriota; class Blastocatellia; order Pyrinomonadales; family Pyrinomonadaceae; genus OLB17. The sequence continues at coordinate 4,458 of JBGTII010000088.1, read as the reverse complement.
CAGCGCCGACCGGAGTTATTGCTTCGGATAGTAGGTATAGCAATAAGGTGACCATCTGGTGGGATACCATCCGTGGGGCGACGAGTTATCGTATTTTTCGCAATACGACCAATAACTCGGCAACGGCAATAGATGTAGGCACAACAGTCTCAAACTTTTTTCAGGACAATGGCGCAGCGCCTGGGCAAACCGCTTTTTACTGGATACGCGCAGAAAATAGCTCGACCGTGAGCGAGGTCAGCGTCCCGGATCAAGGAATGCGGGCCATTTCAGTTGGGCCACCGCCACCGCCTGGATTTCCGCTAAATCCACCGCCCTCGGCACCGGCGGGAAATCCTACAACGGCAACAAAGATATACCTTGGAAAGACATTGTTTTGGGATGAACAATTATCGTCAACCAGAACCGTCGCTTGCGGCACTTGTCATCATGCAAGCTCAGGTGGCACCGATCCACGCTCGGCGATTGCCGCAGGCACAACATCATTTAACCCAGGGCTCAATGGAATACTCGAACCCGCTGCCGATAGCGACGACGTCCGAGGTTCGTTAGGTATTCCGTCAACAAATCCGGACGGCACCTACGTGAATATCCCCAATTACGGCCTTAACCCCCAAGTTACCGGTCGTAAAACGGGGTCACATATTAACGCGGCTTATTCCCCGACCCTCTTTTGGGACGGCCGTGCGACACCACAATTTCGCGACCCGATCACAAACAATATTATTCTTAATGCCGGAGCGGCTCTCGAGAGTCAGGCTCTCGGCCCTCCGCTTTCGTCAGCTGAGATGGCACATGCTGGCCGAGACTGGAACGACGTTGCGGCCCGTATGGTGGGCTCTAAACCGCTCGCCCTTTCGCCCTCGATCCCTGTGGCGTTGAACACATGGATCGGCGGGCGTAATTATTCTGATCTGTTTCTCGAGGCTTTCGGGACTGCTGAGGTCACCCCGGCCCGCATCGCTATGGCGATCGCCGCTTATCAACGAGCATTGTATAGCGACCAGGCCCCGATCGATCTCGATGTAGCCGGGATCACTCCGCTCACCCCCGCAGCCGCTAGGGGCCGCGGGATCTTTAATAACCCTGCTAACAGCTGTACCGTGTGTCACACCGGACCACTTTTTACCGATAACACCTTTCGAAATATTGGCGTGCGACCGGTTGTCGAAGACACCGGACGTTTTCAGGTAACGGGAAATGATCAGCACTTGGGTCAATTCCGGGTGCCCGATCTTCGCAATGTCGAGCTGCGCGGGTCTTACTTTCACAATGGACGATTTTCGACCCTGATGGAGGTTGTGGATTTCTATAATCGCGGCGGTGATTTCATCGACGAACCAACGTTTGCTGTTCAATTTATCCACCAATTGAACCTAACTGCCCCGCAGCGCAACGATCTCGTCGCATTTCTGCGATCACTGACTGACCCTCGGCTGGTTACGGAGGCTCCACCTTTTGACCGTCCGATGCTTTTTACCGAGTCTGCTTTTGTACCGACATTGACGGGTACAGGTATAAACGGTTCTGGCGGATTACTACCTCGGATAAAGATCCTCTCGCCGCCTCTCGTGGGAAATCCAAATTTTACTGTTTCAATGAGCAACGCCCTGGGTAACGCCCAAGCGACTCTTATAATTTCGGGTGTGCAGCCGGGAAACACTCCGGGTCTCGTTAGGAATGAGTTGAAACGGTTGACGGTAAATACTGCTAATACAGGAGCAGGTAACGGCTGGTCTTCGCTAAGCTTTACTTTTACGCTGCCGAGAAAGCTGCGCGGAACAACATTCTATGCCAGATGGTATGTGCAAGACGCAAGCGCTCCGGGTGGATACGCCGTCTCGCAAATTGCGGTGATCAGTGCATTTAGCACATCGGCTAGCGTAAGTAGATCTGAGAAATCAGATGAGATCCAAGAACCAGTCATCGAATTGATCGACACAGATAGGAAAAAGACACTTCGCTAATAGTTTTCTCCAAAATCACTACTAATTAGGGCGTCACTGACGCCCTTTCTTTATTGCTGCGGTAAGTGCGATCCATTCCTCGAGCGTTAGCGTCTCCGCCCGCCGAATGCCGTCGATAGCCCCAGATTCTAGGATACAGCCCGCGTCATTGTAAATGTCTTTTAGATTATTGAGGATCGTCTTGCGTTTCTGCGCGAATGACTGGCTGACGACTTTGCGGAATATGGTCTCATCGCCAACGAAGGCGGGCTTCGGAGTGAGGCGTATCACCGAACTCCAGACCTTTGGCACAGGACGAAACGATCCCGGGGCAACATCAAAAAGATATTCGATATCAAACGCTGTCTGGGCGATAACGCTTAGAAATCCACGTTCTTTTGTTGCTGGCTTGGCGACGATCCGCTCGACGACCTCGCGCTGAAACATCAGCACAAGCTTCGAGAAAATATGGCGTTGTTCGATCAGCCGCTGCAAGATCGGCGTCGAGATATTGTACGGAAGATTGGCGACGAGCTTTATGCCAATTGGGATATCAACGACAGAGGAAAAATCGACGTTGAGAGCGTCGGTGTTTACGAGACTAAAATTCTCATCAAAACGAAACTGCTGTGCAAGCAACGGGACAAGTTCCCTATCAAATTCAACAGCGACAACCTTTGCTCCAGTCTTAACAAGGGTCTCGGTTAGAGCACCCGTCCCCGGGCCGATCTCGACGACGGTGTCGGAGTCGTGAATATCAAGTGCCCCAACGATCCGCTCTATGACGGAGGCGTCGTGCAGAAAGTTCTGGCCGAGAGATTTTTTGGCACGGAGCTTCATTGCGTTCTAAATGGTCGGATAACCCGTGATCTCGATCTCATCTCCGAGGTGTTGAACGGTGACGTCGTTGAGACGCATCGCTTGTGCGATAGAGTCCGCACCGGCACCGCCGATGGCATTTGGGGCTTCGCGTCCGCCGATGATGATCGGCGCGGTAATGAATGTAATCTTATCGACCAGTCGCGAATCAATAAATGAACCTGCAACTTCCGAGCCGCCCTCGACCAAGACGCTTTGGATATTACGACGTTTTAGTTCGGCAAGGACACCGGCGAGATCGCGTCCGCCCATTTGAGTTTTAACGACATCGACGCCGTGTTTGGTAAGCTTTGCAACGGCCTCATCGTCATGGCTGTTCGTGAAAACTAATGTTGGCGTCTCTTTGGCAGTTGTTACAAGTGCGGAATCCAAAGGGATACGCAACTGATTATCGAGAACGACACGCGCTAGCGGTCGGCGTCGTGCTTTTCCGCTGCGGTCAGTAAGACTCGGGTTATCGACAAACGCGGTGTTTCCACCAATAAGAATTGCGTCGTGTTCGTGCCGAAACTCTTGTACACGCCGTCGTCCGCCGTCGCCGGAGATGGCGGTCGAAACGCTGTTGTCGATCGAGATACGGCCGTCGACGGACATCGCGAGCTTGAGGTGGACAAATGGACGCTGCTTTTTGTGCCAGCAGATGAATTTTTCATTGAGCTTTGCGGCTTCGTCGGCAAGGATGCCGGTGACAACCCCGATGCCGGCTTCACGCAACCGTTCAAATCCTTTGCCGGAAACGAGTGGATTTGGATCCTCGATCGGGCAGACGACGCGTTTGATGCCAGCATTTATCAGTGCTTCAGTGCATGGTGCGGTTTTGCCTTGGTGGCTGTGGGGTTCGAGCGAAACGTATGCCGTTCCGCCGTTTGCAAGATCCCCGGCTTGTTCGAGAGCGATCGCCTCGGCGTGAATGACATCGTCGTAGATGTAAGTTCCCTCGCCAACGATCTCGCCGGCAGCAGAGACGATCACGCAGCCGACCAACGGGTTCGGCGAAACCCTGCCGATGCCTTTCGCTGCGAGTTCGAGCGAACGTCTGGCGAGAGCCTCGTCGTTAGATTGTGAGGCTGCGGTTTCTATGACTTTTTGGGTTTACTTGCCTTGCCAAGGAATTTTTCATCCAGGCTCTTTTTCGTGATCTCTGAAGTTCGGCTGAAGCTCGAGACGCTTATTGATGTCGGGTCTGTCGAAGTTGAATAAATAATATAAGTTTTCCCTGTCTCAAAGTTATAGCCGCAAAGACAGCAAATATTAGCTGTCTCGACCTCGATAAACTCAGTCACCCGTCCTTTCCACGAACGCTCGACGGCGATCTTTGCGTACGCCGTGACCGGTTTGCCGTCCATCTTTACGTCTGAATAACGGATCGAGACGACTTTACCTGCAAATATTGCGGTCGCTGCGGTTTTTGATGTCCGAACCTGAGTTTTGAGACTCACGCCGGGTTGCGGCGGAAGGCACGAGCAAGCGGATGCAGTTTGCGCCGTGCCGAGAAATACGACGGCCATAAATATCGCGATCAACAAATAGTTTTTCATAAGTCTCCTAGCTAAACAGCCCGTTAACGTAACTCTCCGGATCAAACACCATCAGATCATCGACTTGTTCGCCGATGCCGACGTAGCGGATGGGG
>JBGTII010000087.1:0-6789 GCA_041745735.1 Pyrinomonadaceae bacterium | reverse complement strand
GATTTTGGCATTCCTCACAACGGCAACCGAAACTCCCGTCACCGCGTGGTGCCGCATCAGTTCAGGAATAAGCTTCTGCAAATTTGAAATAATGTTGACAATCGGTCCGGTTGGGCCCGGGTTTTCGAAGCCCGCGCTATTTTCCGCCTTAGTGAGCATCGGGAAGGTAGAAAGCCCCAATAGAGTCGCGGCATTTAATTTTAAGAAACCCCGACGCGATACTTCGTTCGACATATGATCTATCTCCTTCTATCTAATTAGGATTACTTGCTTAGGCGCTACTTCTGCTGCAGCTCTTTTAGTCTATTCAAAGCATTGTTTTTAAGAGATTCAGCATTTGCATTAGGATCGCCGGGCAAGATCTCAAGCACCTTTTCATAAAATGTGATCGCCATCATTTTATCGCCGCTGAGCATGTAGGCTTCGGCGAGACTGTCGTAGGCATTGGCCGATTTGGGGTACGCGTCGACGATTAGGCGAAAGACATCGATTGCGAGCCGGAATTTTTTCTGGCCGAGTATCTCGTAACCGATAATATTCATTTCACCCTCACGAAGGATCGGCTGGGTGGGCGAGATTTGTTTAAGGCGGCGGAATTCTGTCAGCGTTTTTGTATAGCCTTGCCGCTCGATCATCGCGGCGAATGTGCGCTCGCCGGGTGTGAAATACGGCTTATCGTAGAGGATATTTAGAACCCCTTGCGTGATTCGTATCGTTTCGAGGTCAAAGAAAACCCCGCGGTTGTTGACGTTTACGAGCACGATGATGGCATGCTCATCGCGCGGAACGCGCGCAAACACACCGCTGAAACCCCACAGGTCGCCGAGCTTGAACACGAGGTTGATGTCGCCCGGAGGCGGGCGCAGGTTGCGGGGCTCGTCGACAATGTTGAGAAAGGGCTGCTGTAGATCGGCAAAGGAGAGATAGCGGCTGTTCCATGCAAGGCCCATGTCGGAGATTGTCGGGGTAATCATCCTCGTCAGAGTCTCGCGAGAGAGGAACTTGTCGTCATGCAGCGCTCGGTCGAGGCGAAAGAGGTCCTCAACCGTCGAGTACATCGCGCCGCCGGCGGCGGCGTGCGTCATATCCATAAACGGCGAGCGCGTATACATCTGGCCGGATTTCATATAGCCGGTTGCCATTCGCTCGTTAATTGGGGAAGGGTCTTTTAGCGTCGAGCGTCCTTGCGCACTTCGGACGACGGTAGCGCTCGGACCTTCCCATCCCGTGTCTTTCATGCCAAGCGGTACGAGCACCTCGTCTTTCATATTCTCCTCGAACGATTTGCCCGTCGCTTTCTCGATCATTTGGGAAAGCAAAACGAAATTCATCGTGCTGTACCTGTATTTCGTGCCCGGTTCCGCTTCTGGCGGTCCGCTGCTATATCGGGCCAGCAGCTCGGCGGGCGTGAACGGGTCGCGGATCTCGCGTTCGTATAGCCCCGGCCGCATCAGCGTGTCGGCCAATCCGCTGGTGTGAGAGAGCAGATGACGCACGGTCACCTTGTCGGCGATATCCTTTTGATAATCGGGAAGAAACTGGCCCACCCGCGAGTCGAGTGTCAGCTTTCCCTTTTCGACAAGACGCATCGTGAGGACGGCAACGATCGATTTTGTAATGGATGCAATGCGGAATTTGGTATTAGGTTCATTGGGCACCTTGAACTCAAGATTGGCAAAGCCGAACCCGCGCTTGTAAATTACGCGCCCGCGTTCGGCGACCAAAATTGTGCCGCTCAAGATTCCCTCACGATGATATGCCGACGCTACTGTGTCGATTCTGCGACCCTTTTCACCGAGGATGATGGTTGGCGCTTTCTGAGCATTGGCTGCGGCCGCCGCAACTATGGATAAAAGTAATATTTTTACGATACGATTCATTTTGGTAACTCCTTGATATTTTGAACTGCTGGACACACGGGTACTGATCCCGGTCGTGCCGGGCAATTGATACGCCTTAATTTGTGTTGTCTAAATGACGGGGGCCTTAAAGTTTCTTCATCGTTCGCCACCCGCGCGCATCGATATCAATTCTCTTAGCGAATGGCTGCTCGCATTACGCGTATTCATCTTTTCAACAAAAGCGGCGGTTACGCCGTTTGCTTTTAGGGCGATCAACTCGCCGGCGGTGACTTCGTCGTAGTCGAGCCGTTTTAGCTCCGCAACAAATGCGGTCGTGACCGCTAACTTTCGCATATCGATAAGCTCGCGCGCAGTCGGCGGACGGTTTACGACATCGCTGATATCAGTAATAAATGCCGCACTTACCCCCTGATGACGAAATTCGAGAATGGTATTAGCCGAAAGGTTACCGTAACCGAGCTCGGCTATTTCGGTTATATACGCCGCGGAAACAGCTTGTCGCCGAAAGTCGATGAGATTCTGTGGCGACAAACCGCTGTATCCATATCGCCGCATCTCATTTATATAAGAGATGCTGACGCCATGACGCCGATAGTCGATCAGCAGGTCGGGCGATAGACTTTGATAGCCGGCGTTCGCCATCTCGCCGACAAAGGCGGCGCTGACGCCAACCCGCCTGAAATCGATCAGTCGGTCAATCGACAGATCGGGGTAACCAACGGCCGCCATCTCAGCGACGAACTCCGGCGTCACCTTGTATTTTTGGATCGCAATGAACTGGTCCTCGGTCAAGTCGGCAGCAAAAGTAGAAGCCGACGATGTTATCGGAATTGGTATTTCAACGGGAATTATATCGGCTGATTCCGCGTCGCCGGACTCAGTCGTAATGGGTTCAGAATCGCTCGTCAGGGCCGGATTAGCGACTGAATCTCCGGTCGCGTGAATGCTGCGATTAGTAGATAAGAATCTTTCAATAGCCGTTTGGCTGCCGGCCTCGTCATTGTCCGCGACGGCAATAACCAAAGCAAAGGATGGCGATTTTGTCGCGGAGACTACACCGGGTAGAAAGAACGTGCTGACAATTCCGATAGCGAGCACCGAGGCCGCGAACGCAAGACGTCGGACACACAGCGGAGCGGCCTGAAATAATCGGCGTACGCGTTTTTCGAGTCCCGGCTGCACGTCTATGCCGGTCGTTACAAATCGGAAACGTCGCGTATTTGGAGCACGAGTTGACCAATTGACCAGAGCCACCATCGCATTTGCATATTCCGCCGTTGACGCCGTGTCATGAGGCTTGACGGCCGCGTGATCGGCGGCGGCTTCGCGTTCGAGACGGACGACGCGTTCGATCAGCCAAAGGGGAAACACGATCCATGTCAACGCACGCAGAAGGCGGAGCGCGGCATTGATTGCGGGGTCACGCCACTTGACGTGATCGAGCTCGTGGCCAACGATCCGACGGACAGCGTCGGTCGGCAATTCGGTAAGGAGACGGTCGGGGACAACAACCACCGGTTTGATCACGCCGATTGCGAATGGCCCCTCGCCATTTCCGATATACAACCGGGTGTCGGTCGGCACGCCTAGCCTTTCACAAATTTCAATGTCGGCACGGCGCCAGCTTCTTCGTGCTCTAATGAGAATTACATGTCCGGCAATCTCACGCGACAGCAGCATCGTCGCACCAATGAGCCACACAGCGAAAAAAGCGGACAGGAGCAGCGGCGACGCTTTGATCGCTCCCGCTTCATCACTGACGCTTGGCGAACTAGCAGGCGTTTCCACTAACACGTTGGGAGCGAAATACTGATTTGACGGCTGCCTCGGCTCAAGATCCACCGGCTCACGAATGGCCAGTACAGCGGATTGGCGAACAGGCAAAAACTCAAATGCGCTCAACGCGGGTAGTACCAGGACGGTCAAGAACGCGGCGACCGCAATGAAATACCTCAGCCTGGGACTAATGCCCTGTGCAAAGCGGAAGGCCGTCCAAAGAGTGAGCGCGAGTACGGCACCGACCGTGTTCGAATTGGCGGCATAAACTAAACCGGTAATGGCTAAGTCTGGGATACTAATCATTTGCTCCCCCTTGTGTCGTGCGTATCGATCACCGACTGGATCCGGCGAATCTGGGCGTCGGTCAAATCATTTTCCACCAAACGAGTCACCAACGCCTCGACCGAGCCGTCGAAAAACCGTTTGACCAAGTGGTCGATGGCTCCGCCGATGGTCGACGGCTCTTTGACGAGCGGTCGATACCGATGAGCACGCGAGGAGATATCGCGCTCGACGATACTTTTGCCTTCGAGTCGATTGAGCAGCGTCTGCACGGTCGTGTACGCCAACTCGATTTTCATTTCACCGAGTTTGCTGTGAACGTCCCCAACGCTGCCCTCGCCGAGCTTCCACAAAGCCTGCATTACATCCATTTCGCGATCGCTGATTTGAGCTTTTTTGTATTTCATTTTCTCTACTACATATGTAGGATATGCGAAGCATATCGGAATTTCTTGAGCGTGTCAACTACAAATGTAGGAGTAGAAAAATTAGTCGAAGGCCCAGACAAGAGTACACTGCCCGCGTGGACAGATCGAAAGGCCATAAGCTCATTAAGTGCCTTTGTTGCGGTCGTTGGATTGATCGATCCGAATTCCGGCGAATTTATTAAATTTAGCGCCGACCTGTTGGGCAGTGACGGGGCCTTGGGCGTTGAGGGCCACAGAAGAAATCTTACCGGAAAATGGACTCGACCGCTTAACGGACTGAGAGATAGTGCTGCCTCAGTTCTTGGTTCAGTTGGGTCGCTCAAAGGTGGAAGCACCGTTATTTTTTCTGACCAAATAAGAAAAGGTTCGAGATCTATAGCGGATGAGGTCTCGGGAACGGCTCCGCTACCGGGCGGCGGGTAACACTCGCCCGTTCTGAATCACAAGATCGATCGAGCGGGTGTTCGCGATGTTGTCAAGAGGGTTTGCCGAAAGCAAAACCAGGTCAGCGCGCAATCCGGGAGTGATCGAACCGAATTCGTGCTGGCGCCGCAGCGCTCGTGCCGCATTCGACGTTGCGATCCTAATCACCTGAAGTGGTGGAATCCCGGCTTCACTGAGAAGCTTCAACTCATCGTGCAAGCTCGCCCCGGGTACGATCCAGGGCGTCGGTGTGTCGCTGCCCGCGACTAGCGGAACGCCACTGTCGTACATCTTCTTGATCAGACCAAGAAGGATCGGCCACGACCTCTTCGCTTCCGCGAACTGCGCCGGTGTCCAATCCTTTGTAAATCCGCCCACGGCCCAACCTCTTCGGAGGCTCTCGGGTACGTGCGCAAGATCGGGATTCTGCGTCACCCGCGGATCGTCTGCCCAGAACTTCGTATACATCGTCGCCATGAGCGTCGGATCGACGACGACTTGACGTTCGGCGAGTAGAGCGATCATCTCGTCAATCTGAGCCTCGTCCAGGTGCTGCAGCCAGTACACGCGTGCGAACATACCCTCGGGCATCGCCGCACGGGATTCTTCCTGGAGGTAGGTCGCCGACCATGGTGCAGCGTGTTCGATTCCATCGATGCCAAGCCGAGCGGCCTCGGTCCACGTAGTCCGCTGCAGATGCCCGATCACCGGTAAACCAAGTCTGTGTCCTTCTTTGATCGCAACTGCGGTGAGATGCGGCGGCATGGATGAATAGATTTTGATGAAGTCCACGCCAGCGAGGGCTTGCCACCGGATCTCATTTACGACATCCGTTTCGTTGTGCACCGGCGCGAACCCGGGTGGCCTGAAATTGGAGTTGTTGAGAATGCGGCCGGCGGTGAAGAACTGGGGGCCGATAACCTTGCCTTCAGCCAAAAGCCGCCGTAGGAGGAGAGCGTCAGCAGTGATCGCACCCGGATCTCTGATTGTCGTCACACCGAACTGCAAGAACGTTCGCAAGAACGACAGGGCGACTCCTCGGTCCCAACGATCACCTGGTTCGCCCCTTTCATTGAGAACGTCGCCTGCAACATGCGCATGCATGTCAATAAGACCGGGAATGATGTACTTCCCTTGACCGTTTATAACCCGAGCATTCGCCGGGTGCCTGTACGTTCGTGAATCATTAAGCGATGCGATGCGGCCGGAGCTCAACACGAGATCGACATGCACGCGACGCGGAGCACCCGTGCCGTCAATGACTGTGACGTCGTGAATCACTATCGTCTCCTGCCCAACCACATTCTCGCCGCCGAGCAACAGAAGAAAGGCCGCGAGAGCAGTCCACAGTAGGTGTTTGTGATATGTCATAGGTCGTGGCTGCCATCGATCCTTTAGATGACCTTGAGCGAACCGCTACCAAGCCGGCGAAAGCAACCAAAGGGACGCTGTTAAAAACGTCGCTGTTTTTGCCTGGCCCTTCTTATGGCGTGCCTTCAATTGAAAAACACCTTCTTACCTTAAAGCCAAGACTATTTCGTGCGTGGTAAGATTTAGCTCTACTTCCTTCAGCTTTACGTTCGGATGCTCCGACGTATATTCGAGCAGCAATACACGACGTTCGCTTTCAAGTTTGGTTTTCCGCAAAAGTAATTTGCCGTAATCTTCTGTTATTTTTGCCAGGTTTGACTCTGCTGTTGCCGCCAAATTCTGTAATTCATAATCAAGAGATTCAAGTTCAAATTGCCGGATTCTTGCCATTGGATGATCGCTTGTATATGCGGAACAAGCCTTATTTAACTCTGCTTCAACCGTTGTTTTTCGTTCAATCAACGCATCCGCGTTATCGTTTCGCCGCGCATAACATCTTCCCCGTAGGCTTCGATTGGGGCTTTCTCAAGCGAGATGTGAGAAAAAGTGTGATTTCCGAGTTCTAATCCAGCGTCAAGCCACATTCGCAAAAGTTCGGTTCGTTCGTCAATCTCACCCGGAACGTATAATTTACCTTCATTGAC
>JBGTII010000086.1:0-13125 GCA_041745735.1 Pyrinomonadaceae bacterium | reverse complement strand
TCAATATTTTCCAGCAGCGCAACTCGATCGGCATCGTCGCACGTGTCATTTCCGACTCGGTCAAATCGTTTGCCGAGCTTGGCTTGCCGCCGATCCTCAACACCGTCGCCGAAGAACGACGCGGGCTGATACTCGTCACTGGAACGACCGGCTCGGGGAAATCGACAACGCTTTCGGCGATCGTCGACCACATCAACACGACCCGCAATTGTCACATCGTAACGGTCGAGGACCCGATCGAATTTCTTCACAAAGACAAAGAATCTTTTATCACCCAGCGCGAGGTCGATGTCGATACGCGTTCGTTTGCCGAAGCTCTGCGCGGCAGTTTGCGCCAAGACCCGGACGTTATCCTCGTCGGTGAAATGCGTGATCTCGAGACGATCGAAACGGCTCTTGTCGCCGCTGAGACCGGCCATCTTGTGCTCTCGACCTTGCACACACTCGACGCACCTGAGACGCTAACCCGTATCATTTCAGCATTTCCGCCGTATCAGCAAAAGAGTGTCCGCATACAGCTCGCGGGACTGCTCAAGGCCGTCGTCTCGCAGCGTCTGATGAAATCCGCCAAGGGCAACAGCCGAATCCCGGCCGTCGAGGTGCTGATGTCCACACCGCTGATCCGCGATTACATCCTGCACGAAGACAAGACCGCCGCGATCCGCGACGCGATTGCCGCCGGTACGTCGCAGTACGGCATGCAGACGTTTGACCAATCGTTGTTTTATCTCTATCAATCGGGCCTTATCACTCTAGACGAAGCCTTGCGCGGCTCGACAAACCCAGACGAATTTCGTCTCCGGCTCGCCGGTATCCAAAATACGACCGCCAGCACCCGCGAAGAGATGGAAAAATCGAGCGGCGTCGGCACCGTCAGCGATCTGATCACACGAAATTAAATCCGCCCATAAATATCTGTCGGGAAATCGTCTAAATGTCGATTTCTTAAGGTTATTCCGTGTTTAAGTCTTGACAGCACGGCACTTTGGCGTGTAAATTTTAGTATTACTTCTTTGAGCGGACGATAGTAAACCAAGCAACCATCATTGCCTGACTTTGTATCTGCTTTAGCGATCGCAAAATGGAAATGATCGGCTTGCCGATTCAGTTGGGTTCAAAGACGGTAAATAGCTTTTAGTATAGTAATTTAAGTAAGGAAATTTAAGACACGCGTATAATGACAAACGAGGTTAACCAGGACGCTGAAGAGTCGGTAACGACTGAGACAACAGCGGTAGAACAATCAGAATCAACCAGTGCGGCCGTAGAGACGGTTGCCGAAACACCCGAAAGCTCTGCTCCCGAAGCACCAGCCGCCGAACAGACAGTTGACGCACCCGCAGCAATAGAGCCACCGGCTCCTGTTGCCGCGCCTGAGCGTGCTGTAGCTGCGCCGGTTGCTGCGCCCGAGCCTGTTGTTGCCGCCCCGGTTACCGCAATTGCGGAACCTGAGTCGGAAGAGTTCGACTTTGGAGCGATCCTTGAGCAGTTTGAGCAAGAGCAGACCCAGTATCAACAAGGTGATCTGGTCGAGGGTAAAGTCGTGGGCGTCACCGATCGCGGTGTGCTCGTTGATTTTGGCTACAAATCCGAGGGTTACGTCCCCGTTGAAGAATTTACCGGCTCGGATGGCAAGCTGACCGTTACGGTCGGCGAAGACGTCGAGGTTGTCATCCGCAATATCAACTCGGGCGACTCAGCTCCGCAGTTGTCACGTTTTGACGCTCTCGGCCGAAAGGTTTGGGACGAGATCGAAGAGGCATTTAACGCCGAAGCCCCGATCATGATCAAAGTGATCGACAAGACCAAGGGCGGCCTACGTGTTGACGTCAAAGGCATCGAGGCCTTTCTGCCGGGATCGCAGATCGATTCGCGTCCCATTCGCAGTCTCGACGGCTACATCGGCCAGGAATTTGAGGCAAAGGTCATCAAGTTTAGCCGCCGCCGCAACAATATCGTTCTGTCGCGTAAAGCCCTGACTGATGTCGAGGTCAACGCACAGAAAGCCGAGACGCTTGCCAACATCGATGTCGGCTATATGGTCGAGGGCGTCATCAAAAACCTGACCGAATACGGCGCTTTTGTCGACATCGGCGGTATCGACGGCCTGCTCCACGTGACGGATATGTCTTGGGGACGCATCCATCATCCGGCGGATCAGTTCAAGGTCAACGACCACATTCAGGTCAAGGTTTTGAAACTCGACCGCGAAAAAGAAAAAGTCTCACTTGGTTTCAAACAGCTCCAGCCAGATCCCTGGTCAACGGTTGTCGAGGTCTATCCGGTCGATACGCAGCTCAAGGGCATCGTCTCGTCGGTCACCGATTACGGCGTATTTGTTGAGCTTGAGGCAGGTGTCGAGGGTCTCGTACACGTTTCTGAACTCTCGTGGGCACGCCGCTCGCAGAGCCCGAAGCGTATGTTCACCAAGGGACAAGAGGTTGACGTGCAGGTCCTCGGTGTTGACACCGTCGAAAAACGCATCAGCCTGAGCATGAAACAGTTTCAGGAAAATCCCTGGGACGCTATCGATATCCGCTATCCGATCGGTACAAAGATCCGCGGCAAGGTTCGCAATCTTACCGATTTTGGTGCATTTATTGAGCTCGAAGAAGGCATCGACGGACTCGTCCACGTTTCGGATATCTCGTGGGCCAAAAAGATCAAGCATCCTAAGGACGTGCTGAAGAAAGACCAGGAAGTCGAAGCGATCGTCACCTCGATCGACAAAAACGGCCAGCGTCTGTCGCTCTCGATGAAAGACCTCACGCCAAGCGCTTGGGAAGGTTTTGTCGCGACACACCGTCCGGGCGATGTCGTCAAGGGGACGGTTTCACGCTTTACCAATTTTGGCGTATTCGTCGAACTTGGCGAGGGACTCGAAGGCCTCTGTCACATCTCTGAGCTTTCCGATGACCGTGTCGAGCGTGCAGAAGATGTCGCAACGCTTGGACAGGAGATGGATTTCAAGATCCTCCGTATCGAAGCTGGTGACCAAAAGATCGGGCTTTCGCATCGTGCGGTCGGCAAGGACGACGAAGTTACTTCGTATGCTGCTGATACGTCGAGTGCCGGCGCTAGTGGTGGCGGTTCGCGAGGTTACTCGAGCGAAGCTAAGGGCGGCATGGCCAGCCTCGGCGAGCTTGCCAACCTGAAATTCGGAACGGCCGCCGAGGAAGCTCCGGCCGAAGAAGCACCAAAAGAAAAGAAAAAGTCGAAGAAAGCAGCTAAAGCTGAAGCTGAAGAAGCTCCGGCCGAAGCACCTGTTGCTGAGACGGAAGATGCACCTGCCGCTGAGGAAACTCCGGCTACAGAGGCTCCGGCCGCCGAAACCGAGGAGGCTCCAGTCGAAGAAGCAACAGCCGCTGAGGCTCCCGCGGAAGAGGTAGTCGAGGAAACGCCTGTTGCCGAGGAAGCTCCTCCGGAAGGGGCTGTTGATGAGACGCCCGTTGCTGAGGAAACCTCGGCGGAGGAAACTCCAGTCGCAGAAGCTGAAGCTCCGACTGAAGAAGTTGCGGAAGAAACTCCCGCCGCTGAGGCCGAAGAATCGGCTCCTGAGGCTGCGGCAACTGAAGAGCCTGCGGCGGACGAGGCTAAAGACGAGGCTTCGGACACGACAACGGCGTAAGAGCCGGCATTAGTTTTTATCAAGGGCAGTACCGGGAATCCACGTCTCTTGGAGAGAGAAAGAAATGACAAAAGCTGATCTGGTTGAAAGAGTTGCGCGTGAGGCGGACATGACCAAAAAAGATGCCGAACAGCTTGTCGAGATCATTTTCGACAGCATTACGGCGACCTTGAACAAAGGCGAGAAGATAGAGCTCCGCGGGTTTGGCAGCTTTCGTGTTCGCGAACGCAATGCACGGAAGGGCCGCAATCCTAAAACCGGTGCGGCTGTCGATATCCCCGCAAAACGCGTCGCTTATTTCAAGCCCGGCAAAGAGCTCAAAGAGCTGATCAACATCGAAGGTTAAACCCGTGGACGTACTCTGGAGTCCGTGGCGATACGATTACATAACCGGTGGCGGTGAACCAAAACCTGCGGGTTGCGTTTTCTGCGAAATACTAAAAAACTCGGCGAGCGATGAGGAAAATTTTATCCTCAAGCGGGCCGAGTTTAATTTTGTCATCCTAAATATTTACCCGTACACGACCGGCCATCTGATGGTGCTTCCCTACGCTCACATCGCCGAACCCGCTGCCGCCGACAAACAAACCACGGACGAGATGATGGACCTAGTTAAAACGGCCCAGTCCGCTTTAACCGACGTTTACAGCCCTGACGGCATTAATCTTGGGATGAACCTAGGCAAAGCTGCCGGTGCCGGAGTCGCCGATCACTATCACATGCACCTACTGCCCCGCTGGGTCGGCGATGTAAATTTCATGACCGCCATCGGCCAAACCCGAACGCTACCGGAAGCATTGCCCGAGACTTATAAAAAACTAAAAGACAAGTTATAATTGTTGCCCACGAAACACAACAAAAAACCCGAAAATACAAATACCTTTTCTTTATTTCGTGCCTTTCGTGTATTTCGTGGGCAATAATTCTTAAATCGCGGATTCGATCTTTGGCACAACGATAAACGCTGCCAGTAGATTAATAAAGATCAGCCCCGTACATACGATCGGCGGCAGAAACGTAAAAAACACCATCATCGCGAATACCGCGCCGAAAATCACTAGGTTGATGCCGATGATTCCCCGCATCACAGTAGGCTCGGTGTGTTTGAATAGCAAGTATCCGTTGGTGAGTGCCGCAAACAAGCACAAAAACGTAAAACACGAACTGAGAGCGATGAACAGGCTCGAATAGGTCGGGTGAAACCCACCGCCGGCGTCCATCTTGTAAGTCGTCAACAATGTCATCAGTTGACGTTCGGTCTCATTCGCGGGTTCAGGTGTGATGAACAAACTCAGTGAGTGGAGCAGCCCTGTGATCAGTTGAAACAAAACGACCGCCGAAAACCAAAATGTATATCGTTTTAACATAGAAACTTTGCTCTTAGATGCTCGGCTCGTGCGAGCGGTCGATAGCTTCATCTTCGATCTCGCCACCGGGACTGACCGGGATGTCGGCGGGGTTCATGTAACGAAGCCCGCGTCCTTCGCTGTCGTGTTCACCCGACACAAATTTGAACTGCCCTGAATTTGGCGGCACATAGCCCGGATAATCGACCCGCGAGTGATATATCGCGACAAGCGATTTGATCATCGATTCGCGGATCTGCGTGAGTTCACGTAGCGTCAGGTCGCACTCGCCAAGCTGATCATCTGCGAGAATTGCGTCGATGATCTTAGTGACGATAAAACGTATATTCTCAGGGTTTGGCTCGGCCAGCGAACGTGCCGCAGCCTCACATGAATCGGCGATCATCATTATGGCCGCCTCTTTGAACTGCGGCTTGGGCCCCGGATAACGAAAATCGTTTTCGGATATCTCTTCGTCAGGCCGAGCCTGATCTTGCGCCCGTTTCAGAAAATAATGCAGGGTCCGCGTGCCGTGATGCTGCGGAATAAAATCAATTATCCGCTGCGGCAAACCCATCTCGCGGGCGAGTTTTGTGCCGTAGGTGACGTGACTGATAATGATCTTGGCGGACTGCGTCGGCTTGAGTTTATCGTGCGGGTTTTTCGATAGTTGATTCTCGACAAAATGTTCAGGAGCCGCAGTTTTACCGATGTCGTGATAAAGCGCCCCGATGCGGGCAAGCAATCCGTTGCCGCCGACAACACGGCACGCTTCCTCGGCAAGCTGGCCGACGGCGTGCGAATGCTGATTGGTTCCCGGAGCCCGCAGGGCAAGCTGACCAAGCACAGGCAGATCGGCATTCGAAAGTTCAAGCAGCTTTACATCCGTCAAAATGCCAAAGAAATTCTCACAAATCGGTAGCAGAACGGCCGTGACCGCCGCCGTGATTATCCCACTTGCGAGCCCGCAGGCAATGGCGAGCAATATCGTGTTCAAAATAAACGGCTGCTGCGTGTACGCGATCAGGGCGATAGCAAGCACGGCGCTCGCCCCGCCGATCACGCCGCCCGCGATCGTGACGGTCTGCCGGTTGCGATAACGTCCGATGCCATAGACCGCGACCGACGAAGCAATCGCCGCAAAGATCGCAAATTCTAACCCGCGTGGTGCCAGCAGTCCGGCGATCAGAGCGTTGAGCATCCCCGTAAACAAAGCCGTCGGACGATCGGCAAGGAGCGTCATCAGCAAGCTGCCCGTAGCAAACGGAATCGCAAACGACCACAACATCGCGTCGTTCATCGGTGCCTTGGCGTTTTGCAGAGCAGTAAATTCCGCGAGCCGAAACAGTGCCGCAGCGATCGCGGTTTGTGCTACAACGACAAACCCAAGCAATGCAAATGTCCTGCCCGCCGACAAAGCGAGTCTCGGCAGCATACCTCGATGCTGGACAAATTTCCACGCGATCCAAAACAGTGACGTGATCAGCACCAACAACCCTAAGAAACGGTTGGGCTGCCGCGAAGACGCAGTGTAGTTGCGAACCGCCCCGATCTTTGCCAGCACATCTGCCGTAACAATACCGCCCTCGTCGACGATCTTTTGCCCGCGTTTGAGCGTGATCGTGCGTGGTTGGATATTTTCGACGGCAGTCGCTCGAGCGGTTTCGGTGGCGACGCTGTCGTAAGAAATACTCGGTTCGATCAAGATCTCACCCGCCGTGTAAAAAGCATCCGCCTCTTTTTCCGAAAGGCTCCTCACAGCCTCCAGCCGCGTACGAAATTTGTTTCGAGCGACCGACAGCGACGTCCAATTGCTCTCAGGCATCGCGACTGTCGATTGCAGGTTTGGTTTTGAGCGGTCAAAAACAAATACCTCGTTCTGAAAATACTGCCGCTCAGAATCGTCGTAGACGTAACCCTCAGACGCCTCTTGAAGAGCCGTCCGCACTGTATCTAATTCATTCCGACTAAACGTTCTCGACGCCAGCGTCTTACCAACCTCGGCTCCGCCCGCCCCGAGCCAGTGTGTTTCGGCTTTGGCGTCCGAATTTGATTGCTTGGTATTCGCCTCACCGCCGTGCCGCTGTAGCTTTTCCCACGACGACAAAAAGCCCTGAACAGCCTGCTCGGCCTTGTTTGATTCGTATCGAAAGATCGGCTTAACTGCCTTTCTCGCTTCGCTTTTTAGCCGCTCCGATTCGTCAGGGTCGGCAAAATAGACGTCCGCCGGTGAAGAGATGCTCTCGCGGGCGATGTCGCCCTCTTGGTAAGGCTGCTCTCCGGCCGAACGCCACAGCGGGTTGTGAATAAGCAGTGTCGTGAGCAGGCAAAGCACGGCAAATCCGATCCAAAACTGGTGCTCCGGCGACAGCACGCCAAATGGCCGTGCGATCAAGCCAAACAGCCATTCCCGCCACTCGGTCACGGGCGATTTCAGATCTCGGATCCTCTTGCTCATAAAATAAGTTCAAAGTTCAATGTTTAATGTTCAAGGTTATTCGGCAGCCGCACTTTGAACTTGGAACTTTGAACCTGGAACTGAGATCATCGTCGCGATGATCTCAACCATCGGCCGCAGCGTTTCGCGGGCAATAGCTGAAATTGCCACGCTTGTCAGCCCGCTGTCAAGCGAAATTTGCCGTGTTAGTTGCTCGATCACGTCCCGCGTGAGCAGATCGGCCTTGTTGAGGACGATCAACTGCGGGATCTCGTTAAATTCCAGATCGCTGAGGATCTTGTTCACAGACGCGATCTGCTGCAGCACACGCGGATTTGAGGCATCCACAACATGCACGAGCAGATTACTATCCGCGATCTCTTCGAGCGTCGCACGAAATGCCGAAACGAGTGCGTCCGGCAGGTCGCGGATGAATCCGACGGTGTCGTTAATAATGACTTCCTGATCGTAAGGCAGCCGCAGCCGCCGCGATGTCGGGTCGAGCGTCGCGAACATCTTTTTCTCCGCGTACACGTCCGACTGCGTCAATTGATTGAGCAGCGTCGATTTCCCTGCATTCGTGTAGCCAACAAGTGAGATGATCGGCAGATGTTTCTGAACGCGTTTCTTTCTTCGCTCCTGACGCTGAAACCCGAGATTATCAACCTGTTTTTCAAGATTCGCAATACGGTCGCGAACACGACGACGATCAGTTTCTAACTTCGTTTCTCCCGGCCCGCGTCCGCCGATACCGCCTGCGAGACGCGAAAACGCCGAGTTTTGACCGATCACAAGCCTCGGAAGCAGATATTTTAACTGGGCGAGCTCGACCTGTAATTTACCTTCCCGCGACTGAGCACGCTGGGCGAATATGTCTAGGATGAGCTGTGGACGGTCGATGACTTTAAGTTCTGTCGCCTCCGAAAGGCTGCGAACCTGAGCAGGAGACAGTTCCGTATCGAAAACAATAATGTCCGCTCCTAATCGCATCGAGCGGATCAGCAGTTCGTCAAGCTTACCTTTTCCAAGCACCGTTTTCGGGTCGATCTTTGGACGGCGCTGAATGATGGTGTCGAGTATGACAACATCTGCCGATTCGGACAGCTCTTTTAGCTCGGCGATCGACTCGGCGGCAATGTCCTGATCGCCTGTCGTCACGCCGACTAGTATCGCTCGGTCACGACCGGCCTGGCGATTTCGCCCGGTGAGACGGATGCGGGCCATTTCGTCCTCGAGCGAATTAATGAGCTGTAGAAAATTAGTGTCGAGCTGCGAAGCAACGTTCGGCTCAAGATATTCGTACGGCAGCGACTGTGCCTCCGCCTCAAGGCTCTCAGCTGCCGTCGGAACAAGATGCGCGGAATAGACCAATCCGGGAAGCCCGTCCTTACGATCAACCTGAATGATCGACATCAGGTCGAGCCGCAGCAAAGCGAGATCGGTCAGGTCGTCCTGCGTCAGTTTTTCCCCAAGCAGATGCGTATGCACACACCGCAGCCCGCGAAAACGGTCTTCGGACACGCGGGCGCGTCCAAAATCGGGCAGCTCGATGCCCTTCGCCGTGCCGACCATCACATATTCGACCTGGCCCTTGCGGTTGATCAGCACGCCGACCTGCCGCCCCGTCTCATGCGAGATCTCCGACATCTGCCGCGCCAGCTCCGGCGACACAATGTCATCCGCAGCCACCCGCCGAGTCCCCAGACGCTCGATCCTCTTAAGTTGATTATGTTTTAATCCGCGGGTAAATCCGTGAACGGTGTTGATAGAGATCTATGTTCCTCCGGCTAGTATCTATGGGAATTATATCAGACGGCCAGCTAATACGGCTGTAGGAAAAATGTCAGAACCGGGAGCGGTAGCGACTGGGTTCATGGGGCCGTTGTTTGTCTCTGTATTACAAACGCCTCTAAGACCTTCTCCCTCAAACCGCCATACGTTACCTCCCCGCCGGAAAGTGTTTTCAATGTGTTTAGCGAAATTGAATGCTGACTCCGCTCCCGTTGGTCGAGTTTTGATGTTGCCAAGACGTAGAAATGCCATTGATCAATATTAAGCGGGTCAATGGTTTCCTGTTCCACATGTTTTAGAAGAGCGAACACGTAAACGTCCGCTTGGCGGCGAGATTCCGGTTCATAAAAGCTTTTGTCGGGATTCCACGCGCGAGTCTTAGGAACTAAAAATGTAATTACAGTATGTTTCTCTTGATGCCAACTCTGGATGTAGGCGGAGGACTTAACTTCGATCTTAATATTCTCAGGACTTAACAGATCGAAAGGATCCCATTCGACTCGTCCTTTATCCAGAGGGATATTCATTGCTTGTGCAACGATAAACTCTGCAAACACTCCACGCGCTGTGTTGCTTAAAAGGTCTGATGAACTCCAACGCCAGAAATCATACACAGAAACGTCGTGTTCCTCTCCGCTGAAGTGAAGTTTTTCGTTACCAGATAGAGGTTTTTGTTCAACTCGTGGAAATACCAAAATGAAAAATCTCCTAATATTTACTTAAAGCCAACGTCGTTGATAATACACCAATTTCGGTGCTATCTAAGATATTTCCGTCGGTAACTAGCCATCACATTTCGGTAAAAGATCTGTGCGGTTCGGTAAGTCTTCTGCGCGGTTCGGTAAATCATCTGCGCGACTCGGTAAATGATCTGCGCGGTTCGATAGGTTTTCTGCGCGGCTCGGTAAATGATCTGCGCGGTTCGGTAAGTCTTCTGCTCGGCTGGGCAATCGTTCTGCGCGGTTCGGTCAGTCTTCAGCGCGTCTCGGTAAATGATCTGCGCGGCTTGGTGAATGACCTTAACAGGTCGGTAAGACCGTTGTCGTGATCATTACTTGTCCAACCGCACAATTTGCCCTCACGCGCCTTTTTCGGCATACTTTTCATATAGCGAATTACGAATTATGAATGACGAATTACGAAATTTCAGACGCTCGTAATTCGTAATTGTTAATTCGTAATTTGTTTTCTATGCCTAACACACCAACACCTAACGCCAGTTACAGCCTTACACTTCGCGTAAAGATACAGAATCAGCCCGGTAAGCTTGGCGAGATTACTACGGCCATTGGCAAGGCCGGTGGCGACATTGAGGGTATCGACATCGTGTCGGTCGGCAAGGATTATCTGATCCGCGACATAACTGTGAACGCGGCGAGCGAGAGCCACGATCAGGAGATCGTCTCGTCGGTGCAGAATATCGACGGCGTCGAGGTCGCAAACGTCAGCGATCGCACATTTTTGATGCATCTGGGCGGCAAGATCGAGGTGACTTCGAAAATGCAGCTCAAGACCCGCTCGGACCTGTCGATGGCCTACACTCCGGGCGTCGCTCGCATCTGCGAAGCCATCGCCAAAGACCCCGAAAAGGCCTATAACCTGACCATTAAAAAGAACATGGTCGCCGTCGTATCTGACGGAACCGCCGTGCTGGGCTTGGGCGACATCGGCCCCGCCGCAGCGATGCCCGTGATGGAGGGCAAGTGTCAGTTGTTCAAAGAATTTGGCGGCGTCGATGCGTTTCCGATCTGCCTGAACACCAAGGACCCGCACGAGATCATTGAGACGATCAAGAATATCTCGGTGGCATTTGGCGGGATAAACCTTGAGGACATCTCGGCTCCGCGCTGTTTTGAGATCGAGGAGCGTTTGAAAGAAGAGCTTGATATACCGGTGTTTCACGACGACCAGCACGGAACTGCTGTTGTCGTCCTCGCGGCCTTGATAAACGCTCTCAAGATCACCGGCAAGCGGATGGAGGACATCAAACTGGTCGTCAACGGCATCGGCGCGGCGGGCGTTGCGTGCAGCAAGATCGTGATGGCCGCCGGTGTCAAAAACATCATCGGCTGCGACACGACCGGTGCGATCTACAACGGCCGCAAGGAAAATATGAACTGGGTCAAAGATTGGTACGCCCGCAACACCAACCCCGACAATGAGCAAGGCACGATCCACGAGGTGATCAAGGGAGCGGACGTTTTCTTTGGATTGTCGGCACCAAACCTGCTGACGCCCGCCGACCTCGACACGATGGCAAAAGACCCGATCGTCTTTGCGATGTCCAACCCGACGCCTGAGATCATGCCCGAGGACGCCGCCGGACACGTCGCGGTGATGGCAACCGGACGCTCCGATTATCCAAACCAGATCAACAACGTGTTGTGCTTTCCCGGCATCTTTCGCGGGGCGTTAAATTGCAGGGCTTCTCGGATAAACGAAGCAATGAAACTCGCCGCCGCCCACGCGATCGCCGACATCATCGGCCCCGACGAGCTGCACCCCGATTACATCATCCCGTCGGTCTTTGACCGCCGCGTCGCCGAGGCAGTCGCCGAAAAGGTCGAAGAGGCGGCGTATGAAACAGGCGTCGCCCGCCGCCACCGCTCAACGGCCGATTCCGAATTTTCAGCCGCTCCTTATTAAAGTACGTAACTAATACAATTGGTCCGCGAAAGGTCTGTTAAGATTCTATAGATGCGAACCGTGATCAAAGAAAGATACGACCTGCTGGGCGTCGAGGAGGTGGCAAATGCCATCACTCACGGCCTGGGCCTTTTGTTGAGCATCGTCGGGTTTATCTTTGTGGTCGCAACCGCCTTAATGAATGGTGACCGCTGGCAGATCGGCTGTGCCGTCGTTTACGGCACTTCGCTCGTCGCACTTTACGCCGCATCGACCATGTACCACAGCGCCGTCGGCGAAAAGGCAAAGCTCCGCCTCCAGCTCGTCGATCATTGCTGTATTTACATCCTCATCGCGGGTAGCTACACGCCATTCGCATTGATCCCACTGCGTGACGGCATTGGGCCGTATCTGTTTACTTTCGCGTGGGCATTTGCGGCGGTTGGTATCTCGATGAAGCTCTTTATGAACGTGCGTTCCGGCCCGCTGTCGGCGATCACATACTTACTAATGGGCTGGGTCGGGCTCGTCGCCGTACAGCCGCTGTATGAGACAGTAGGATTTGTGCCGATGGCTTTGATCGTTGCGGGCGGCGTGAGCTATACGCTCGGCACTATCTTTTTTGGCTGGCACAGCCTCAAACACCACCACGCCATCTGGCACATCTTCGTCCTCGGCGGCAGCGTGCTGCATTTTATCGCGATCGCTGGATACATCGTTCCCTACACACGGTAATTAAAGATGGAGATCAACGTCAAAGTCGGCAGCTGCGGATTTGGCCGCGCAAAGCGTCCCGAGTACGTCGAACTGCTGCCCGTCGTCGAAATACAGCACACTTTTTACAACCCGCCGCAGATCAAAACCCTCGAAAAATGGCGTGCAGATGTGCCGGACGAATTCGAATTTACGCTAAAGGCTTGGCAGATGATAACGCACGAATCGTCAAGCCCGACATATCGCCGCCTTAAACGCCCGCTCACCGAAAAAGAGACCGACGAGGCAGGTTTTTTCAAACCGACCGACACCGTCCGAGAGGCTCTCGAAGTAACGCTTGCATCTGCAAACGCCCTGCGTGCAAAAACGATCTTGTTTCAGTGTCCGGCTAAATTCCAACCGCTACCGGAGAACATTCTAAACATGAAACAGTTCTTTTCGGGCATCGACCGCGGCGACCTAAATTTTGCCTGGGAACCCCGCGGCAAGCTGTGGGAAGAAAACATAGTCAAAGATATCTGTGAAGAGCTCGATCTGTGGCATTGCGTCGATCCTTTCACCAGCCAGACGGTCACGCCGCAAAA
>JBGTII010000085.1:0-13480 GCA_041745735.1 Pyrinomonadaceae bacterium | reverse complement strand
CGAAAAGATCTGCCGCGAAGCCGGAATGCCAGTCTGGTGCGGCGGCATGCTCGAATCCGGAATAGGCCGAGCCCACAACATCGCCATCTCAACCCTAGCCGGCTACACCATGCCCGGCGACGTCTCTGCCTCAAAAAGGTATTGGCACGAAGACATCATCGAACCCGCGGTTGAAGTTTCGGCGAACGGTACGATCACCGCACCCGATGGCCCGGGAATTGGGTTTGAAGTGAAACGATCAAGAATTAAAGGGTCATCAATTAAAAAGAGCGTGATAAATGCGAGATAACCACGCTGGCATGATCGAGTTTATCGATACTCTCGAAAGAGACGGCCAATATTTTGGAATTATTGATCATAAGTTCAAACGGTATCAGTTCGGTATCACACTCGCGGGATATCGAGCGTTAAATAAGGCGATGCAAATTCGGAAGTTCGATATGATGCCTGGTTTGAAATACCGATATTTCTATCGGAGTTCGCAAAAGGCCGCTCCCGATGACCATTATTGGATGGAAGTGAGAGTTGAGCTTGGGCGGGACGCGACAAACGAACGCATCGACATCCCAAAGGAATTACACGCAAATCTCCTTTGGATGGCGAGACTTGAAAATATGGACGATGCGGAGCATTTGGTAATTAATACATGAGCAATCCAGAACCAAACAAGATCATCTTTTCGATGGTCAAAGTATCTAAGTTTTACGACAAGAAACCTGTCCTCAAGGACATTTACCTCTCGTTCTATTACGGGGCGAAGATCGGGGTGCTTGGGCTGAACGGCGCGGGTAAATCTTCGTTGCTTCGCATTATCGCGGGCACGGACAAAGAGTTTAACGGTGAGGTCGTCTTTTCGAAGGGCTACTCTGTCGGCTATCTCGAACAGGAGCCAAAGCTTGATGAGACAAAGACTGTCCAGCAGATCGTTGAGGAAGCTGTTCAAGGCACGGTCAATCTGCTCAAGGAATTTGAGGAGATCAACGCCAAGTTTGCCGAGCCGATGGACGATGACGCGATGAACGCGCTTATCGAGCGTCAGGGCGAGGTGCAGGAAAAGCTTGATCACGCGGACGCTTGGGATCTCGATTCACGGCTTGAGATGGCGATGGACGCGCTTCGCTGTCCGCCGCCGGATACAGTCGTTAAGAATCTATCAGGTGGTGAAAAACGCCGCGTCGCGCTGTGCCGTCTGCTGCTGCAAAAACCTGACATCTTGCTTCTCGATGAGCCGACAAACCATCTCGACGCCGAGAGTGTCGGCTGGCTTGAGCAGCATTTACAAAAATACGAAGGCACGATCATCGCGGTGACGCACGACCGTTATTTTCTCGACAACATTGCGGGCTGGATCCTCGAACTTGATCGTGGACAGGGAATTCCATATCAAGGAAATTATTCCTCGTGGCTTGAGCAAAAGAGTACGCGACTCGCTCAGGAAGCACGCAGCGAGGATAAGCTGCAAAAAACCCTCGAACGCGAGCTCGAGTGGATCCGCATGGCCCCGAAAGGCCGTCATGCCAAGTCAAAGGCCCGCATCAATGACTACGAAGCGATGGTCGCGACCGAGTCGGAGAAACATGCCGACGATCTGGAGATCTACATCCCGCCCGGCCCGCGTCTTGGCGATATCGTCATCGAGGCTCATGGGGTTTCGAAGGCGTACGGCGACACCGTTTTGTTTGAAGATCTCGAATTTTCACTGCCAAAAGGCGGCATTGTCGGTATCATCGGCCCAAATGGTGCGGGCAAAACGACGCTTTTCCGTTTGATAACCGGTCAGGATACTGCCGACAAAGGCACGTTTAAGGTTGGCGAAACGGTCAAACTTGGCTACGTCGACCAGTCGCGTGATAGTCTAAACGCCGAAAAGAATGTGTTCGATGAGATCTCGGATGGGCTCGATAATGTGACGCTTGGAAACCGCATTATGAATGCACGGACATACGTGTCGAAGTTTAATTTTTCGGGTGCAGATCAGCAGAAATTTGTCGGCCAGCTCTCCGGCGGCGAACGCAACCGCGTCCATTTGGCCAAAATGCTCAAAACCGGAGCCAACGTCTTGTTGCTCGATGAGCCAACAAACGACATCGACGTCAACACCATGCGTGCGCTTGAGGAAGCTCTCGAAAACTTTGCGGGCTGTGCGGTCGTAATATCTCATGACCGCTGGTTTTTAGACCGCATCGCGACGCATATTTTGGCGTTTGAGGGCGACAGCCACGTTGAGTATTTTGACGGCAACTACACTGAGTACGAAGCCGATCGCAAACGCCGCCTCGGCCACGACGCCGACCAGCCCCACCGGATCAAGTACAGGAGTTTAACGCGGGCATAAGAGCAATTTTTGATGCAAACTTTTAATCGAAGCATTATCTCGATCATAGTCTTGGCAGCGGTGTTTACCACTCTGTCCTGCTCCGCAAAGGTCGAGACAAATCAAAACGATGCTTCGCCGGCCGCACAGCTGCCGCCTGCGCCGACACCTGAACCGTCAGTTCAACCGACCTCGTCGATACCAAATCTACAGGTGGAGTTGCTCGAACCGAAGAATTCAACTACTGCGTTCGCGATCGGCACCTTCGATTTTAAGAACTACACTTACGAATTGCCTCGCGGCTGGCAAAACCCTGACGGCTCGACCGAGATCAGGCTAATCAACGGGAGAGTTGCTCCCGTTGAAACCAACACTAACGACAAGATGGACGACGCGGCAAAGGCAGCCGCTAAGGCCGAACGCCGTATCGGTTTGTCGTATGTCGCGACGAAATTTTTTGACGTAACCGGTGACGGCGAGGATGAGGCGGTCGTCGTGCTCAAGATCGAGACGGGCGGCTCGGCGATACCGCAGGTGGCGTATGTTTTTACGTGGAAGAATGGAAAGCCGGAGCTGATATGGCCGTTTCGCACCGGTGACCGTGCCGACGGCGGGCTAAAGAATGTTTTTGCTGAAAGCGGAATGTTCGTCGTGGAGCTTTACGGACAGGACCGGTTTTTGCTTGGTGAGATCGAGACCGGCAAGATCGGCGACGACATCGAACAGCTATGCTGCCCGACACATTTCACCCGATCCATGTATAAATGGAACGGCAAAGACTTTCTAATGCAGGGAAAGCGCCTGACGTTCTTAACTGCCGATCCGAGCGCAGCACCGGTCCCAAACCTCGGCGACAAAACCAACGTTCCGAAACCGAAAAAGTAATCAAGATTTGAACGCGGATAAAGCGAATCGGGCGGATTTGCGCGGATATGAAAAATAAAATTTCAGATCCGTCTTTATCGGCTTGATCCGCGTTCTAATCTGCGCCGGATATCATGAAACAATAGTTTAATTTGTTTTGTTCTGCACCCTGTAGCTACCGCGTGAGCGGACAGATACGTCGGGCCGAAGAACTTTTACGCGCAGGTTGTGGAGCTCGGCATCGCCGGTTTCCTCGGCCGGGTAGAACCCAAGACGATATTGAAACCGCAATTCTTCGACGATGGACGCAAAGGTTTTCTTGAGCTTGCCATCTCTGCTCGAAAAAAGCCGTCCGGCGGTGAGGTCGGACAGCTGCTGTAGAAAAGACTCCGCAATGCGGTTTTCCTGCTCCATGCGTTCACGTTGACGGTCATCTCGCCGATTGGGCCAGCCGATGGGCGGAAAGCCGCGGCCAAATATCCCGCCGCCACGCCGACCGCGAGGAAATCTATCAAACAGGGGCCGTTGCGGCCGGTCGTCGGTTTTGAAAAAGACCGTGTAAACAAGCGTGTCGCTCTCCTCTAACCGGAAAAGCAGGGTCTCACGCGATATGCGGCTGCCAAAATCTTTGCCGTCCGTTAGCAAAATGATGGCTTTACGTCCGGACAGCCCTTTGAACGCGGTGTTGATCGTGTCATAGACGGCGTCACGCAAGGTCGTGCCCGCGAGCTGTTTGGGTATCTCCGCCGATTTGATCGCGTTTTTGAGTTTTTCCTGATCGTTTGTGAGCGGGCTGAGCGTGTGGGCGGCAAAATCAAAACTGACGATCATCGCCCGGTCGGCGGGCGTGAGCAGCTTGATAAAAGACTTTGCCGAATCTTTGATATCACCGAGAACAGGCCGCGTGCTTTGGCTGGTGTCGATCAGCAACGCGACGGTGATCGGTTCCTCGGTCGCGGCAAAAAATTCGATATTTTGCTGCACACCGTCCTGGAAGATCTGAAAATCAGCCGCCGTCAGATTTGGGATGTAGCGGCCGTTGCGGTCGCTGACGGTCGTCGGAACACTGACCAGTTTTGTCTCGACCTTGATCGTTTCATCCGGGGCCTTTTCCTGCGCGCGGACACCCAAGCTGCTAAAAAACACAGCTCCGACAATTAAGAAAGTTGCGGCCCGCAAATGCATTACGTTAGATACGTTCATTAGTTAGACGCAGTTTCAGGTGATAAGGTCGCAAAATATGTATTTACTTTGTATTATAAAGTTCTTGACAGATGATATTACTTGATGTATCTTACGATTACTATGGCGAAAACAAACGCGATGCCAAAAGACGATAGGGACACAGGTAAGACCGTAAATATCAGCGACCGGGCGATCGACAACCTCGAATTTATCCGCGAGACGATGGAGCGTTCGACGCATTTCACCGCCGTCCCCGGCTATGGCGGGGTGCTGATGGGCGTGACCGCTCTCGTCGCGGCATACATCGCGGATCAGCAGCCGACGCAGATCGGTTGGCTCCGCGTGTGGTTGACGGAGGCCGTACTTGCCTTTGCCATTGGGCTGCTAGCGATGTGGCAAAAATCGAGGATCGACGGGCAATCGCTCGTCTCGGTTCCCGCTAAAAAATTTGCACTCGGTTTCGCTCCGCCGCTGATCGTTGGTGTCGCGGTCGTGCTCGGGCTCTGGAAAAACGAATATTATTACGGGATCCCGCCGGTCTGTATGTTGTGTTACGGCGCGGCGATCGTGTGCGGCGGGGCGTTTTCAGTTCGGGTCGTGCCGGTAATGGGCTGGTGCTTTATGGCATTTGGCTCCGCCGCATTTTTGCTGCCGACAAGCTACGGCAACCTGATGATGGCGGCGAGCTTTGGGCTGCTGCACATCTTTTTTGGAGCGGTCATCGCACGACGTTACGGCGGTTAATTACAGGTCTATGAATATGCAAAACAAAAGACTTATCGGAATTGTGGTCGTCGCAGGAATCCTCTTGTTAATACCATTTTTGTTCATGAAATTTACAGGTGAAATGAAATGGAGCAGATTCGATTTTATTATTGCGGGCGTTCTGCTGCTCAGCACCGGACTCGCGTGCGAGCTTGTATTACGGATGGTCAAATCGCTCAAGTATCGTCTTGCCATCTGCGCGGGGATCCTTTTTGTTCTCTTTATTATCTGGGTAGAGCTCGCGGTTGGCCTCATCGGCACGCCGGGGGCCGGAAGTTAAACAAAAATATATGTCCAGGAAAAATCTAGCGAGCAATAAACCAGACCCGGGCGAAGGCCTGCGTGTCGCCCGCGCCGCGGAGAATGTCTCGAATGACCTTGATAAGGTGATTCACGAGCGGATGCGTCTCGGTATCATCTCGGCGCTGGCGGCAAACGACAAGCTGAGCTTTACCGAGCTCAAAAACTTGCTCGCAACATCCGACGGCAACATCAGCGTCCACGCGCGCAAGCTTGAAGAGGCCGGCTATGTCACCTGCGAAAAATCATTCAAAGGCCGCATGCCGTTGACCGAATTTAAGATTACAAAAGACGGACGCACGGCGTTGAGCAGATATCTGGATCATATGGAAGCGCTCATAAAGGCGATGAAAGGAGCTTGATGATGTTAAAGGTGATTATTTTTACAATTTCATTCTTCATTGGTTGTGAAGCTTTTTTTATGTTCTTCCCAAACAGCAAAGTTGTTGAGCAATTTCCTTTGGGCGATTCTGGAATTGTATTGGAAGTTCAAAAGGAACACGCACACGCCTTTCTCGCTGAGTATGATTTCAAATTCATCCTGAAAAGGGGTACGAAAGAGCTTGACTCAATCGTAATGGCTGACAGTGGCGGCAGGAGCCGAATCGAAGTCAACAAAATAGGACTCGGACAATACCAGCTTAGCCACTACGGGAGGAATGTTTGTCTCACCCTTGGAGAACGAAGCTTTGATGACTTATGTGATTCTCAGAAACAAGCCATTCGAATAGGCCATTTCGGTTTTGACAGTTCACGACAGTGGAAATACACACCCGATCTAGATTAACAGCATTTATTTTTCTCAATTTATATGAATAACCGAACTCAAACAGGCTTAGAGATTTTATTAGTCGCCGCGATACTTGGTGTATGCGGCGATCTTTTTTTGCGTGTGACGCCGTGGGGGTTGAACGTGCTGTTGTTCAATCTCGCGTTTGCAGGGGGGACGCTGGCGCTGCTTTGGCGGCACGCACCGGAGCGGTTGACCTGGCAGACATACGCTCTGCTCGGTGCATTGGTCTTTTTTGCGTCGATGTTTGTTTGGCGTGATGCCATCGAGCTGCGGGTCGCGGATACGTTCACGATCATCGTGATACTCGGCGTGCTATTTTTGCCGACGCTGAAGATCACGGCAAAGGTTGCGGGTGCATTGCAATACGCGATGAGTGTCGTCTGGGCAGGCCTGAATTCGATATTTGGCCCCGTTGCTTTGCTCGCAAGCGATATTAGCTGGGGCGAGTTTCCGATGACCGGCTGGCGAAAACACGCTGTGGCGGTATTTCGCAGCGTGCTGATCGCGACACCTTTGATCCTTATTTTCGGTGCTCTGTTTATGGCCGCAGATGCGGTCTATGACGGATGGGTACGAAAGATCCTCAATGTCGATTTCGAGACGATCTTTTCG
Organism: Pyrinomonadaceae bacterium; assembly: GCA_041745735.1. GTDB lineage: Bacteria > Acidobacteriota > Blastocatellia > Pyrinomonadales > Pyrinomonadaceae > OLB17. The sequence goes on along the minus strand of JBGTII010000085.1, from coordinate 6,647 downwards.
CACGGGGCGTTGTTCTTGGTATTCGCATGGCTGACGGCGGGATATTTTCGCGGGGTTCTTTTCGCCGCTGCTATCGCCCCGTCGCTTTCGATCATCGATTCGGCCGTCGAGCGGACCACTGAAAGCAAAGTTGACCAATTTCGTGCCGAATCCGGCGAGCATCCCGTCGGCCTGCCCGACAACAAAACCGTTGTCGAACACATTAATAGCTCCGATTCGCCGAATGCCAAGACTGAAACAAAACCAGACTCTCAGCCGTCAGAGAGTGGAACCTCTGAGAAGAAAGCCGCATGGAGCTGGGCCAATATCGACAACTCGATCGTTCCCGGCTTTACGCTCGGCACGGTCGAGATCGCGGTCGTTCTCGGGCTAATCAATCTGCTGTTCCTGAGTTTTGTGATCTTTCAGGTGCCGTATCTTTTTGGCGGGATGGATCTGGTGCAGAACACGCCGGGTTTCAAACTCGCCGAATACGCCCGACGCGGGTTTGGCGAACTCGTCGCCGTCTCGGCCCTCGTGTTGCCGATGCTGCTAGCCTCACACTGGCTCATTCGCAAGGAAAACCTATTTACCGAAAAGCTTTTCCGCGTCCTCGCCGGTGTCCAGATTGGCCTATTGTTCGTCATTATGGCATCGGCTGTTCAGCGACTCGTCCTGCTCACCGGCAACCTCGGCTACGGCATGACGACCGTCCGGCTCTATCCGATGATCTTTATGATATGGCTCGCGATCGTGTTTGTGCTGTTCGGGGCCACCGTGATGCGCGGGGCGAGACAACATTTCGCATGGGCAGCATTGTGGTCGGCGTTTCTCGTTCTCGGGGCGACTCATGTCCTGAATCCTGATGCTTTCATCGTGAAAACTAACATTGCTCTCGCCGAACAGGGACGAGAATTTGATGGGTCATATAATTCGGAACTGAGCGACGACGCTCTGCCAATACTTATGGGTTCGTTTGAGAGCCTCAATACGGACGCTCAACAAACGGTGATCAGGCGTGTCGCAAAGAGATACTGTCAGAAGCTGAACGAGGGCGATCTACGCAGTTGGAACTATTCGCGTGAGCAAGCATCGGGACTGCTAAACTCTAACCATCAACTTGTAAATGAGATCGGTAGTTGCGATCACGAGTTCCTTATGGATAACAGGCACGAGGGCATGGATTAGAATAATTTCATTGCTTTTCAAACTGTAACTTCGTAGCATTAAGACGCGTCGCCCGAATTAGCTGGTACGCGTCTTATTTTCTTTTAACATCACTACAATAATGCCCCAAGATCTACGCCCTAAACGTGACCTGATCCGCGAATACCTGACGTATTGCCGCGTTGAGAAGGGGCTTGCGGCGAATTCGATCGACAGCTACGGCACGGATCTTGGCAGGCTTGGCGGTTGGGCTGAGAAACAGGATCTCGATCTGCTTCACCTCACACGGCAAGACTTGCGTGAATGGCTGATCGACCTCGGGACTGAAAAACTGTCGGAAAACTCAAAACGGCGGTTGATAAGTGCGGTGCGCGGGTTTTATAAGTTTTTGATGTTTGACGGGCATGTGACCAAGAACGCGGCCGAGGATTTGGTCGCACCGCAAAAGGGCGTATATCTGCCGCGGTTTTTGAATCAAGCGGAGATCGAGATGTTGCTGCGGGCTCCCGACACTTCGACCGAAACGGGGCTGAGAGATCGCGCAATTTTAGAACTAATGTATGCGTCGGGCTTACGTGTTTCTGAGGCGGTAGATCTAAAAATAAATGATGTCGATATAGACTCAGGAATCGTGACGACGACCGGTAAGGGAAATAAAACCCGCCGAGTTCCCGTGGGAGCAAGCGCCATAGAATGGCTCAAAAGCTACTTATCCGCACGGCGAAAGATCGAAAATATTGAGATCGACAATATGTTTGTCACCCCAGCAGGCTCATCGCTTACTCGTCAGGCCATTCATGCCTTCATTGTCGAATATGCCGACAAATGCGGGCTTTCCGGGGTGTCACCTCATACGCTAAGACACTCCTTCGCTACGCATCTTGTACAAAACAATGCCGACATCCGTAGCGTCCAACAGATGCTCGGGCACGCCGACATCTCGACGACACAGATCTACACACATATCACGAGCACTCAGCTAAAACGAAACTACGATCGGTTTCACCCACGATCGCGATAGACAATCCTTGTGACTCCCATAATTAGCTCAAAAATCTAGCCACCTCCCGTTGGCTATGGTATCTTTGTACTTACCAAACAATATGAGCGAATCGGTTAAAAAATACTCCGACGGTGAAGTGTCTTTTTATGCGTCGCGCCGTGATTTTCTAAAAAGATCGGCGATGGTTGGCATCGGTGCGGCGGCGGTGAATATTGCCGAGCCTTTATCAGCGGTTGCCAGCGAACCGGCGATCGTTAACGGTGTCGCAGTCGAGCGGCTTGATCTCAAGCTTAATGTCAACGGTAAAGAGCATGCGTTGTCGGTCGATACACGGACATCTCTGCTTGATGCACTGCGTGAAAAGCTTGATATGACGGGCTCTAAAAAGGGTTGCGACCACGGCCAGTGCGGGGCTTGTACCGTTATCATCGACGGCCGACGGACACTTTCGTGTTTGACACTGGCTGCTATGTGTGACGATAGAAAGGTCACGACCATTGAGGGGATCGCGAGCGGCGATACGCTGCATCCGATGCAAACGGCGATCATCGAATACGACGGTATGCAATGCGGATATTGCACGCCGGGGCAGATCTGCTCGGCGATAGCGATGCTGCAAGAAGCCAAAAATGGCGACGCGAGCCACGTCACGGCAAATGTCCGGTCAGCCGTTCGCGACCAAAAACTTACAAAAGAAGAGATCCGCGAGCGTATGAGTGGCAATATTTGCCGCTGTGGGGCGTATCCAAATATCGTCGATGCCATTGAGAACGTTCAGGCGGGCAAAGGAGGCAAGCGATGAGATCATTTGCATTCAAACGTGCCGCCGACGCTGATGGTGCAGTCAAAATTTTGGCCGCGGAGACACAAGCGAAATTTATCGCCGGCGGTACAAACCTCGTCGATCTGATGAAAGAGGGCATCGACCAGCCGACGACGCTCGTCGATATCTCGCGTCTGCCCCTTTCCGTTGTGCGGTCGGCTCCCGGCGGCGGGGTTTCGATCGGTGCCTTAGCCCGAAATGCCGACACCGCAAATCATCCGCTCATCCGGCAGAATTATCCGATGCTCACTCAAGCGATACTCGCCGGTGCGTCGCCGCAGATCCGCAATATGGCGACCAACGGCGGCAATCTGATGCAGCGGACGCGATGCCCGTATTTCTACGATCTCGCGACGCCGTGCAATAAGCGCGCGGCCGGAACCGGCTGCTCGGCAAAGGACGGGTTGAACTATAACTCGGCTATTTTCGGCTGGAGCGACGCGTGTGTCGCGGTGCATCCGTCGGATATGTGCGTGGCGCTCGCGGCATTGGACGCGGTCGTCAAGGTTCACGGTGCTAATGGTAAAGAACGCTCGATAAAGTTTACTGATTTTCACCGTCTGCCGGGTTCAACACCCGAAAAAGACAATATGCTCGCCCACGGCGAATTGATAACCTCGATCGATTTGCCCAAATCGCCATTTGCGGACAAGTCATATTATTTGAAGGTTCGCGAACGTTCGAGCTACGCTTTTGCTCTTGTGTCGGTGGCGGCGGCGCTGGATGTGCAATCCAACGGTACGATCAGAGCTGGACGTATCGCACTCGGCGGTGTTGCTCATAAGCCTTGGCGGGCGGAAGACTCCGAAAAATATTTAGTTGGCAAAAAGGCGGGTGAAGCCGCATTTCGCGAGGCAGCAAAGATCGCCGTGAGCCCGGCAAAACCTTTGAGTGAGAATGGATATAAGGTCAAATTGGCCGAACGCTCTATCTTTCGGGCACTAACCGATGCAATGAACGGAGGCGTGGCATAAATGACAGACGACGATCTGAAAAACCAACCGAGCCGCGTTGACGGCCGAGCCAAAGTTACCGGGGCCGCAAAATATATTGCCGAGCACAAATTTACCGGGATGACCTACGGGTACCTCGTCCAATCGACGATCGCCAAAGGCAAGATCCGCGATATCGACTCGACCGAGGCCGAAAAGCAGCCCGGCGTGATCAAGGTGATCTCGCACAAAAATGCGCCGAAACTTGCGATCACCGATCGGCCCATACCAAAACCTTTTTACCCGCTGACCTCGCCGGATATTTGGTTCAATGGCCAGCCCGTCGTTGTCGTTGTGGCTGAAACCTTTGAGCAAGCCCGGTATGCGGCAAGCCTCGTTAAAATCACTTACGACCAGCAAAAGAGCGAGACCAATATTCGAAACGTGCTTTCTCAGGGTTTTAACCCGGGACGCGACCCGGCGGATCGCGGTAACCCGGTTCATGCGTTCGCCGACGCCGAGGTCAAGGTCGAGGCGGAATATTACATCCCCGTAGAGCATCACAACGCGATGGAACCCCACGCGACCGTCGCGAACTGGGAAGCCAGCAAGCTTACCGTCTATGAAAAGACGCAAGGTATATCGGGAACGCTGAACTATCTCGCCAATGCTTTTGGTCTGCCACCTGCTGATATTCGGGTTCTCTCGCCCTTTTCAGGCGGTGCATTCGGGGCGGCGTTGCGTCCGGGGCCGCAGTTGGCCATTGCTGTGATGGCTGCCCGCGAGATAAAACGGCCGGTTAAGGTCGTCTATTCGCGGCGGCAACTCGCTACAGCACACGGCTATCGTCCGGAATCGGTCCAGACCATCAAGATCGGTGCCGACAAAACCGGAAAGCTCAAAGCGATCATCCATGAGGCGACGCACAACACCTCGGCACACGATAATTTTTCGGAAGGACTGGTTGGGGTCTCGCGAGCTCTTTACGCGTGCCCAAATGTAAAAACTGTTGCAAAGATCACCCGTCTCGATCTGCAAACGCCGCTTTGGATGCGTGCGCCGGGAATGGTTTCGGGTGCATTTGCGCTCGAATCGGCGCTCGACGAGCTTTCATACAAACTCAAGATCGATCCGGTGCAATTACGCTTATTAAATTATGCCGACACCGATCCTGATAACGGAAAGCCGTTTTCCAGCAAGGAATTGCGTGAATGTTATAAACAGGGTGCGGAGCGTTTTGGCTGGAGCAAGCGTAACCCTGAGCCGCGTTCGATGCGTGACGGCCGGTGGCTAGTTGGTTGGGGAATGGCCACTGGTACATGGCCGGCCGGTCAGGAACCTGCCTCCGCACGGGTGACTATAAACGCAGACGGCACGGCTCTGGTCGAGAGCGGTACGACGGATATCGGTCCCGGAACTTACACGACAATGACCATCATCGCGGCCCGATCCCTTGGGCTGCCGATCGAAAAGGTAAAGTTTGTCCTCGGTGACAGTGATCTGCCGCCGAGCCCGGGGCAGGGCGGTTCGACGACGACATCGAGTGTCGGTACGGCCGTTCAGGAAGCCTGCGGTCTGGTGGTCAAGGAAGTAGTTGACAGTTTAGGTAAAGAGTCCAATTCGGCATTTAGCGGCGTGGCGGTAGCAGACATAATGGTCGAAAACGGGGCAATTTCGGTTAAGGGAAAGCCAGCTTCCCGCATTTCTTTTAATGACGCGCTGAAACGGCTCAACAAAGATAATGTAAGTGTGCTGCACCGCTCGACTCCTAATTCGGGCGAACGCAGCAAATACACGATTGCGTCACACGGGGCTCAGTTTGCCGAAGTCAAGGTTGACGAAGAATTGGGTATCGTTCGGGTTACTCGCGTCGTACAGGGAACCGCGGCCGGAAAGATCATCAATCCAAAAGGCGCACACGGCCAAGAGATGGGCGGTGTTGTCTGGGGCATCGGCATGGCCCTGACCGAAAAAACCGATGTCGATCACCGCATGGGGCGCATAATCAATCCCAACCTTGCGGGTTATCACGTTCCCGTCAATGCCGATGTCGCGCAGATCGAGACCATCTTTATTCAGGAAGATGACAAGATCGTCAATCCGCTCGGTGCCAAGGGGTTGGGAGAGTTAGGTTTGGTTGGGATTCCAGCCGCTATTGCCAACGCTATCTATCACGCAACCGGCAAACGCTTTCGCGAACTGCCCATCACCCCCGATAAGCTGATCGCGTAAGTGCGCCAAAAATGAGTACTTACGCGCTTGCATGTTGTAAAACCCTTAGCTATTATTAAGAATTTGCTAATTGGCTCTAAATGCCGATTACGCCATCAAGAAAGATCACGCATGGGTGGTCGAGCGGTCAAAGGCAACGGGCTGTAAACCCGTCGGATTAATTTCCTACGTAGGTTCAAATCCTACCCCATGCACCATTTTGGATTTTGAAATTTCGGTGATGAGAAATTTCAAAACGAGCGGGAGTAGCTCAATTGGTAGAGCGTCAGCCTTCCAAGCTGAATGTCGCGAGTTCGAGCCTCGTCTCCCGCTCCAATTAGTTGTTTGTCAGGCGAGACATTTAGGAGAACCGGCCCAAGTAGCTCAGGGGTAGAGCGCATCCTTGGTAAGGATGAGGTCGCGGGTTCAAATCCCGCCTTGGGCTCCAGTTTTTGCAGGTGAGTCGATGATATTGGGTGATGCAACAGCAAGTATGAGGATGGTCTATTGGAAATCAGACCATTTCTGGCTG
>JBGTII010000084.1:0-1559 GCA_041745735.1 Pyrinomonadaceae bacterium | reverse complement strand
TAGGTGACTTGGTTGCAGGTTGGTTGCAGCGTTCCTGATCATGGCTTATTAGTGCTGAATCGATACGGTCGATAAGTTGTTGATTCTAAGAAGTTTTGAGCACTTTTGACAATTTGTACAAACCTACCAAAATCGCTTGGGGTGCGAGAGGTCGCAAGTTCAAATCTTGTCGTCCCGACCATACAGAAAAAAGGCTTTCGATCACTGAGGATCGGGAGCCTTTTCTTCTTCGTCTTTTGGTTCTAGAGGCGAATCATCCTGAGGAGCCGCAGGATAGGTCTTTGCCCTCAGCCGTAGCACTATAAACTGGTCAAAGAACACGATCGCCGCCATGATCACGACCAAAACTACTGCCATCAGCGGAGCGATCGAGAAGCTGCCATCGAATAGGCCATTCGTCTTTCTGAACTGAAAAAATGCCTGATCGAGCCAGAAATACCGGACAACGGCAAACGCGGAAAAGTAGATAAATGTCACCCACATCGCCCATGCACGTCCGGTCGTCCACAGCACCGCATTGCCAAGCACTAACAGGGCGATCGTAGGTAACCACAGAGCCGGCCACGCCAGGGCCGCGTGATATTCGTATCCCGCGACGGCCGCGGAGGGCAGCCCGATACTCTGCAGCCAGCTCCACGAATAAAACGTAAAAAAGGCCATCACGATTATCGCAACGGCCAGGATAACGAGGTATATTTTGCTCCACATACCAAGTTTTATAGCACGGAATCAGATTTTATTCAGGCTTTATCGTTAAATAAATTGTCTGTCCTCGACGCGAGATCAGAAGCAGAACGGGTTTGTCACCCGAAGCACTAAGTGCTGCCTGAACATCAGCGACGGAACTCACCGCCTTTTTATTAATTTCGAGGATGACATCGCCGCGTGAAACGCCCTCTTCGGCCGCAGGGCCGCTGGGGTCGACCTCGGTTACGACCATGCCTTCTTTGTCGGAATCGAGGCTGAGCTGCTTTGCGACCGCCGGAGTTACGGGTTCAAGACCAACGCCGAGCTTGCCGCTTTGTTTTTCGGCACCGCCCTTGTCATCATTGCCCGTGCCCGGGCCGTCGTTCTTAGCGTTAGCGGCCGCAAATTCGTCAAGAGTTGCCGATAGTTCAATCTCTTTGCCGTCACGGATAACCGTTAGCTTGATCGTCGTGCCGGGCGCGGTTCCTGCGACCTTATTTCGCAAAGTGTTGCTATCTTCGATCTTTTCGCCGTTGATCGCGATAATGATGTCACCACGTTTCACGCCGGCCTTATCCGCGGCACTGCCCGATTTGACGTTGCTGACGAGTACGCCGTTTTTGTCCTTGATCTCAAGTGCCTTGGCAGTGTCCTCAGTAATATTTTGAATATTGACGCCTAGCATTCCGCGACGGACCTTACCGTCTTTAACGAGCTGTTCCATAACAGATTTAGCCATGTTTGACGGTATCGAGAACGCGATGCCAATATTGCCCCCGCCCGCACCGCCGGAGAGGATCTGTGAGTTGATGCCGATAAGCTCGCCGCTCAAATTTACCAGAGCTCCACCGGAATTACCGCGATTGATAGGA
>JBGTII010000083.1:0-2911 GCA_041745735.1 Pyrinomonadaceae bacterium | reverse complement strand
AATAAAATGTTCATTTGGCAAACGGTCGTGCAGCGCACGGTAAACCGTCAGGCCGCCGACGCCCGAATCGAATATGCCAATCGGCATTTCGTTGATAGATCTATTGCTCATTACCAATGTAATGAGCATAACGTCGTAGCGTCACAAAATCCAAGATCTGAAATTTGATATTTGAAAAAGATGGTGAGCAGGTTGCGAGTTTTGGGGGCGAGATAGGCCGGGAACGAAATCGTTCGGATCGGTTTCAAAGGCAGATCCTCGCTGTCTGCGTCTATTCAAATGAGAAAGGCCCGGTCTGGACCGGGCCTATTAGGGTTGTAGACAGAGTAGGCTTAGTTGCAAAGCTCCCCACCAAGGTTATCGGTTGTGCATTTATTATTAAACCAAATATTCGCCGTTCCGCCAGTGCCGGTACCGGCCGAAAGGTCTTCGGCGTCGAAGCCCGCCGCAAATATCGCAGCGTTACCGGACATCTTGTTGTTTCGCAAAGTATTCCCGACTGCATCGTCCCAAACAAAGATTCCGTCGTAACCATTATTGTTCGAGACATTATGCTCGACGGTGGCTCCGGTGGTGGCATAAAGACTAATGCCGTCGAAGGTGTTGCCATTTGTCGTGTTGTGAGCGATATCGTCACCGGTCATCGTGTCGAGCAGAATGCCCAAATCATTATTGTTTACCTTATTGTGCGAGATGGTCACCGTGGGATCGTCGAACATAATGATTCCGCTTCCACCAAATGTCTGCGGCGTGTAGACATTGTTCGTTATCTCATTCTGACGAACGACGGCGGTCGCACTGCGGCTCACCTGAACACCGTTCGGCGCAATGACATCTGCATCAGGCGTTCCGGCGCTTCCCTTGATCGTATTATTCGTTATCGTAACGTTGGTGCCCAGGCCGTCCGCATAAATGCCACCCTTCTGGTATTTATCGATCACATTCTTCGTGATATCGGCTGAGCCTGACTGTGACTCATACTGCCGGCCTACCGCGATCGCAAAACCGTTTTGGCAACCACGGAGCGACGCGCTCGCGCTGCGGATCTCGGTAATATAGTTATCTGTGATCGTCGCCGACGAACCGTCAACCACGCGAATGCCGGATTGCAGGCTATCGGAACAGAAGGCCGAGTCTGGCAGCGGGCCCGAGATCGTGAAGCCGCGAAGTTTTACGTCCCTTGCTCCGCCCGCGATGCGTACGAGGGCGTAATCCGTTGTCGAAACGGCAACGGCCGGAGCCTTGATCACAGCCTGTAGCGGCTTCTCGGAAAAGAGGGTGATATTGCTTTTTGTGATCGTGACCTGCTCGGTGTAGGTGCCCGGGCAGACCTTAATATTGTCGCCAGCCGACGCGGCATTCACTGCGGCCTGAACTGAGGTAAAGTCAGCCTTCTTGCACTGGACTCTATTGTCGTCGACAGTTATTTCCTTTGCGACGGCGAGACCTGTAAGGCTAAGAAGCAGCACTAACGAGAAAGTGCTAATGGAAAGTGTTCGCTTAATGGACATTCGTTTTCTCCTAAATTTTGTATTACCGAAATTACGCGCACGGGTCGGTTAAACCCGACAGACAATACCCCTACTTAAGGCAAAGTTCGCCTTGAGATCCGGGCAATAAATTAAGTATCTGGCACTAATATAGTGCTAATCGCGGTCAATTTCAAAAAATGAAGCGAATGTTTTAAGACCGATGTAAGATGAGTACGCCGTAGCGTCACAAAATCCAAGATCTGAAATTTGATATTTGAAAAAAATGGTGGAGGCGGCGGGAATCGAACCCGCATCCAAAGGTTGCGACCAGTAAAATCTACACGTTTAGTCTATTCACTTAATTTTCGCCGCTGATGAGCAGATGAACAGACAAGACCTCATCGGCAGCTAACCCGGCTTACTTTAACTTCACGCCGCAGGTGGTGGCGTGATGCGAGCCCGAACTATTTTATGCCTTAGCCGGTCGCATCAGGCTGACTTCCGGTAAGACACTTCTGGTTTAGAGTTAACTAAGCAGCAAGAGCTAATTCTTGATTAGCATTTGTTTTTGTATAGTTTTGTTAACGAGCTCACCATACAAAAGCCCGACGTGCATTCAAAGATCTATACAAGCCCCTGTCGAAGCCTGTCGCCCCCATCTGTTCAGAGTGCGCGAATTACCCGCATATCTGAGAGGAAAGCCAGTTTACGCTATTTGGATGAGTATTAAAAGGTTTGAGTTGGAATCAATACGGTTCCGGGAGCTCGATCTTATTACTTTTCGCCTGTTTGCGTCGTTCTAGGCTTTCGTTTACGGGGAGCGTTTTTGGAATCCAGCTTTATCTTGGTGTAAGCAAACATGGGAGTATAAGACTGAGATGCTCCGCTCCGCGCTTCGGGCGATCGGACGGACCAGTGATATAACTTATCATCGACATTCAAGGTAAATTCGAGATCACCCTTTTTTACATCGATCGGCCGAAAACGGCACACAACCGGGAGCCAGTTTATCGTGTCCCAAGTATCAAGCACGATCCCATCCGCAAGCTCGCATTCAGCCCCGAGAGCGACGACATTAGCTTTGCTAACATTTTTTAGACGCCATTTCCTAGCCATTCCTTGCTGAGGGACGTCCGAAGTTATTTCGCGCAGATCAACCTCGAGCAGCTTGACGGGCTCGGCCAAGAGTTGTAATTGATCTTTGTTAGCGATTTTTGAAAAAAAATTGAACGCAAGATTATTTATATAGTTGGTCCTGATCGGAACGCCCATCGGCGTCTCAGTCTCTGTCACAAGATGCGCCGGGGCCGCCGTTAACGCCACCTTTTGCGGAATTATTTTGCCGTCACGAGCAAGAAATCGTTTTCGCGCATCGATCATTATGTTGATGATGTTTTCGTCAAAAGCCTGATTGCCGATCGTTTCGCTAATGATGAGAT
>JBGTII010000082.1:0-4570 GCA_041745735.1 Pyrinomonadaceae bacterium | reverse complement strand
CATAGTCGCCGTCATTTGACGCGTGGCAAAACGCACAGTTGACCCCGAGCGACGCCGACATCATATTCATGACCTTGCCCATCTGATCGGCAGGCATTTCGTTCAGAACCTTGATGCTTTTATACTTTTGTCCCGCAGTCTCGACCTTGGTCTGGGTATTACCTACGGGCACCACAAGAGCGAGGCCGGTCACGAAAAATCCGAAAATTATTAACAGCTTTAACTTATTCAATTTCTCTCCCCAAACAATATCTGACTCAGCTCATCCAATTAACCCCGGCCTCAGGATTCCACTTAGTCGTGGTCTTTTTCAGTTTTGTCCAAAATTCGATCGAACTCTTACCTGTGATATCGTTTGCGCCAAAACGCGAATCGTTCCAACCGCCAAATGAAAAAGGTTCGCGAGGAACCGGCACGCCAATATTGACACCGATCATGCCTGCACTTGCGTGCTCCATAACGTAACGGGCAAGGCCGCCGCTTTGAGTGAAAACAGCCGCGGCATTGCCGTACGGATTCGCATTTTCGATCTTGATGGCTTCTTCAAGAGTGTCGGTTCGCATGATCGAGATCACCGGTCCAAAGATCTCTTCGGTGGCGACGGACATTTCCGGGGTTACATGATCGATGACGGTCGGTCCGACGTAGGTTCCGCCCTCTTTGCCCGCGACAACCGCTCCACGGCCGTCAACCAGTATCTTGGCACCGTTGGTCTCGGCTTCGGTGATGTAAGCCTCGATACGCTCTTTCGCGGCTTGGGATATCACTGCCCCAAGGTTTGCGCCGGGCACGATCTTACGGGCCTCAGCACATATCTGATCAATGATCGGATCGACGTCACCCACTGCGAGCATCGCCGACGCCGCCATGCATCGCTGTCCGGCACAACCCGACATTGATGCGGTGACGTTTGTCGCTGTCATTGTCGGGTTTGCATCCGGCAGGACGAAAAGATGATTTTTAGCTCCGCCCAATGAAACACAACGTTTTAATTTATGTGTACTCTGCTGATAGACGAGTTTTGCGACCTTTGTTGAGCCGACAAAGCTTACTGCCTCAATATCCGCGTGAGCACAAATGCCCTCGACTACCTCTTTGCCGCCGTTGATAACGTTGAAAACACCGTCCGGCAAACCGGCGTCTTTTAAAAGCTGCGCCATCCTCAACGCCGAAAGCGGCACGAGCTCGGATGGCTTCATTATCATTGTGTTGCCGAGAACGAGGGCGTTTGGCATTGTCCAATTAGGAACCATCAGCGGAAAATTGAACGGCGCGATCGACGCAACTACGCCGACGGGGAAATGCTCAGTTCTGCATTCGACACCGCGGCTGACTTCTAAAACTTCGTTCGACACGAGCTGCGGCATCGAACATGCAAATTCGGTCAACTCAATACTCTTATCGACCTCAGCCTTTGCCTCGTCCCATGTCTTTCCGTTCTCATCGGTGATCAATGCGGTCAGTTCGTCGGAATTCTGCTCAAGCAGATTCCTATATCGGAAAAATACCTGGACACGTTCTTTGATCGGAAGTTTACTCCACGATTTAAAAGCATTTTTCGCTGAAGCGACCGACTTGTTTAACTCATCACTGGTCGACATTGGAACGGTCGAAAGCAAATTGCCATCGAGCGGCGAAGTAACATCGAGATCATTCCCGGACGTACTTTCAACAAATTCACCATTGTAAAAATTCTTAACTCTCTCGTATTTCATTATTGATCTTTGGCCGGGCCACTCCTGCTTACCATGAACACATAATACAATAAAAATGCTATGCCAAAGGTCACGAACCAAGCATATGTGTATAACGAATCAAAAATACCTGGATCCGGTACCTGGCCACCAGGGGTCGTCGCCGCTCGCAAAAAGCCCGGAACAACTGGTGCGATCGCAACGATCAGAGCGATCACTGCCCGCCAATTCACCCCGTTGCCATACGAATAAATACCGTTTGTCTTAAATAACTCGGCGACCTCAAGCTTTTGTCTGCGAATCACAAAATAATCGCAGATCAAGATGCCTCCGATCGCTCCCATCAAACCCGAATAGCCGATCAGCCACGTGAAAATATATGCACCCATCGACGACATCAATTGCCACGGCATCATCACGATACCAATTGCGGCGGTGATCAAGCCGCCCGCGACGTACGAAATACGTCTTGGGCTGAGATTTGAGAAATCATTGGACGGTGAGACTACATTTGCCGCCATATTGGTGGTCAGCTGCGCGATAAGAATTACGACCATTGCAAACAGAATCACCGCCCAATTGTCGAATTTCTGTATCAGTTTTACCGGATCCGGGATCGCCTCGCCGTAGATGATAACCGTCGCACTCGTTACCGCCACGCCGATAAAGGCAAATGCCGTCATCGTCAGCGGCAGTCCCAATGCCTGTCCGAGCATCTGCGAACGCTGTGATTTGGCGTATCGCGTAAAGTCAGGAATATTGAGGCTCAACGTCGCCCAATAACCGACCGAAGCCGTGAGAGCTCCGGGAAATACCACCCAAAAGCTGTTCGTTTGTTTTTGCAGGACCGATGAACCGGCAAGTACATTACCAAGCCCGCCGGCCGCATTCGACGCCCACACCAGCAACACCAAACCGCCAAGTAGCAGCAGCGGAGCGGCCCAAGATTCTAGATACTTGATCCCTTCAATGCCCTTCAGAATAATGACGACCTGTATCAGCCAAAACGCGAGAAACGATATCCACGTATGCAGCGGATTGCCTGCGATCACCGTGTCGATACTTGCCCAACCGCCCCAGACCGCCGTCAGCAACGCGTCGATAGCGGTGCCGCCGATCCACGTTTGAATACCAAACCAGCCGCACGCGACAATTGCCCTCAGAATCGCGGGAATATTCGCTCCCTTGGTTCCAAACGAGGCCCGTGCCAAGACCGGGAAAGACACGCCATATTTCGTGCCGGCGTGTGCGTTCAAAACCATTGGGATCAGCACGATGCAGTTGCCTAGCAGAATCGTCAGCATCGCCTGCCACCAATTCATCCCGGCCTCGATAAAGCCACCGGCGAGCGTGTACGTCGTAATGACCACGCTCATCCCGATCCACAATGCCGCAATGTTCCACGTGGACCAAGTTCGCTGGCCGGTGGTCGTCGGTGCCAGGTCCTCGTTATAAAGCGCCGAACCCTCGATCTCTCTAAGAGCATCGTCCTTAAGCTCGACCCGTCCGTCTTCGTGTTGAATAGTTTCGTTCATAGCATTATGTCTTCGGCATTTTTAGCTGCCATTTGGTACGAGTATAGGCATTGAAACCATTTTTCTGGGCGTTCTTCTGCGACTGGCTGCCGGGGGACGCTGCCATGATCGCGAGGGTAGATCCATTGTCCCGTGCATGACGCAGACGCGCGTCAAGTAGCGCCGTTTGGGCACCCCGGTTGCGGCCTTCGGGAATTGTACTTGCTCCGGCTAGCAGAGCGACGTCTTCGTAAATCAAGAGGGCTCCGGTGGAGATGGGATCACCATCCAACTCGGCAATGTACGGAAATGCTTCGGCACACTGGGCGCCGATCCGGCAGAAGTTAAACATAAAATCTTCCATGCCGGGCATCTCCGTGCTCCAGCCATTGGCGGCCGTTCGCGCCCAAATATCTGCTTCGTCGCGATTTATTACCCGCGTGGTTATCTGCGCGTTTAAGGGGCGAGTTTTAGGGTCGCTGTCCAGCGGGAGGTACATAACACTCGACAATTCCATCGGGCGATAGCCGCGGTCGCTTAGCAATCCCATCAACGAAGCATCCGCCATCGGGCTGACCTCGTGAAAGATGGGAGCGTTGTGCTTTTCGAAAAATGCTTCGATCTCGCCGATCTCTACATCTGTGATCTCACCAAAGACTCCGAGCCCGAATGTCTGGGTCAGGGGCGACTCGACGCCGTCAAACATCGCGTAAACGCCCGCCACGTCTATCCACTCCGCTTCGCTCGACGGGTCGAGCCTCTTACGGGTTTCGATAAAATCCGCATTAGAGCGCGCCTCGGCACGCTCGATCTTTTGCGATAGTTCTCGGTCAATATAGATCATTTGTTAATGCGTAAATGCCCCGCAATTATAAGCCAATATTGCGGGATTACGAAATTTTTTATGCGGCCATTAAAGCTTTGACCAACATTCGAGTAGAATGCCTTGAAGCGTTTCAAAGCTTATTAGTGACAGATAAAGGAGACAAATATTTTGAAAAGACAATTTCACTTGATACTTACAATTGCCGCCATCTCGGCTGCAGCTCTAATGACCGCCTGTGATCAGATCGACGAAGCCAACGCCCTGATCAACACATCAAACCAAAAAGTGATTGAGGCTCAGAAGATCTTTGAAAAAGCCAACGCGGATAGTGACGTCCTGCTCGCGGGCGAGGTCGACGATCTGAAGACCACAAATCAGGCCAAGGCCAAAGAGACGATCGCAAACTATGAAAAAGCAGGCGAGATGTTTAAGGCCGCATCCAAGGATTTTGACGAAGCCGGCAAACTAAAACTCAGCGACAAGCTTAAGACCTACGTGAGTCTAAAGTCCAAGGAACTAGTTAAGACAGGCGAATA
>JBGTII010000081.1:0-14192 GCA_041745735.1 Pyrinomonadaceae bacterium | reverse complement strand
TATGTTCTTAACGGGGTTACTTGTCAAAAGATTTTGAGGCTCAGTCAAAAAAAAGACGGCTCCGAAGAGCCGCCAGTCAAGGGTAAATAACAATTCACCGTCAAACAAAGTCCGATTGGATCATTGCTCGGGGTAGAAATTGAGATCAGCGATATTGTCAGTTACAGGCACAGTCTGCGGACTAAACATATATCGCCGCGACAGGACATTGATGATATAGGTCTGGCCGGACTCGACATCGTCAAACTGGAACCGTCCCATCGCTCCTGTAGATACTGACCGCACCGTTCCGTCCGAACTGGTCATCGTGACTCTGGCTCCGCGCAAGCCGCGGCCCTCACCAACAGTTACCCGACCGCCGACTGTGACACCAGATGCGGTAGGAACATCGACCTCGACCGAGCCCTTATCGCAGCCTTGGCCTACGGGCCGCGGCCGCGCAAACAGCCGCTGATCGTTAACTATGACGGTGCCGCAATCGTTCGTCCCGCTCGGTATCGTATTGAGAACAGGACTTCCCAACGTCGGAAGGTGGGTCTGCGTTGGACCGCCATAAGTCCCCAACGGTAACAGGGACGGATCGCCGTTCGCGTTATTCGCCGTGGCCCCGCTGATCGTGGCTCCGACCGGATTCTCGATGTGATTGTAGTCCTGCGAGGTCACGGCGCCGTTGATGTCCGACCCCGTCGGAGCGGTGTTATCTCCCACGATCGAGTTTTTGAGGTTGAGCGAGCCGCTAACAACGGCTATGCCGCCACCACTCGTGCTTGCGGTGTTCCCCGCAACGGTCGTGAAGTTCAGGTTAGACGTAACGATACCCGTCGTCGGCTGTTCCATAAAGATCCCGCCGCCCAAACCGGTCGGATTTGCACCGGTGGCAGTGTTACCACTGAATGTACTATTAGTGGCGTTGAGCGTGATCGGCGAAACAAGCGTGGAATTCGCGTTGGATAGGCTCAATCCGCCACCGTTCGTAGCTCCTGTGTTTCCGGATACGGTCGAACGCAACACGTTTAGCGTTACGGGTCCGCCGTTTGCTGTTACGTTGATACCAACACCGATGCTGTTTCCCGTGTTCCCCCGCACGGTCGACTCGGTTAAGGTTACCGCCAACGTAGACGTGACTGGGGCAACCGTAAAGAACTGAAGTCCGACACCCTGATTGAGTCCGGCTGCACCTGAGGAGTTGTTATTGAAAGTACAGTTAGTCGCCGAGAACTGAGCCCCCGCGGCGGCCGATAAGGCCCGGACCCCATTTCCGTTAGAACCGCTTGTTCCCGAACCGACGTTACTGTCAAAACTAGAATTCGTAGCAACGACGTTATAGACGCCCTCCAAATACAACCCGGCACCAAAACCAAATCCGCCAGCCTGGCTCGTAGCGGAGTTGCCCGAGACGCTGCTGTTCGTAATGGTCATTGTAGTAGTAACGATCGAAGCTACTCCTCCGCCGAAAGCGCTGCCGCCCGTCACCCGGACGTTCGAGTTTGCCGTCACCGTCGTACCCATTAGCGTCAGCGCCGGTCCGCCGTTGTTGATACCGGCCGCGATCGGATTTCCCGACGTCGAATTAAGCTGGTTGTCCCGGACAATGCTGTTGGTCAGCGTCAGGCTTCCCAGATTCTCAATGCCCGCTCCACGAGTTGCGGTGCTCATCGTCCCCGTGAATCTGCCGTTCCGTATGGTCATACCGTTTAGGGTCACCGTTCCCGAGCGGATATTGAAGACGCGCTCCGTCGCGGTGCCCGCGGCAGCCGCCGCCTGAACGAATGTCGTGCCCGAGCCTGCGCCATTGATCACGAGGTCTCCGATGATGTCGTAGTCACCACCGGCGTTGACGTCCTCGTTAGCAGCTACGAGTGACTGCGTATAGGTACCTGCCGGCACAGTAATTGTATCCGCCGGCGGGTTCGCATTGGCTTCTGAGATAGCTGCACGAAGCGAACACTCTCCGGCGCCGTCAGCGCAAATACCGTTGCCTGGTGTTGCATCTTGCGTATCATTTGTCGTGTTCACGATTAGTGATAGCGGTGCGGATGCGTTCACGGTGCCATTGATCGTATCGTTCGCGGGCACAGCATCGCCGGCAAGCTGGGAAATGGCCTGTATCGTGTGAGCGCCGCCTACGGCAAGTGATGTCGATGGGAACGTAACTACCACCGTCTGACCAGCTGCGATCGACGGAATCACAAATGTCTGGTTGTAGACCTCCACAGCCGAAGGATTCAAGATGCGATAGCGAACGGTCACATTTGTTTGTGTGGCCGTGCCATTATTGGTGAACGAAGCCTGCGGGCTGAACGGGGATCCAACCGTTATATTCCCGCCGTTGGGGGGATTTATGAACGCCGTAGCCTGCATGTCATTCGGCGGGGCCGCTACGCCGCTAGGCTCGTCCGCACCGATATCCGGTGCAGCCACACGCAGTTGGCCATCTATGTCGTAACTGACGCCGGCGGGGGTTCCCGCGTTGACATTTGGCGATGCGACAGCGATATGGAGGTCTGTCGGCGAAACATACTGCGGATCCGCCTGGATCGAGTTGGCGTCCTGCGGGGCAACCGCGGCCTGCCAATTAGCTAGAGTCTGGTGGAAGGTTGTGGGCAGCGATGTCGTCCCGATCGCTCCCGTCCGCGCCGTCAGGTTACTGGCTGGGAAGAAATAGTTGTTATTGTTCAACCCGCCCGACCCAAAGGCGAAGGTTGCGGATGGAAGCTGGATGTTTACGCTCTGGAGCGTGGGCGCGTTTGACGAAAAGAGATCGTTATATAAGCTGTTGTTCTTTACCGTGAGGTTCGTCGGCGTATTTGCGACACGCAGATTTGCCGGGATCTGGCTCGGTATACCCGTGCCACTCGGGTCGGAATCGCCGGCCATACGGACCGAGTTGAATACGACCCTGTCGCCATTGCCCGCTGCGATGCCGAGCCCGATCGCCGTGTCACCGACTGTACCGTTAGTGTTGACGTTATAGACAAAATTATTCGCCACAAGGTTGTTTGTCGGGTTCGTACCGTTAGTTACCGATAAAAGGACGCCGACCGCAGAAAACGTACGCTCGTCGATAACGTCGTGAATGACGTTTCTCGTAACGCTGTAATCCGAGCCTGCTAATGTTCCTGGAGCACTGGCCCAGCTTTCAACCCCGATCGCTATACCGACGCGATCAGCACCGAAGGTTGTATTCGCAAAATCCCCGCCCACAAACTGAACTGTGTTGCGGCTGACGGTTGCCCCTATGTCTGACTGCATAAATATGCCGACTTTGCCGATCTGATCTGCTCCAAATGCAGCCGGACCGATAATATTGTCGGTAATTACAGGACTAATATTAAGATTTGTTGTCAGCCCTCTTGTCACGATCCCGTAACGAGATCTGATAATTCGGTTAGCAATAAATGAATTATTATCGTTATCATTTCCATCCGCTGCTGAAACACTGATCGTGGTCCCGCCCATTAAAATGCCGATCGTGGTGAGGGTGGTGGTATTCTGAGTCGCTCCACATGCAATTTCAAGATTTCTAACGACATTATTGCTGGCCCCATTACCTGCCGCTACGCTGGCTAACCAGACTGCGGCCGTTGCGGTAGTTGCACTGCTATTCGAAACCGTTAGATCACGTGCCGTACCTGTACCGCTGATGCGGCCGTCTATGGTCACATTGTCAGCCCCACTAAGCTTGATCACCGCGCCTACAATACTACCCGAGACTGTAGCCGCTGCGGTTGGATAAATGTTTACCGCTGTGTAGCTAGTCGATCCTGCTCCACTGTTATCAAGGGAGGCTGTAGCGGCTTCGGTAGTGCTGGCACAAACTTCGGTATTGATAAATCCCGTGTGAAGAGCTCCGGCATTAATAGCCGTGAAAGCCGCCCCTAGCGAAGCGTAGGCTGTTGGCGTACCCACTGCTGTTCCACCGGTAGATTCCACCTCTACCGGTCCGGCAGTTGTACATGAGGGTGCCAAAATCTGTCCCCGAATTTCCCCGCCGGGAAAGGTAGTGTTATGAATGTTAAAATACATCCCGCTTGTCTGAAGAGTTGCAAGTTGTGCGGGTGTGATTGAAAATGTTTGCGTGTGTGTTCCCGATGTGGCTGACGGTATTCCCGAAAATCCAAACGTGACAGGTCCTGCGACCCCGACAGCTCCTGAGTGGATATGCGCTGCAGTCACGTTCGCGGCAAGCCCTGAGAACCCAAAATACGCGGTGATCGATGTTTGATCGTCGCTCACAACGACGTAGCCAAATCCTTTAGCCGCCGAAGCATTTGGCGGTGTCTCCTGCGCTCCGGTCATAACGGCAGTGAACCGCTGGCCGGCAAAAGCAGTCGACGCAAAGATCAGAAAGGCGGCAATGAACGCAAAACTAGTAATACCGCGAACGAGACGATTTGAGCTTTTCGGTGCAAACATGATTAGTCCTCTCCCTTCAAAAACAGTCGTGACTGGCCTCAACAACTTGCATATACCACACGCGATTGGCCAATTTTAACAATCAAACGTTTCAATCAATTTGACTACAAGTATAAACCGAACCATGGATTTGTCAAACAATTCGGTCGCACGCCAAAAAAGGCGGCTCCGAAGAGCCGCCAGTCAAAGTTCGTAAACCGCGGTTGGGCTATTGCCCGGCGATAAAGTTCAGATCGGCAATGCTGTCATTGACCTGGACGACCTGCGGGCTGAACGTAAACCGACGCGAACCGATGCTCACAACGTAAGTCTGCCCGGGTTCGACATCTTCGAACTGAAACCGCCCAAATGACCCTGTGAACGTCGATCTCGACACGCCGTTAGGATCTGTAATGGTAGCTCTCGCACCACGAACACCGCGTCCCTCAGCCGTCAACGCACGCCCGCCGACCGATACACCCGCCGCAGTCGTCACGATCTCGTCCGCACCGATGTCCACGCCTGGGCCGAAAGGACGAGTATGGCCGTCAAAATCGATCGTCACCGCCCCGATCGCTACACCCACATCTTTCATCGGTGAGACGGCCTGTAAATGTGGGTTGATCAACGGATCGACATATAGTGGGTCGACAGCAAAGGAGCTTGCGTCCTCCGTACTTGTTGTCCTCCAGGCGGTGAGCGTCGTGTGGTCTGTCCCCGCTCCTGCGGTATTAAGGCCGCCCGTGCGGTAACCGATCGCCTGCGCCCCGCTCGTAAAGAAGTCGTTAAAATCAGAGCTAAGCAGCGTAAAGGTGGACGTTTCCATACCGATGGCATAGGTCTTGGCGTTGGCACCGCCGGATGATGTTTGAGTGTTGTAAAAGATATTGTTCTTTAACTCCATGACCGGATTGGCGCCGGTGATGGCGATGCCGTAGCTCCCGACCTGACTTGCCACCGCACCTCGGGCGCCCGTATTCGAGATCGAGTTATAGAACACATGCGTATTCGAATTTACCGCACCAGCAATAAAAATCCCGGCAACGAGATCCGAGCCTGTCGAGGGCGCGGTAACTCCGCTGATCATGTTGTTTTGAATAAAATTCTCGCCTATATCGGGGCCGAGCGCGATGCCAACGGCCGAACTCGTAGAGGTGCCCGTCGAAGCAACACCGTTGATCTTGTTTCTGGAAATAGTCGAGTTCGATATTCCCCCGGACAAAGAATTCGCCGAGGTAACATTTGCTATTCCCGCATTGATACCAACAACATCGCCATTGTCTGAACCGCCGACACCGCCGATGCTGTTTTCTGTTATCTGAATACCATTCTGGTTAACTACGTGAATGGCCTCGCTTCGCAGGCGATTTGTGCTCGTTCCGGTCATGTCATTTCGTGTAATAACATTTCCGGTTGCCTGGTTGGCCGTCGAGACGCCAATGTCGTAAATACCGTATTGGGCCCTTTGTATACTGCAATTCTCGACCCGGATCGTATTATTATTGTTGACCGACGGTGGATTAATGCCGGCCGGAGCGGCACCGATGCCGATGCCGACGGTTGTAAGTGCCGGATCCTGGCCGAGGACGATGACATTTTTGATCGTGTCGTTAACGGCACCACTCGTTCCGTTATTGACGGCGATCACCCCCGTGATCGGCCCCGACGCGCTTGTATTCTGGACGGTCAGATTACGGATCGCCGGATTACCGCCGACACCGCCCGTTGAGCCACCCGACACCGAACCGTCGATAGTTACATTGTCAGCGCCATTTAACACAATAACGGCGTCCCCGGCGATAGAACCCGACACGGAGACTCCCGCAACCGAAGGTTTAACAGTAAGAGCCGTGTAACTGGACGGTGCGCCGCTTGCGTTGAGAACCGCTGCAGCCGTTTCGGTAGTATTGGTATTGATCGTGACCGTGACAACCCCCTGGTGAGTTCCTAAGTTAACAGCATCAAAAGCAGCTTTTAGCGTTGGATAATCGGTCGGTCCCACCGTAGCGAGCGTCGCCGTTACTGTGACCGGCTGCGGTGGTGCTACCACAGTCAGAACGACATCGTTGCTGTTGATGCCGCCCGCGTAGTTGATCGAGAAAGTTATAGCCGGCGAGCCCGCCGTGAAAGTACTCCCGTTCGGTTTCCCGGCAAATGTTCCGGTCACCGAATCCGAACCGTCGTTGTTGATTATCGTAAAGGCAGTCCCGAGGGCGGGATTGAAGATGCCGTCAGTAGCTACGGTTAGCGCGGCTGTTCCGAGGTTCACGCTGCCACTATTGGTAACGTTGAGCTGATCGTATCCTGGCTGCGCGCCGGCGGTCGTGCCGGACATGTCGATGGCAAATGTTGTTAACGAGTTTAACGTCACGTTACCCGCAACATTGAGAATATCTATATGTGTCCCGGCACCGACATTCGAGCCGGGCGCGATCGTTCCTCCGGTCGCCGTTATCGGTCCGGTCGTTGCATTGGCGGCGGCGCCGTTGTTTAGACTGCCGCCAGACAGGGTCCCCCCCGTCAGGCTGAAGGCACTCTGCGACATGTTTGAGTTGACCTGCAGGAGACCGCCATTGACCGTTGTCGTGCCGGTATAGGTGTGGGTGCCCGGCGGGGTCAATCGAAGGGTACCGTCGCCATTCTTGGTTAGGCTCTTTGCGCCGCCGCTTTGGCCCATGGCTCCGTTCCCGGTCAGCATCATCGAGGCGGATGTGTTGACGATCAGTGGGTCATTCAGCGTAGAAGCAGAAGTCAAAAAGTTGTTGCCGCCGGCCGTGACATTTATAGTCGCGTTGCCTGCACCCGTGGCATCGAACACCAGCGTTCCAGTTGTAGTGGGGTCGGTGCCCACACCCCAGCTGCGAGACGCGTTAGCGCTCGAGAAATCGATTCGGCCGACGGTGATCTGCACGCCAGTCGGGATCGTGATCTGCCGGAGGGATCCTGCGGGCGCAAAGCTAAGAAGAGCCTCGTCGCCGATCGCATTCGGGAATCCCGAATTGGGCAGCCAGTTTGCAGGATTATTCCAGTCACCGGAACCACCGGTGTTCCAGTTAAAAGTCGCCAGTGGCGACTCGGCTTTCACTGCGGAACTCGCGTTCCCCACTTTCTGCGAAGACGCCGATTCAGAGTACTTCAAAAACGCAACGACCATTGCGCAAGAGACTAACAAAAACAATAATATCCGATATTTACTGCCCGATAGCTGTTTTTTCATCACCATTCTCCTCGCGTTGTTTTGCTTGGTTTGCTCGGCACCGGGATCGCAACCTTGCCGCCCGGTGCTCCGCTAAACGTGCTGTCGATCGAGCCATCAGTGTTCAACCGGACAAGCGAGATCAGAGCCCCGGTGCCGCCCTGTCCGGCGACAATGATCTGACCGGTCGACTGCATTCCCGCAAATCTGGCAAAGTCATTTGCAGCAGTTGATGAGGCAGCGTTATTGGCCGGGTCGTTTGGAAAATATATCCGCGACACCCCCGCTGGTATGGTCCCGGACCGGTTGCGTGTGAGAAATGTGCCATCAAGATCGCCAGGCGCAACGGGAGACATCATGATCGATTCTTTGTTCGTCGTGCCGGCAGGGGAATCGTCGCCGTATCTGTCTTGAGCACTAGTCTCCCACGCTATTATGCCAAAGGCATTCAGGCTCAAAACGACGCCCACAAGTATAAGGGTGCCTCGATTCAAGACAAGAAACGATACTATTGATCTCTTCATGGTTTCTCCTCTCTCCAAAGTTCCGCTAAGACTCCCAAATCAACTAAAATGTATTTTGCGCGCATTATCTTCCTAAAGCGGGTAATTGTCAATTATTTTGTTTTTATAGCGCAAAAAAGGGCGGCTCCAAAGGGCCGCCCGGAGAGAAATCTAGTGAGCTTTGACTATTTACTTGCCGCTAGCTGGATGCGTGTCTGAGCATGGTCGAGGGCTTCGCGGGTGGATTGGGTTTCTTCGTCGGTTGACTGTCCGGCGGCGGCCATGGCTTTTTCGGCTGTTTCGCGTGCGGCTTTTGCGGCCTCGACATCGATCTCGTCCGCACTCTCGGCAGTGTCGACCAGAACTGAGACAGTTCCGCCGCTGACCTCGACAAATCCCCCGGAAACGGCAAGTTTATCGCCGCCGCCCTTTTGCGTATAGCTCAAAACGCCCGGTTTAAGAGCTGAGACGAGCGACGCGTGATTAGGCAAAATACCGGCCTCTCCGGACACGGTCGGAACCGTAACGGAATCGACCTCAGCATCGAGGACACGCTTTTCGGGAGTGACGATTTCTACTCTCATAATTCAATTACGAATTACGAATTACGAATTACGAGCTACGATCCGAAAATTCGTAATTCGTAATTGTTAATTCGTAATTGGCGGCTGCTACGCAGCGGCTGCCATTTTCGACGCCTTCTCTCTCGCCTGTTCGATCGTGCCGACCATGTAAAACGACTGCTCGGGCATATCGTCGCATTTGCCCTCGAGGATCTCTTTGAAACCCTTGATGGTGTCTTCGGTCTTGACGTACTCGCCCTTGAGGCCGGTGAACTGCTCACCGACGAAGAACGGTTGCGAGAAGAAACGCTGGATCTTACGGGCACGGGCCACGGTCAATTTGTCGTCTTCGCTCAACTCGTCGAGTCCAAGAATCGCGATGATATCCTGCAGATCCTTGTAACGCTGGAGGATCTTTTTGACCGACTGTGCGGTGTTGTAATGATCTTCGCCAACGATGGTCGGGTCGAGAATTCGCGAGTTTGACGCGAGCGGATCGACGGCCGGGTAAATACCAAGCTCAACGATCTGACGCGACAAAGCCGTAACAGCATCGAGGTGAGCAAACGTCGTCGCCGGAGCCGGATCGGTATAGTCATCGGCGGGCACGTAAACGGCCTGGATCGAGGTGATAGCACCGGTCTTGGTCGATGTGATGCGTTCCTGCATCTCACCCATTTCCGACGCCAGCGTCGGCTGATATCCCACGGCCGACGGCATACGCCCAAGAAGTGCGGACACCTCGGAACCAGCCTGTGTAAAGCGGAAAATGTTGTCGACGAAGAAAAGCACGTCGTTGCCTTGGTCACGGAAATACTCAGCAACCGTCAGTCCCGACAAAGCAACACGGAGACGCGCTCCCGGAGGTTCTGTCATCTGGCCGTAAACGAGCGAGACTTTCGAGCCTTTGATCTCGTCTTTATCAACCTTTGTCAGGTCAAATTCGCCGGTCTTCTCCATGTTCTCGTTAAAAGCATCACCGTATTTGATAACTTTTGACTCGACCATTTCGCGGAGGAGATCGTTCCCTTCACGCGTACGTTCGCCGACACCGGCAAACACCGAGAATCCGTCCGAACCGATGGCGACGTTGTTGATCAGCTCCATGATAAGAACCGTTTTGCCAACGCCGGCACCGCCAAACAGGCCGATCTTACCACCGCGAAGAAACGGCTGGACAAGATCGATGACCTTGATTCCCGTTTCAAACATCTCGAGGCTCGTCGACTGCTCATCAAACGACGGAGCGTGACGGTGGATGGAAGATTTCGTTTCGCTATTGACAGGGCCAAGTTCGTCAACCGGATCGCCGATGACGTTCATCACGCGTCCCAAGGTCGCATTACCGACCGGAACCATGATCGGACCGCCCTGATCCTCAACCCGCATCCCGCGGACCATTCCGTCCGTCGGCAGCATCGAAACCGCACGAACGCGGCCTTCGCCGAGGTGCTGTTGCACTTCGCAAATGACATCGACTTTTGTTTCGACGTCAAAACCTTCGCTGGTAACGCGAAGCGCCTGATAGATAGGCGGCAAATAATTATCCGAAAATTCTACGTCGACGACCGGCCCAATGATCTGTACAACCTTGCCGATCTGTCCGCTTGCTTCTTTAGCCATTATTTATAGATTGCTCCTGAAAACAGGTAAAAACCCGTCTGATTTACAAAGGAGTAAGAATATCATATCGCCCGAAACAGGTGCAAAGCGGGGGCATCAAAAAGCCTGAGTCATTGCTGCCGGTAATATAATTGACACCGCTCCAAAGTTCTAGTAGCCTCGTCTTATCGGCTCGGCGCACCCAAATAAATAGCAAGCCGATACTGAATAATCTGCAAAAACTAGAATTACCAACCCAAGGCCTCAACACGCTATTCGGCGTTCAGGATCAAAACATTAAATATCTCGAAACTCTGCTCGATGTCAGCATCGGTGCGCGGGGCAACGAGCTGCTCATCGACGGCGACGAACGCGATATCAAGACGGTCGAACAGATCCTGTATGATTTCAGCGACCTTTTTGCGGAAGGCAACAGCTTTACCGACAAAGAGCTCCGCGATGCGTTCAAACAGATCGCCGAAGACCGTGCCTACAGCCTTAAGGATCATTTCCTAAAGGCGCGTTTTAACCCGTCCGGCAAGAAATCGGTCGCCCCCAAAACGGCTAACCAACGTAAATACCTCGACGCGATCGCCGCCAACGATCTCGTATTTGGGATCGGCGTCGCGGGCACGGGTAAGAGCTTTCTCGCGGTAGCGATGGCGGTTGATGCGTTGATGAAAAAGCAGGTCAGCCGCATCATCCTCACGCGTCCGGCTGTCGAGGCCGGCGAACGGCTTGGCTTTCTGCCCGGTGATCTTCAAGACAAAGTTGATCCGTATCTTCGTCCACTCTACGACGCTCTGTTTGACCTCGTCGATGGCGAGAAAGTCACAAAAATGCTCGAGAAACGCATCATTGAGATCGCACCGCTCGCCTTTATGCGCGGCCGCACGCTCTCGGACGCATTCATCATCCTCGACGAGGCGCAAAACACCACGAGTGAGCAGATGAAGATGTTCCTCACGCGTATCGGTTTCGGCTCAAAGGCCGTCGTCACCGGCGACAAGACCCAGATCGACCTGCCCCGCGGGCAAAAAAGCGGCATCAAAGAGGCCGAGCACGTCCTCGCCGATCTCGAAGGCATTGAGTTTGTCTATTTCAACGAAAAAGACGTCGTCCGCCACAAACTCGTCCAGATGATCGTCAAAGCCTACGAGCAAAACTCCGAAAACAACGAGCCCGGCGACCACTAAATGATGCTCGATGTCGTCGGACATAAGCTCGACCGGAAACGTTAGACAATAATGGATCTCAACACTAACGAATTAGGTAGGTCAG
Organism: Pyrinomonadaceae bacterium; assembly: GCA_041745735.1. Classification (GTDB taxonomy): domain Bacteria; phylum Acidobacteriota; class Blastocatellia; order Pyrinomonadales; family Pyrinomonadaceae; genus OLB17. The sequence continues at coordinate 2,652 of JBGTII010000081.1, read as the reverse complement.
AACAATGGCTCTTGTGGTTCTCGGTAGCAATCGCGGGATTTATTACTTCGCCTATAATTGGATTCAGTTGGATAAATATCGACAGTGAACCAAACGAGTTAGCTTCCAATGAGCTAATTTGGATGAAGAGATTCAACTTTTTTCTTTGTACTGCGTGCTTTCTTATCGCTTACAAGCTATTGGCACGTTTTTCCCATAGATTAGTTTTGACGCCAATGTTAGGGACAGTGCTTGCCACTTTACTGTGCATTTTGTTCGTTCAGTACGAAACTGTTTTCCTTATAAAGCCTTTCAACTTGCTTTCTTTTTGGAGAGCTCTGGGTTTCTCTCTTAGTATAAGTTTTGCGATCTCGTTCTGCGTGATATTTATTGGGAAGGCTGTCTCCCACTTGTTTAAGAAATGATCGATGTCGTCAATCTACAACGCAAGATCAAGCTCGATCTCGCCCCCATCCGTGCTTTCGTTGCCGATCTCTCAGCCAACGTCGAAGAATCCGCCAACGCCACCTTCACCGTCGCGTTCATCGGCGACGGCCGCATGAAACAGCTCAACGAACTCTTTCGCCACAAAAACACCACCACCGACGTCCTCTCATTCCCCCACGAACCTGACGATTTCAACACTTCCGACTCCCCTCCTTACGAAGGAGGGGTGGACGCCGCTGCGGCGGACGGGGTGGTTCTCTCTCTCAGCGACGGCGAAACACTGACAACCGACAACCGACAACCGACACCTATCTTCCTCGGCGATATAGTCATCTCCGCCGAACAAGCCGCCAAACAAGCCGCCGAAAACGGCCTCTCGCTCGACGCCGAGATCAAACAGCTCATCCTCCACGGCCTGCTCCACCTCTGCGGCCACGACCACGAAACAGACACCGGCGAAATGAACACCCGCGAGTTAAGGCTCAGAGAGCAACTAGGCATATAAAAAAAGGCGGCCTTAGGGCCGCCTGAGATAGTTTTAAAACCTTACATCACTATTCCGCCACAAAGTTTAGGTCGGCGATATTGTCGTTAATCTGCACTACTTGCGGGGCAAAATTAACACGCCTCGAACTCACCCTGACGATGTAAGTGTGGCCCGGTTCAATGTCATTGAACGAGTAATTTCCACGCGCTCCGGTAATGGTTGTGCGTGAAACGCCCTGCTCATCCGTAATACTAACCCGCGCGTTTCGCACCCCGCGCCCCTCGGCGGTCATCACACGGCCCGTGATCTCGACACCGGCTGCCGTCGGCGGAGCGAGGGCTGCGACGAACGGCGACAACGTATTAGAACGCGCGCAAACGGTACGGGTTGCAAAATTTGGTGCCGGCGTATCCGGTGAGAGAATGGTGCGGTCGACAAGAACGCCGCTTTCGCCATGCAATACACGCACGCGATCAAATGTCGCCTGATCGTTGACGGATGAAACGATCAGACAAACTACGACCGGAGGAGTATAGGATGCCGTTGTCGTTATATTTACTGCCGGGCCGGAACCGACTATCGTGTAGCCACTCGGCGGCGTACCCGCCGAAGACGGAGGGTCTATCGGTGTAAAGGTAGTGTCGCCGGTTCCCGACACTGCTGGAAATGTTACGGTTGCATTGTTTGCCTGAACCGTGACATTTGAGCCTGTCGGAGTGTGTGCAACGCCCCCACTTTTGTAGATATACCAGCTAAGGGTGGCAACCCCAGGGGGAGGAGTATTAGGCCACCTTAGCAAGGCAAAATCGCTAATACCATCACCGTCATAATCCATCGTTGCTCGACGCGGATCGGCAGCATTTTGTGTCGCCTGCCATAACATCAGAGCTCCGGCCCCAACAAAGAGAGCTATACCAAGCATAAAAATTGAACGCTTTCCCATCGAATTGATTATTATTGATCTTTTCATTTTACCCCTCTCAACTGTCATGCCCCTTGCACCCGCAAGGTTAGGTACTTTTTATTGAATATTCCATTGACCAACGGCAAAATCGCCTACTTGTCCGGCGACAACTACCCAAGTCGTGGCATCGCTGGACCGTCTGATTTGAAATGTCGTGTTACTCCGGCGTCTTACCGCAATGTCGGTTTTGCCGTCTCCGTCGTAATCCGCCGCTGTAGGTAGGTCCGACGAGATGCCAAAAGTAACGGGTGCTTGCGGCCCGGCACCGGTTCGAGTCAGCAACGTCCATTGAATGGGTGTAGTTTCAGGTGATCCTGTCCGCCCAAGCATAAAATCTGATTTGCCATCTCCGTCAAAGTCCCCGGGGACAAGATAGTCGGAATCGAAGTTACCAAGTGTGATCGTCTCATTCCCCGCGTCTGATGATCTTAGTAAGAGAAAGTCCCATACGCCTGCGCTTACTCGTCGATAAACGCAGAAGTCAAATTTACCATCTCCGTCAAAATCTCCCGGATACGGGTGGATAGAGCGAAAGCCTTCGAAATTCTGCCCTACCCCCCACTGTACTGTTACCGCACCGCCCCCTAACGAAGGCAAATATTTAAACGTGCAGGGTTGCCCGACCGTCAAACACTTAAAAACAGCCGGGTCAGCCTTTTTGTCGCCGTCATAATCACCGGTAATAATTGAACTCTCGCCATCCTGACCAAACTGAACGTCGACGACAACGCCGTCGATGCTGCGTTTGTAAGAGAATATCGAGGGCGTGCCCGCT
>JBGTII010000080.1:0-1716 GCA_041745735.1 Pyrinomonadaceae bacterium | reverse complement strand
CGGTGAAAAGATACGTTTTCATATGCTCGTCAAACTTAGGCGTGCAGCGGCGCAGCCATTCGAGCGCCATGACGGCGTGCTCGATCTCTTCGTCGCGGTTGTGTTCGAGTATCTTTTTTAACTGTAGATCGCTGGTCTGCTCAGCGCGCTGATTGTACCAATCGACGGCCTCCAATTCCTCTTGGACCGATTTGATCGCCCGTGAAAAGTTGCGTGACGCGTCACTCATCTTTTCATAATCCTCATGCCATTCAGCACTTGTAGCCATTATTCTTGTCCCCCTCACGTGAGCATTTAATATTACGCTTCTCCTTAAGGCAACTCAAATTTTTAGGCGAGGGGATTGACCAGCGACGGAAAAAGCAATAGATTTTCAATCTATGATCGACAAATCGACGGTGAAATTTTTACGGGATCTTGCGGCTAATAACGACCGCGAATGGTTTCAGGCGAATAAAAACGTTTTTGACGCGGCGCAGGATAACGTGACGGCGTTTGCGGGGTATCTCATCGGGGAGGCCGGTAAATTTGATGATGACGTTGCGGCTGTTGACCCAAAAACGTGCGTTTTTCGCATCTATCGCGACGTACGGTTCTCAAAAGACAAGAGCCCTTACAAGGTAAACCTCGGTGCTTACATCAGCCCCGGCGGACGTAAATCGATGCAGCCCGGTTATTATTTTCACCTCGAGCCCGGAGCGAGCTTCGTCGCGGGCGGCAAGCACATTCCCGACGGCCCTGAGTTGCTCAAGATACGCACCGCTATCGCCAATAACACTGACGACTTTCTCAAGATCGTCGAAAAAAAGAGCTTTCGTGAAATGTTTGGCGAACTGCACGGCGACCGTCTCAAATCTGCCCCAAAGGGGTTTGATCCGGAACACAAAGCTGTCGAATATCTAAAACTCAAGGAATTTATGGCCTTTACCGAACTAAAGGACGATGGCTCTCTGACGTCCGCAGACTTTCCAAAACAACTCATCGCAATGATGAAAGAGATGTACCCGCTCGTCACGTTTATGCGAAAGGCACTGGCCTAACTTTTTCTTAGCTTTGCGTTCTTGGCGTCTTAGCGTGATTTTTAACGCGAAGCCGCAAAGAACGCAAAGGAAACTTAGTGACATCTGCCGTGAGACTCTTTCAGCAAAGCAACGAGTTTGTTATTGAACTGACCCGTATCGTTCACAACGACCATGTGCGATATCCGCGGCATCGGTCCGGTCAGCTTTGCTTTCTCGGCCGTTTCGTCAAATGGACGGTCACCCAGATCGAGCCCGATACGTAATTCTTTTGGTTTGATATTCACTGCACCAAACTCGCGATTTTCGAGCACAGAAACATAGGTCTTTTTCGGCAGGATCGTCGCGTTGGGAAAATTCTTTGCGATAAATGCAATGAACTCATCATATAACGGCCGCACTTCCGCTGCCTTGGCGAATTGGTTTTCGAGCAGATCGCCGGTACTTGCATAGACAGGTTTGCCGCCGTTTGCGTGAATGCCCGCGAGCAAAGATGCGTTCATGTGGCCAAAGCCATGCTCGGCCTTGAGCCACGCGATCACCTCGTTTCGCTTTTTACTGTTAAATCCGTCGATCGTCTTTAGCCAGGCCGCTAGATCTTTTCCCGTCGAACCCTCGATGCCGTCCATAAATTCTTTTTCAAATTCACCCGATGTTTTCTGTGCCATATATTCCTCCATTCTGTCAGTAGCCCGCA
>JBGTII010000079.1:0-2178 GCA_041745735.1 Pyrinomonadaceae bacterium | reverse complement strand
TCCGGGGAAATGTTGTTTGTCATAGCGACGAATCCAAGATCGAGAGATGACTCGGCATCACAATGGACGGGAATCTCGACGAGTCTTGGTGACGTCGCACCGTCAGTCGAAGGGTTTTCAAGAGCAGACTCGGCTAGATGTTTTACAGCGTCGAATCCGGTTGGGTATTCAGGGAAATTCTTGCGAACAACGCCCGGTTCGTAAAATATCGTAGAGGATGCATAGGCGGTAACTGATTCGATGTAACCCGGGAATTCTTTCAAATCAAAATGGGCGGCAAATGCAATGGCTTTTTGGTTCAGCTCCTCAGAGATCACATTGCCAAATTCGACGGTTAACGCCGAATCACCAAGTGAAAAGATCCTGGGGCTTTTTGCCGCCATTAGCTAACGTCTCCGTTGTTTGGGGTCGAGATATTCACGCAGGCCATCGCCGATAAAATTGAACGCCAGCACCGTCAAGGCGATCGCAATTCCTGGAAATAGCAAGATATGCGGCGATGTCGCAAAAAATTGCCGTGCCTCTTCGATCATCGTGCCCCAGCTCGGAGCAGGCGGCGGAATGCCGAGTCCGAGGAATGACAGTGAGGCTTCGGACAACACTGCACCGGCCATACCGAGCGAGGCTTGGACGATGAGCGGTTGGATGGCGTTAGGCAGGATATGTGTGAATAATATCCGCAAATTACTCGCCCCCAATGCACGTGCCGCCATCACATAATCATATTCGCGCACCTTCAAAACCTGTCCGCGCATCACGCGGGCGTAGCCCACCCAGCCGATCACACAAAGTGCAGCAATGAGTTTGCCTTGGCCTGCTCCGAGAAAAGCGACAAGTGCTATCGCTAGCAGCAATCCCGGGAATGCAAGAAAGACGTTGAAAACGTACCCCGACAAAAATTTATCGACGAACCCGCCGTAAAAACCTGCTATGGAGCCGATAAAGGTGCCAAAAATTGCGGAGATGACGACGACCGTGATCCCGACCTCAAGTGAGATCCGTGCACCATAAACAACTCGCGAAAACACATCACGCCCAAGTCCATCGGTTCCAAACCAATGCTCCGCCGACGGCGGGAAATAACGCATCGCGAGGTCCTGCGCCGCCACGTCGTGCGTCGCAACAAACGGTGCAAAGATCGCCGCCAATATGAACAGGATAGCGATCGCAAAGCCGATGTAAGCGAGTCTGCTCATTAGCTAAGTCTGATCCTCGGGTCGAGTTTTCTGTAAACAAAATCTGTCAACGAGTTCGCAATAATATACGTAACGCTGATCACGAGCACACAACCTTGGACAAGCCGATAATCGCGTTTGCCGATGCCGTCTTCAAGCAACAGCAGCCCAAGGCCCTGCCAGTTAAATATTTTTTCAGTGATGATCGCACCGGCGAGCAAAACTCCCAGCTGTAGCCCTAAAATAGTTACGACCGGAATGAGGCCGTTTTTGAGTACGTGTTTGAACAAGACCTTGCGTTCGCTGACGCCTTTTGCACGTGCGGTGCGGACGTAGTCTTCGCCAAGCTCTTCGATCACGCTGGAGCGGATCATGCGGGTCAGGATAGCGGATAATGCTGCTCCGAGCGTCACAGCGGGCAAAACGATGTCCTCGGGATAGAGGCTGCCGGTCGGTGAAAACCAGCCGAGCTGGACGGCGAATAGATAAACGAGAAATGGTCCGATGACAAAAGTCGGGAGCGATATGCCGAGCAGTGCAAAAAATGACGCGAGATTGTCTGCAACCGAATTTTTCCGCGAACCTGCCAAAACACCTAGCGGCAGAGCGATACCGATCGCGACGAGCATTGCGGCAATAGCGAGCTTGATGGTTGATGGATAACGCTCAAAGATCATGTCGCGAACCGGGCGGTCGGTGCGAAACGAGGTTCCCAGATCGCCTTGCAGCAGGCCGAGCCAGTAATCGGCGTAGCGATTGTCGCCGCCGTTCCACACAAATCCCTTCTCACCGCCGTACGAAAAGAAAAACGCCGGGCGGTCGAGACCGTGTTTTGCTCGAAAGTTTTCGATCTGCTCTTGGGTCGCGGTTTCGCCTAGGATGACGGTCGCGGGATCGCCGGGCACGACTTCGATGAGCAGCGTCACGAGCGACACCACCGTCCATATGACGAGCAGCATCAGTGCCAATTGGCGGGCGATGTTCAAAAAGCGATATTTCATTC
>JBGTII010000078.1:0-16560 GCA_041745735.1 Pyrinomonadaceae bacterium | reverse complement strand
GATGTTGAAAGACTTCTTCGCCCTCGATGCGGCCGCGGCCGGGGTGCATCGCGGTGCGGACGACAAAGAACGCAAATTCACCGTCGCGGGTGGCGACGATCTGTGGATGTTCGGTGCGTTCAGCATATACATCGGCGGACTGGATGTCCCAACCCGCCTCGACGAGCTGCTTATGGACGATCTCAACACCGAATGCGTGAACGTCGGATTCTAACATTAATTCGGGTTCGGTCATTGAGACTATTTTACAAAGATTAGCCACGAATTACACGAATGGCACGAATTAAGAAGAAATATTTGTGCGATTCGTGACATAAGTGGCGAATGTTATATTACGTTTATGGACATCAACGACATCAAAGCCGCCAGGGATCGCATTGCCGGATACGTAAAACGCACGCCGCTCGAATACAGCAGCAGCCTGAGCAAACATCTGGGGACGAATGTATTCGTGAAATACGAGCTGTTTCAAAAGACCGGTGCGTTTAAGCCGCGTGGAGCTTTTAACAAACTGCTCTCGATGTCCGACGAAGAACGTGGTCGGGGAGTTGTCGCCGTCAGCGGAGGCAATCACGCACAAGCGGTCGCATATGCCGCAAGCGTGTTGGGCGTCGACGCGGTGATCGCGATGCCCGAAAATACGCCGCAGACTTATCTAAACGCCACACGCGGTTACGGAGCGACGGTTGATCTACAGCCAACGATCGCCGGAGCTTTTGAAAAGGTCAAGGAATATCAGGCGGCGGGACGTGTGTTTGTGCATCCTTTTGACGACGAACTCATCATCGCGGGGCAGGGAACTGTGGGGCTAGAGATCATGGAAGATGTGCCTGATGTAACGGATATTTTCGTCAGCATCGGCGGCGGCGGGCTGGCTGGAGGTGTCGCCACAGCAGTAAAAGCCGCGAACCCCGACATCCGAGTCTGGGGTGTCGAAACCGTCGGAGCGGATGCGATGTCACAAGCACTTGCCGCCGGTGAGCCGGTCACGCTGCCGGCGATCACATCTATCGCAAAGACGCTCGGAGCTCCTTATGTGACCGAATCGACCCTGACGATGGCTCGCGATCTGCTCGAATCCGTCACCGTGGTTACGGATGCTGACGCGGTTGCTGCACTCACATTAATCGCCGAACGGCTAAAGGTAATTACCGAACCCGCAGCCTCGTGCACACTCGCAGCGGCAGAGAAATTGCGGGCAAACTTTACACCAGACAGCAAGGTCGTGCTGATACTCTGCGGAGGCAATACCTCGATCGCGGATGCTTGCGGATATTTGGCGATGTGACCTTACGGCTTCTTCGTCGGCGTTGTTTTGGGGTAGATGATGTCTTTCGCCTTGATCGTAGGCGTCGCCTTAGGCATATCGGCTCCGACGGGGACGATCCACAGTTCAAACGCCGGTTCCTCTCTAAAACCGCCGTCAATAATGCCGATGCGATCCGAGGTGACGCCGTTCGCGACGATCTGGGCCTTGATGCGTTTGAGGGCGACGGTCGCGTAGCCGCGAAGGCTGTTCCGGCCGGCATAGACGATGACAAACGTATTGTCATTGATGCCATAGAGGCTGTCGGTTAGGTTTTTGACGTGCTCAGCTTCGAGGTCGGGTGTTAGTTCCGCAAACTCGTCGACCTTACGAGCGGGGCCTGCGACCTTAACAGTTTCGGAGAACTGCGCGGGACATTCCGCTGGGTAACCGCTAACCCAAAGACTGGCCGTGATCTGACGGTCAATACTCGCCCCGGTTGAGTCAATGTTGACGTTTCGCGTACCCTGTCCGTTTGCAATGATCCCTGCGGAAGTGGACCAAACAAAAGTCGGTGCTACGGCAGAGTCACCGCCATTTACCGATACCGAAAGCGGTATCTGCTCGCCTTCGCGAACGATACGTCCGCCGACACCGCGTATCTCAAATTTCGGACACGGGCTGGCGGCAGCCGTCCCCGTCTCGGCCTTTTTGGCTTCGATAGCTTTGATTTCGGCGTCTTTTTTTGTTGCCGGCTCCCTTTGGGCCCAGGTTGAGGCAGCAAGTGCTGCGAGTAGAATAAGTGTTAGCAAAAAGATGACCTTTTTCATTTCGGTTATACCTCCGACGGGGAATATCGGAATGATAACACAACTCAGGTTTTGCGGGATATTCTATTGTGCCGGTGCTATGCGGAAAAGAACCGCACCGTGAATATTCACTCTCGCCGTAATAGTGCCGTCAGGGTTAGAAGCCGGCGTGTTGTTCCAAAGATCAGAAACAGTACAGCGGTCGGTGTCGATGCGGACCTCGCCGCAATTGAGTGTGAAATTTGCAGCCGCTATGTCGCTCCGATTGAATAGAGCGAGGTATTTATCGGGCGAATCGGGCACATCCGCTCTCCAGCCGATCTCGTCGCCGCGGTTAAAAAGTTCGCGGCCATTTTAGGACGATTGATTTACGGCGATCACTTTGGCGTTGGTCAGCAAACACAGTGTCCAAGCGTCGTTGCTAGGCAGATCACCGCCAAACATTAATGGTGAACGAAAGATCGACCAAAGGGTCATCATGGTTATTTGCTCGTCTTTCGTAAAGCGTGTCGGACGGTCGGACAGTAGCTCGGCGCGGATGCCGATGCGACCAAGCGGCAACATGTCGGCATCAGGCCAATATCCCGTCCCCGAATGTTTTGCCCATTTGGCCGTTCGCTCAAACTGTTTTCTAAGGTCTTCCCATCGGTCCCAAAAATCGCCTGAGATACGCCACATCTGGGCACTTGATTTGAGATGAGCGACCTTTTCGATAGGCGTTTCGCCGGGTGAAAGGCTAAGGACCATCGGGCGGCCGGTCTTTTTGATCGCTTTGCTAATGGCGGCGATCTCGGCCTCGTGATACGGTACGGTCATATCGTCGGCCTTGATATAATCGACTCCCCAGTCGGCATACAACTGGGCTATCGAATCGTAATACTCCTGGGCACCTTTTTCCCCCATCTTAATCCCGAACATATCAGTGTTCCAGGGGCAGAGATCTTTTTGATCGTCGATGTCGTGAGCCCGGCGTTTTGTGCCGAGGATCGGGAGTTTTCGCTTTGCGGCGAGACGCGGGACACCGCGCATAATATGGATGCCAAACTTTAACCCGAGTGAGTGAATATAATCCGCCAAGGGCTTAAAGCCCTTGCCGCCAGCGGATGACGGGAAACGATTGACCGCCGGGATCAGCCGCCCGTATTCGTCCATGTCGAGCAGAGCGTCCTTGCGGTATCCGCCGGCTTGAGCATTCGGTTCGCACCACTGGATATCGACGACGATGTATTCCCAGCCATATTGCTTTAGGTGCTTTGCCATGTAATCGGCATTCGCACGCACTTCGCTTTCCGTAACAGTGGTGCCGTAGGCGTCCCAACTGTTTCAGCCCATCGGCGGCGTTTCGGCGAGCCTCTGTCCGATCGTCGGAAGCGACAGCAGCAGAACGGCAGCAAACCCAAGTGTCAGTCGTCTGAGCAAGGCAGGGCATTTATTCGTCATATATTACGGGTGCCTCGCGGCAGGTGGAACCCGCGCTATCTTACGAGTCGCGTGCGAATTAACCCGGTGTTTTGACGCATAAGAGTTGGCTGCCGTTTGCTACTATGTCGCTCACATTGACCACCTTGGGAGTCTGGCGGCTGTTACCAGCCGCTAATATTTGAACTTAAGACTTTTTCTTAATGGGCTTTTTTGTGGGCCTTTTGACGATCGGTTTAGGCTCGACCGTTGGCATGGGATCGGGCGGAGTCGCCCCGGATGGAACTAGCCAGAGTTCACCGGACGGGTCTTCCTTTAGGCCGCCGTCGAGTGTCTTAAAGCGGTTGGGGTCCATTCCGCGTTGCTTGACCAGGTAAGTCCGCATTCGTTTGATGCCCGCCGCGGCATAGCCTCTTTTGCTCTTTCGTCCGCCGTAAACGATGATATAGCCCATAACGGCAGGATCGTTTTGCAAACCGAGCGCGAAATTGTCGAGCCTAGCCAATTCATCTTCAAGGTTTATAGGGCCAAATTCGTCAAATTTCTGCGCCATTGGGGAGGCTTTTACCATCGCGGTCGAGCTCACAGATCGTTGACATTGCGGAGCCAGTCCGCCTATTTCGACCGTCGCCGTTACCGACTGGCCGCTGATCCCGGTCGAATCAACGGTGATCACAGGTGTTCCCTGACCGCTGCTGATAATCCCGGCGGAAACCGACCAGTTGTAGGTCGGATATGCCTTGGTATCACCGCCTTTTACGTTGGCGACGAAAGAGATCTGCTGACCGGCGGGCACATCATCGCTTGGTGCCGTCATGTTGAGCGTAGGGCATTGTGCGGAGGCACCAATTGCTGTCGCCGTGACAAAAAGAATTGCTAGTATCGTTTTTTTCATTGTGAACAAATATCTCCTGATCGCTTAAATTGCTATTTCGTTTTTCAAGAAACACTAACACTTAGATGCTCGAATTCGCAAGGCGATGACCAAACACCCGCAATTTGGCCGGGTGGTCGAGAAATACGCAAAGTCTTAGTCGCAAAAGGCTTCGGAGCATTATTGTTGCTCGTGAAGGGTTCTAATTTTCGGCGATGGTGTAACATAGTCTTTCGGGGGTTATATTTAATATGAAACGAGTCATTATATCGACAGTTTTTGCGATCGGGTTGGTGTTGTTTGGTGTGGGCAGTACATCTGCTCAAACATCGGTTGCCGGCGAATGGGACGGCGCTTTGAATACACCGGGTGGAGCTCGGCCCTTTAAGCTTGTCTTTCAGGTCAATGGCGAAAAGCTCACGGGCACTGCCAAACGAACAAGCGGTGACGTGCCGCTTACAGGCACCATCAAAGGCGATATCATTACTTTTGAATACACGGTCAACTATAACGACAACGCCCTGACGTTGAGTTTTAGCGGTAAGGCCACCGGCGACAATATGAGCGGTACCGTTTCATTTGGCGGCCAGGCTGAGGACACTTGGTCGGCTAAACGCGCAGCCAAACCGCCCGCACACTAATCGCATTTGCGTTTGTTGTCGAGAGGTCAATTTGGTATCTTTGACGCATGGATAATTCAAGCGGATTCTCAAAATTGGCGGGACGGATCAGTTCGTTGCTGGCGATACTGGGCGTGATCGCTTTTTTCATTGGCATCTTCGGCGGGCCTAGGTCATTCGCTTTCGCCGGTCTGGCAATGATAGTCGCCTCTCTGGTCGGATATTTTATCGAAGAGCAAGCCAACCGCAGAGCGTAACCACTCAAAATAAATCAATATATTAAGCCCGTTTCGACGGGCTTTTTTATGCTTAGGGGTGATCTGTCCATTCCGCCACTCGCCGCCTCTCGGTGCGATAACACACAGACGCCTACTCAGTAGTCTGATTCAATTGAAAAAGCTTAAAACATAACATTTACGCTGCAGCGGCTTCGCGGACCATCAAATAACGCGTTGATCGTCCAAGTTATGGTCTAAATGAGGAGAATATTATGGTTTCTTTAATTATTTGGTTGATATTAGGATTCGTAGTCGGCTATCTGGCCAAATTCATCTTACCCGGCCGTGATGGCGGCGGCGTGATATTGACGACAGTTTTGGGGATCGTCGGGGCGGTTGTCGGCGGATTATTGGGGAAATATATTTTTGGGTATCCGCTGATCAGTTCGTTTGATAACATTGCGAACAACCTTCCGAGCTTTTTCTCGTCAATAGTTGGTGCCATTTTGGTTTTGGTGATCTTTCGCCTAGCCAATGGACGGCGGGTCGGGCGGTAGCTAGCTTCTATTCTGGTCGTGAGTTCCCCTCCTTTGACTTTATGTTCGCTAACATACAGTCACAGTAGGGTGTGCGCGCAAGAATATAGTTGAGATCAACTCTCTCCATTAGGCCTATGTAAAAGGAGAAAATTATGAAAAAGACCATTTCTACATTATTAATTGCAATTATGTTTGCGGTATTTATGCCGTTCATGCCGACGGCGTCGGCTGCGGTGGTGACACCAGTCGCGGTCGAACCGGCAGAATTCAAGCCCTGTCCGAGCGGCACATATCGCGTGCGTCGCAATACCAAAAAGGGTAAAAAGATCGTCCACTCTCTCGTCGCGGGAGGAATCGGTGCTGCGATCGGCGGTGGGATCGGCGGCGGACGCGGAGCCTTAATTGGGTTAGGATCCGGAGCAGGCGGTTATCTGGTTTATCGTTATGTAAAAGACAAACGCGGCCGCTGCGTTCAACGTTATGTAAGAGGCTAATTGCGGTAAGTAAAATTTAATTGACTGCGTCAGGCCCGCAATCCTGGGATTGCGGGCCTGATCACATTTTCGTACACGAACATCAAGTCTGCGGCTTTTCGGCCTCATCTAAATGAGTCGAATAAAATAATCGACGCTGTAACATTTCCACGCTACTTTCTACGGTTTGGTACTTAATTTTCGATAGGTCGCTTCGTCGGCTTTGGCGAGATCTAGTTTTTTCATTGAACGATACGCCTTGGCCCGGTTCTTATAGAACTCGGCGTTCTTTGGGTCGATCTCGATAGCCTTTGCCCAGTCCGCGATTGCCTCGTCAAAACGTTTTTTTCCGGCGAGTGCACCGGCACGTGTGTCTAAAGCGTTGGAATTTTTACCGTTGATCTCAAGAGCCTTTGTGACGTAGGTAAACGCCTTGTCGTTATCACCGCTCAGATAGTAGGCCCAGGCGAGGCCGTTCCAGTTACCGTCGCTTTTTGGATCGAGTTCGGTCGCCTTTTGGTAGTCCTCGATCGCTATCGAGGTCTTCTTCATCCGATTGGCAAGTGAGGCGCGGGATGAATACCCCTGAGCATCGTCGGGGGCGAGCTTGATCTCCATAGAAAATGCGGCAAAAGCCGCCATGTAGTTTTTTTGCTTGTCATAGATCACACCGGCGTTATGGTGTCCCCATTTGTTATCCGGGTAGGCTTTCTGAGCGTAAGTAAAATCCCTGAGGGCGTCTTTATCCCGATGCATCCGTTCGAAAGACATCCCGCGATGGAGCCATAGGTCGATGTCTTTTTCGCCCAACTTTATCGCCTCGGTCATGTCCCGGATCGTACCGTTGTAATCGCCCGTGTAAAAGTGAGAGTAGGCTCGTCCGACCCAGGCGTGGCCGTATTTGGGACTGATCTTAATGGCTTTTGTGTAATCCACAATTGCGGCCTTATCATCGGATTTATCGACATATACGTCACCGCGGGCCGAATACGCTTGGGCATTATCGGGTTTGAGCTCAATCGCTTTTGTAAAGGCCGCAATCGCACCGTCATAATCCTTATTTTCTCTGAGTTCGATACCCCGGTTGTAATGATCCTCTGCGGACGTCTGCGCCGTTACAGATAAAGTAATCACGAATAGGCATAGCAATAGAAATGGACGTGCTGTCATTGGAGCAATCTCCTTTTTCTCAGAATTTGTATCACGGTATGATTCATCAACTCGAACACTAAAGTCAAGCCCAATTTCCGGGCGCCATGGGAAAGCTCAAATCGCGGGACCACGGCCTGACGGCGTTATGGTGACGCGATTATTTGTATATGCGATACTGAGAAAAACTAATAAGTCGACTAAATTGGAGCTAACGAAATGGAATGTGTAAGATGTGGAGCGACGGCGGTGGTCGAAGGCTCGTTGTTGGACACTGGAGGCGGCGGAGGTGTTGCGTTTCTTTTGAAAGACACATCGTTCTTAAAGAGCGTCTTCGGGGTGGGCAGCCGAAAGGTAGTGGCTCACGCATGTGTTCATTGCTCTCACCTCGAGCTAACTGTGGAGTTCACCGAAAAGGATCGTAAGCGGTATCAGGAGTTCGACGGCCCGCAACCGGGGGTTCTCGACCGAATCAACTGAACAAGAACAAGAAAGACGAATCGGGACATTGCGAACAGACGCAATAATCATCGAGTTCACTAAAACACAAAAAGCTTCGTCCTGTTAAGAACGAAGCTTTTGCTATCTTAAGTTTTGCCGAAGTTACGGCTTTTTGGTGTTCGTCGTATTCGCTTTTGAGTTCGAATTGGCGTTCGAGTTAGAGTTCAAGCTCGGCGGCGAAATGTTCGTGGCGTTTGCGGGTATGGTCGGTTTCGCGTTGGTCTCCGAATTTGTCATGTAACCCGTGTTCGTGTTTGTACCGCGAATGTTCGCGTTATTGGCGGTGCCGTTGTTTGCAGTTGTGCTGCATCCCGCAAGGGCTGCTGCGGCGACTAGTAAAAATATTGATAATAATTTCATGGTTCCTCCTGTCGTTCTCAAAGATTAACGAAAAGCGGGCGAGATCAACGATCCCGCCCGCGAGTGTGGTCTAGATCATGTTAACGGTAAACGTCCTGACCGCGGTGGTTGTTTTTCCACTCATTCTCGAAGTACTCAGCGTCTTCGTCATTTTTTGGCGTGACACCAAAGACGGTTCCGCCGTTCTTGATACCTTCTTCGTAAGCTTTTGCTCTGTCTTCAGGAATACCCGAACCGATCAGAGCTCCAACGATGCCGCCGGTCAAGCCGCCTGCACCTGCACCTGCGAGGGCTGCAGCGAGCGGACCCCACACGACCAGGCCGAGGCCGGGAAGTACAAGATTCGTTCCAAGAGCTGCAATGCCTGCGATGACTGCGCCTAGCGTACCGCCGATAGCGCCGCCGATGCCCGAGCCTTCGGTTGCTTTGCTACCGAGTTCGGTATCGACCACGCCGTCACCGTAATATTTATCACGCGTTGCGTCCGACATCATCACATTGATCTCTTCGTCTGTGTAACCGCGGTCGCGCAACGATTTGTATGCGCCTTCCGAGCTGTCCTTGTCCGTGAACATTCCGGTAAGCATGCCACGTTTTTCCGTTCCTGTTGCCTGTCCTGTAGTCTGATTGGTCATTGTATTTCTCCTATCGTGTATAAATTAATTAACCGAATGAATGTGGGACATATTTATGCGACCCAACAAAACCAAGAATACTCGACAGATAGGCGGCGTACAGTGCGATGGCATACATTAGGATGATTTATATCGAGGGTGCTAAGGAATGGACGGTTTCTGTCAGAGTCCGCCCCGACGTACCCAAGCTGGAATAAAGCGTGCCAAAAGTTGTCAGTATTGTTGTTATTCCAAGTTACGAAAATTGTTATTTCCGGGCCGGGAATATGTACAAACACCAGGTATTATCGCGTTAAAGCGGGTGGCACGGGAATTGAATTAAGTGGAGTGATCGGACGGTCGGCGTCCGGATTCCACCCGGTCCTTGAAGAAAAATGAAAAACCAAAAAGGCTTCTCGCTTATCGAATTGCTCATCGTCGTTGTCATCATCGGTATTATCGCCGCTATCGCGATACCTAATCTGCTTGCAAGCCGCCGCTCGGCGAACGAGGGCAGTGCGATATCGTCCATGCGGACGTATCACGGGGCCCAGGCGACATACGCCTCGACCTTTGGCAACGGCAACTATGCCGGCGTCCCATTTGTGACCAACGCATTTGTGACGCTTGGAGCGGCCGGGATCATCGACAGCACTTTAGCTTCGGGTACGAAGAGCGGGTACGTATTTGCCGGACACTCAGAACCACGCTCCGCTACCGCACCTGCTTGTCATCTGGCTCAAGCATATCCCACCACTTCGAGCGGCGTCACCCAGACGGGCAGCCGCATATTTGTTATCGCGACCGAAGGCGTAATGCACGCCGGCCCATTTACCGGCGCAGCAGGTTGGGGCCCCGGCACCTGCGACATCGCAGCCGCCATAGCTCCGCTTGCCCAATAGTAACTACGGAACGACACCAATAAAAAGGCCGGTCGAATGACGAGGCCTTTTCTTTCTTCGCGACAAGCTCCCTAGAGATAAGGCCTTCTCAGTCGATAACAACAGGATCAACGACAATAGCTCCTCATCGCGGCGTTTCTACTGTTTATCCCCAAGCTCTCCGATCTCTTTCTGCAGACTCTGTCGCTGAACGAGCAGACGCAGAAAAAGAGCGCGCTGGCGGAAAAGGAGCCATGCCGATTTTAGCCATACCCGCATGTCGATCAGTGTTTCGGAGGAACGCAGAGCGAGGTAGCCGCAAAGGATGGTCACCGGAATCGAAATTAGCGCGATCTGCCAGCCAAAGTAATACCATAGGATCGAAGCGACGACTGCCCAAGTCAGCGGCATCAGGCCGATCGCGGCGACGATGGTCGAGCTCGAACCCGCGACGTCGGCATCATGCGTTTTGAAAATTCGCCCGATGAGAGCCGAGAAAAGGTACGCGGGCGAATGAGTGATCGCTCCAACGATCGCTAGAGGCGAGAACACAATCAAAAATATAATACGCAAAACTAAATAGCGGAAGACGTACCACGTCGGATGCTCCAGAATAGATAGGCTTTCGTTGGTGACGCCGCTCGCTTTCAGATCGGTTTCGTATCGCGTAACTTTTTGGTTCAAGTCGAGCATTTTCTGCGGATCCTCTTTTGCGAGGAGTGCGTATTTCGCCGCCAGATCCTGCAATTTTCTTACAGTTTGTGTCAGAGTCCGCTTGAAGAGCAGGTTTTCAAATACGGACGAGAACAACGCCTCGGCTCTCACGACGGCGTCGAGTTCGGTCTCGGTTTCGAGATTCAACGTTACTTCGCGAAGGGAGCTTTCAATTTTTGCCGTCAACTCGGCGACCGCATCACGGGGCGGTTCGCCGTTTGCGTCGAGTTCGATCGGCTCGATATCAAAGATCTTGCCATAACGGATCAAAGCCTCACTTCGGAACGACGTTTTGGACGTGTAATAGAGGCCGACCGGTACTATTTTCAAGCTGCTCGCCGGGACGGATCTGTCTGAAACTGACCCGAGAGCGATGCGGGCGGCGCCGGTTTTCATTTTTTGTAATTGCGGCTCGTCGTGCGAGATGCCTTCAGGAAAGATCGCTATACAGCGTCCGCGCCGAAGCAGTTCGAAACAATTATCAAACGTGCTCAGGTTGCTCTCCAGCTTTGCTCCCGCATCAATGCGACGGTAAACCGGCAGGATCTCAAAAGTTCGCAGTACGAACGCCCCGATCGGGTTGTCGAAAAGCGTCGATTTGGCCAGAAACGAAACACGCCGCGGTAATGAAACGAAGACGAGTGCGGGATCCACAAGGCCGTTTGGATGATTGAGAACAAATAGTAACGCTCCGGTTTGCGGAACGCGTTCGACGCCCACGACCTCGATCCGGCGAAAAAACAATCGCAACGCAATGCTGATGATAGCGTGGATGATTTGGCGAACGACCGACGCACCCTTGCCGAGATAGATCATCTGCCACAAACGAATTGTCTTTACGCTTTCCTGCATCCGCAGAATTCATTTTGTTCTTTTTGGACGGCATGCGTCTAGTTGCATCCGTCTGCTTCACGGAAATTTCCGAAGCAATGTTTTGGTTTTTGGTCCGGTCCGGACCAGGTGGACCAAGGTGAACCAGGGTGGGCCAAAATGGACCGCAATGCACTGAGTTTCGACAAAAATACATTCAAATTTCAATCTTAACGACCGTCGGTACTGTTTGTGCCGATTGTGCCCCTTCCGTAAAGCCGGACTGTGTGTGTTTTGCCTTCTCTGGAAATTTCAAATGCGCCGCCCCAGCCGTCGTCTTTGTATTTTCCGCTCAAAAATTTGACGTTGCCGGTCGCTGCATCGAAGCTATATTTTCCCTCGCCGCTTGGCTCTCCACCGAAATAATAGGATTTATACTTTCCGCCGGAAAGCAGTTCGAAGTGACCTTGGGGAATCGGTTGATTTCCGGCGGCACCATAGGACTGGACGGTATATCTGCCGAGTCTCGGACCTTGCGCATTTTGGCCTTTCGTTTCGTCTTCGGTGTCCTCGTCCTCAGTTGCCGTTTGATTTTTAGTTTCTTGGTCTTGATGTTTTGTGGGCGTTGATTTGCCCTTGCCTCTATCGTCTCCGCACGCGAAAGCGAGCGTAAAGAATAAACCGGCTATTAACACCAGATTTATGAGTGAGCGTTGTCTTTTCCTGTGTTTTCTCACCAACTGAAGATTTATTTCTGAAACGGCGCGAGCCGTATTCTTTGAATGCGTCTTTGATTTTGTTTAGCCTTCTACTTTTTGGCGCCGCGCGAGCCGAATTCGTTGATCTGGCGCGTTTGAAGTTCGGAGATGTTGATCCATTCTCCTTTGTTCGGTGTTCGACGGTCCTTTGTTACCAGCCAGTCGTATTCACTCTGTGCTTTGAGCAAAACGATGCCGTCGCCCCCTTCAGATGTCATTTCTACTTTTGTCGCTTTACGCCATTTGCCGTTTATAGGTTGAGCCTTTAACACCGACTTCCAAACGTAAGTTCCGTTTGCATTGAGCGAGAGCGTTCCGATATTACCAACGCCGAACTCGCCTTGCCGGTAGACGCGATTGTTTTTTACGTAACTGGTCGCCACGCCGATCTTCCCCAAATTCCACGCGCCCATCAATTCTTTCTCACTGGTCGGCTCGCCGTAGTTATAAGACAGTGGAAAAGAAACATCGCTTGTTATTGCTCCGTATTTGGCAAGTTTCTTCCAAAAAACTGTGTCCGAAGAAGAAAAACGAAAATCCAGACCTCGAGCTTTGATCATTTCGGCGAGTTCTTTTCTGAATTCTGCTTCGCGGGGCGGATTGGTAAACGCCTTATCACCGATTTTCGCTTGCAAAAAGCTGATAACTTGTTCCTGCGTCATCAACCCGGTCCCAAGATCCGTTATTGTTGCCGGCGTCGTTGCGCTGTCATCCGCGTCGGTATCGTCTATCGGAACTTTGTTAGTGGCCTTTGCCGACACTGGACGAATTTTGTCCCAGCTTGTTGCCTGTTGAAAACCATCCTTGTGAAATTGGTTTGGCATTTGCCGTATGATCGGTTGCGACCCGTCCGGAGTAGGTTGGACAAACGTCACTTCTTCCCATGTTTCGGGATAACCGGAGCTTTTCCACTCGATCTTCTCGCCCGGTTTGTAATCCTTCTTCTGCGCAGACGCTTGGTCAGCGATAAAAAGCAGTACGATCGTCGTCAAAACAAGCGAGCCGATTCGTCGCCAATTTGTGGGTTTGTTCATCTTATCTCCTGGATCAGCAATGGTGCTTACGTTGGCTGGGTACTTCAGACAGGCTGATGAATTTCAGAGGATCTGAGAAGAGAGTGAGCTAGGCTCGATTCTTCTCTACTATACGCTTAATGAGTAAGTTTGCATAGGCGGTTTAACTAGCTCGTAGCCGCCGAACTACAAGGCCTCGCCGGGTGACGGGGCCTTTGCTTATATTAAATGAGGTGATATCAGCGTTGCCCTCACTCACGTGCGGGCTACTGACACTATATTCCCATTCCCATGCCGCCGCCCACGTACCAAAGGCAGAGTGCAGAATGCAGAATGGTAGATCCAAGGATAGTTCTATGGATATAGGCGTCATGGTCGTCCTGGACGTCGGCGATCGATGCCCCGCAGAACGCAACGTTAGCGACTCATGGTCCAACTGCCTTCCTGCGGTGCGGAGTAGCCCGGAACGATCGATACGTAAGGGCCGCTCATGCTCCTTCCATTGGCAGCGAGGGTAAGGATCACCTTTCCGTGACTCTTTTTCCATGGTTCCTCATACCGCAGCGTAACCTGGCCGGTCTGGCTGTCATAGGATCCAGTGAAGGTCCCAACGTTGCCGCCTTTTGTGAACGTCCCTGTAATGCTGCCGCCGGAGTCTTTGAGAACGATCGTATAACCCCAGTTGTCGGACCACTGGCCGGAAAGATCGACCTTGGCCGCATCCGGCTTCGCGGCCGCCTTCTCATCGCATCTGAGTTCTTTTTGCCGGGCCTGGTGAAATTTTATTTGCTGATCAAGTTCGTTGTATCGCGCGACCAGATCGTTTTCCGAGGAACCTTTCTTGAATTGCAGTAGACTGGCGATCTTCGTGCGAAGAGCTCTCTGAAATGCCAATTTGTCGGTTTCCCAGACGGTGTTCCACGGTAGAGCATAGTTCTCGGCGGCCGTCTTCCGGCCACTCACAGATTCGAAAAGGGGAACTATCCTCTTGTTCTGCAACGCACTATTCAACTCTCCGTAATATATGGGTGCCTCTTGATCAAAGCGGCCTCTCAGAATTGCTTCGATGTTGTTGTGCTCATTTTGAGAACTGGCCAAGTAGTCGGCGTTCGTACGGCACCGCTCGAGCCTTTGCTCATCGGTAAGCGTTTGCCCCGCCGCCAAAGACGCGCCAGCCAACACGAGTATTCCAATAACAAAGACAGACAATATATTTCTATTCACAGTTGGCCTCCCGTTTTGATGCGAATATTCTATATCAGGTGCCCGGATCGACAAAGATCCGTGGACCGACTACACTGGCACGTCCTTTGCGCCAGAATCCCAGGCCTGACCCGGTTCTTTGTTCGGTGGGAATTGGCTTGGTAATTTTTCTGGTCTGGTATATCATCACGAAACCGCAAAAGGTGATAGGAGGAAAGCCTGTGAGAAGAATAATAAAACTAGTCGTCCCTGTTATTTGTTTATTGATCGCCGCGTGTGGCGGCCCGCGTTCGACGATCGATATCAAAAGCGAAGGCACGGCCATTCCGTTTATTGAAAAAGGGAGCTGGGCTACCGTGCAGAAGGCTCTTTTCTCCGGCTCGGACGTCCCTAATCAGGAGCACGCGCTTCGTTGGATAACAATCCGCAATTTCGACTTTGACGGAGCGAAAACAAACCCTAACAGCGATAAGCTGACAGCACCCGAGCAGGTCAAGATATTTCTGTCGCTTCACGACGAAGCGGGCTCGACGGTCGATACGCCGCTCAAGGCCGGGTCCTACAAAGGCGCCAAAACTACGGGACCGATGAGCCTCGAGCTGATCAACGTCTATGTTTTTCGCGACGGCAAGGAGCAGCGGCTCTATATGTACCCGTCTCAGCAGGCCGATCCCGCCACATGCGAGGTAAAGATAATCTCGGTCGAAGGCGACACCGTTAAGGGTGAGATAAACGTCTCGGGCAAACAGGACGGCAAAGAGCTCATTGTCAAAGGCCCGTTCACCGCTCAGATCAAGCGGTAAAAACCCGAGCCGAGAAAAATCATTGGGGTCAGACCCCGCGATTCTGTACCTAAATTAAAAAAATCGCACTATCGCAGGCCGGACCCCGTTTCCTTTTTCCTCGGATCCACTAGTTCCCGCTAGCGACGTGGGGCGACTATCTTCGTGCCTCCTTGCAGATGGTGGTGAGGATGATCTCGTCGATGGACTTGGGGGCGGCCGGGCTGAATGTTTCGTTGGGCTCCGTTTGGTCGGGGATGAGCCCGCCCTTTCGGATGTGGCTGAGCTTTGTGAGCCGAAGCTTGTCGAAGGAACAGCTGAACTCGTAAGTCATCAGGTCGAGGCCCGCATTATGATCCTTTAGCTTCACGGTTGCTTTGTAAATGCCGGGGCCGAGCTTCTCGATCTTGTCCGGGCGGTAGCTGTAGACCTTTGAAACAACGTTGTCCTTTTCAACGATCTTTAGTGGCTTCCAGCCGTCTGTGAACGTGAGCGGTTTGCCGTCCGGGTCCCTGAGCTTTTCGAGATCCTGCCCAAGGAGCGTTCCGGTGAATATCAAGAACAACAATGTGAACAGTACGATGGTTAAAGGTTTCATAAGATAACGTTTGAACACTGGGAAATGTAGCACTAAGGCTCGGTTTTCGCAACAAAAATCCAACACACGACATGTGCAAAGAAAATGGCGCGTCGCTGCGTCACAGATTTTGCGTGCAAATGTCGAGGGTAAGGCCTGCGATATCGCAATTATGCTCGAGTGAAAAACCGCAGGCCCGACCCCGATTCTTCTTTAAATAATGGAAGATTTAGGAATGAAAGGGTCAGGCCTTCGTTCTTGAGATTCTCGAACAGCTCAATTTCGCAGAATCGCAGGTCTGACCCCCACTTCTGTTAAAATAGATCGCTGGCTCAGGCACTGCGACTTTCAATATCCACCCGCAAAAAAGGCCGCGAGCGTTATGCTTCGCGGCCTTTTGGTTTGTTCTCGTGAAAGGGCGGCGTTAGGTGTTGTCGGGGTTGGCCCTACCGTACTGCGCCGCCGCCGCTATCACCCGCGTACGAACGACGATGAGATACGCGGTCCCGTTCGGACAAGCTGCAGATTGGTTGACTCTCCGAACGGGAGAGAAATCCTTTATGGCGTTGGCGGCTTAGCCGTTTGCGGGGCTTTTTCTAGGTGGCTCGCGACGGTCCAAGCGGCGAGTTTCTTAGGGTCGTTCTCGTATTTTATGCGGACGATGGCGTTGAGCTTGCGGCCATTTTTCATACCGCGTCGGGCGGCGTCGATGAGGCCTTGGGTTGCGGCGGCACGTTGGCCTTCGTTGGTGTCGGCGGCGGTCCCGGCGGCGTCAAATGTGTCGATCTCGGCCTGTAGATCGGCACGAAATGTCGCGGCGAGGCCGTATGCGATGAACTTTGCCTCAAGCGGAGCAGCGGAATCCTGATGAAATGCACGGGCCGTCGCAAGCAGGTTTTGCTGTGACTGGTTACGCGGCATCCGAAACAAAAGATTGCTGCCCGGAACTTCGTCCTCAAATGCATTGGCAGCGCGGTTCATGTTGCGGATCGTCGCGACG
>JBGTII010000077.1:0-5012 GCA_041745735.1 Pyrinomonadaceae bacterium | reverse complement strand
CGATAAGATCCTCGTAAGATCAAATGGGACAGTTACCTATACGGGCAAAGACATCGCCTATCAGATGTGGAAACTCGGTCTTCTGGGCCTTGATTTCAATTACAAGCATTTTCACACATACAAAAACGGCCAAGACGTTTGGATAACAACGGCTGACCCGAACGTAAGCAAACATCCCGCATTCGGTGCTGGTGAGACGATCTATAACGTGATCGATTCGCGGCAATCGTATCCGCAGGACATTGTTCGTAAGGGCGTTGCAGCGATCTCACCAGAACGCGGCGAAAAGGCAAGTATTCATCTGTCTTACGAAATGGTCGCGCTTTCACCCGCTGCCGCAGAGGAGCTTGGATTCAGGCTCTCCGACGAAGACCGTAAACGTCCATTTATCGAGATGAGCGGCCGTAAAGGCCTTGGGGTCAAGGCTGACGACCTCATCGACCGTCTCGAAGCAAACGCGCTTGCCGAGGTGGAATCACGGCACGCCGATTCCACTGACGAGGTAAAACGCGTTATCGCACATCAGCTTGCTGTCGGTGCCCTGCGTTATTTTCTGCTCAAATTTACGCGAAATACGGTGATCGTATTCGATTTCAAAGAAGCTTTATCTTTTGAGGGCGAAACGGGCTGTTTTTGTCAGTATTCGGCAGTCCGTGCAAATTCGATCTTTCGCAAATTGGCTGAAAATGACAATATCGCTGCTTGTCGCTCGCGAATCGCCGATCTCAGCGGTGTTGATGCCATCCTATCGACGGAAACCGGCAGCGACATCTGGTCAATGGCTATTTTGGCGTCGCGTCTAGAAGAAACGGTGGAGGCTGCCGCGAATGCCAATGAACCCGCAATTCTTGCAAAATACACGTTTACGCTTGCTAAGGCTTTTAACCTTTTCTACCACAATCATAAGATCCTGATCGAGCCTGACGATACCAAACGTGCCTTGCTAATCGTCGTTGCGGATATGGCTCGGCGTGCCCTGACGTCTGCTTTGGATACACTCGGCATCGAGGTGCCGGAAAAGATGTAGGTTGACAGAATGTTTACGAGTCTGTTAAAAATGCTGTAATGAATTTTGTTCAAGCAAACATCCAAACGACGGCCGATTGGCGCACTAACTTAGGTTGGTGGCAACTAGCGGCGCCGGTTGGGTTTTGATTTGATGAGTTTTAGTTAAGCATCAAAAACCATTTTACTAGACGCCGTTCGATTTAGATTCGAACGGCGTTTTTTAATTCACCACAGAGACACAGAGGACACAGAGAAAAATAAAGTGAGTTCATCGTCAGCAAACAAAACCATAAACGTCATACCTATCGTCGAAACGATGCCTGCCGATCTGTTGACGCCGCTGAGTGTGTATTTGAAGCTGTCCGTAGGTTCCAAGAACTCTTTTTTACTCGAATCGGTCGAGGGTGGCAAGAGTCTAGCACGATATTCATTTATCGGGGCCGATCCTGAAAGCATTTCGGACGCAGGCGAAGACGACACTTTTGAATACTTGAGAGACCACTTTGCCGATTTACAGGCTCAATCTGACGCTGATCTGCCCGCATTCATTGGCGGAGCAATAGGTTTCTTGGGGTTTGATTGCTCAGAGTGGTTTGAGCCCTCCCTGCGGCGTGAGAATTCGGTTACAAAAGACGCGGCATTTATGTTCTACCGCTCAACGGTCGCCTTTGACCATGCGAAACAAGTCATCAAGATAATTTCCCTTGTTTTCACCGATGAATCCGCAGACGGAGAAGAAAGGCAGAGACTTTATGACGTAGCAACAGAACGAAATCAGGCTATTAAAGAGCGTTTGGAACATGGTGACCTTCACATTCCGGTAAGTTCCGGTGAAACAACGGCCACGGAGGTTTCATCCAACTGGAGACGCGAAGATTTTGAATCGGCGGTTACGGAAATAAAAGAACTCATAAACGCGGGTGAGGCGTATCAAGTCGTTTTATCACAATGTTTTACAAAACAGACCAATGCATCGCCAGTCGCGATCTATCGGGCTATACGCTCGATCAATCCGTCGCCGTATATGTTTTTGCTGCAGTTTGAGAACAAAGCGATAGTTGGTGCGTCGCCCGAGATGCTAGTTCGTAGTGAAAACGATCGGCTCGAGTACCGACCGATCGCCGGAACGCGACCGCGAGGAAAAACATCCGAAGAGGACGATGCCCTTGCTGAGGAAATGCGGCTCGATAAAAAGGAGGTTGCCGAGCATTTAATGCTGGTCGATCTAGGCCGCAACGACCTTGGCCGCGTCGCCGAATACGGCAGTGTGACAGTGGATTCACTAATGAGCGTCGAGAAATACTCGCACGTCCAGCATCTGGTCAGTTCCCTGTCGGCAAAACTCAGGAAGGGCTTTGATCGGTTCGATGCCCTCGCGGCTTGTTTCCCAGCCGGAACGGTTTCCGGTGCTCCAAAGGTCCGTGCGATCGAAATAATTCGTAACCTCGAACCAACACGACGCGGCGTTTATGCCGGAGCGGTAGGCTATTTTGATTACGCCGGAAATATGGATACCTGCATCGCGATCCGCACATTAGTGCTTGAGAACGGAGTTGCAAAAATACAGGCCGGCGCGGGTATTGTTGCCGATTCTGTGCAGGAATTAGAATTCGAAGAGACAGTTAATAAGGCTCGCGTATTGTTAAAGGCTATCGAGATTGCCGAGAGCGGCTCAGTTTAAATGAACGACAGGATCCTAGAACATTATCTCGAAGAATTTCGCCTTGGCTCGGACATAACGTCCGACGAGGCCGAAACGCTGTTTGATGCCCTCATTGGCCACGACGAAGAGCAATTGCTTGCGGAAGTGCTTACTGCCTGGAACCAGAAAGGCACGACCGAAGACGAGTTGTTCGCATTTGCGTCGCTAATGCGGAGCCGGATGAAACGCATTGAATCTCGGCACGAAACGTTAACAGATATTGTTGGCACCGGAGGTAGTAGTTCTAAATCATTTAACGTCTCGACCGCCGCAGCCTTTGTTATCGCCGGTGCCGGTGTTCCGGTCGCCAAACATGGAAATCGAGCGGCAACAAGCAGTTCGGGTAGCTCCGACGTTTTGCAGGAGCTCGGCATCGACGTGGATATTGAGCCCGACAAAACCGAGCAGCATCTCAGTGAACACGGTCTCTGCTTTATGTTCGCCCCACGTTTTCACTCGCTTTCAGCGACGCTGGCAAAGGCTCGTCGCGCTGTTGGCAGACCGACGATATTTAACAATCTCGGCCCGCTCTGCAATCCGGCATCGGCGTCGCACAGCGTTATCGGTGTTTATGACAAACACCTGCTCGAAAGCACCGCCCGCACACTCTCGAGGCTCGGAACAAGGCGGGCGTGGGTCGTATATGGTGAAAATGGGTTGGACGAGGTCGCGCTAAAAGGAACGACACTTGTTGCGGAGGTTGATTGCGAAAATGTGGACGTGTTTGAGATCTCAGCAGCCGATTTTGACGTCTACACGCTGGGCAAAGATCTGCCGTCCAATTGCACAGCGCGACAAAGTGCAGCGATCGTCCACGATATTCTGGAAAATAAATTGAGAGATCGCGATGCCGAGCGGTTGGTACTAATCAACGCGGCAGCGGCCATATTTGTTGCCGGCAACGCAGTAACTTTGCCTGACGCGTATAAACAGGCCGAGGATAGTATTCGCAACGGTCAAGCGTTAGACAAACTTATAAAGCTGACAGGGGGAGCTGGAAATTGAGCGAGACATTTTTACAAAAAGTTACCGCAGAAACGCGGGAACGTATCGCAGTTGCACGAGCGAACGGCTACCTGCCAAAGCTCAGAAAGCGAGCAGAAATGGCCGCGTCGCAAAATGAAAGCGGCCGATTTCGCAAAGCCATCTCACGCCCCGATAGCATCAATATTATTGCGGAGATCAAGCGCGCTTCGCCGTCGAAAGGTGTGATCAAGACGGGGGTTGACGCCGCCAAAATAGCTAAACTTTATGCGGCGGGCGGTGCGGCCGCTATTTCCGTGCTGACCGAACCGAATCATTTTGACGGTTCGCTCTCTGACCTTGTCTCAGTCGCAAGATCGGTTGATCTACCAATTTTGCGAAAAGATTTCATCGTGGACGAATATCAGATCATCGAGGCTGCCGCTGCGGGTGCATCGGCGATACTCTTAATAGTCGCAGCTTTGCCGGTTGATGGAATACGGTCACTCCATCAAACCGCAGCAAATTTTGGTCTGGATGTATTAGTCGAGGTTCACGATTCCCGCGAATTTGATACGGCGATTGATATCGAAGCAGAGATCATCGGCGTCAACAACCGCGATCTGCATTCGCTCGAGGTCTCGCTCGACACTTCACGACGGGTGATCCAACGCCGCCCCGATGGCGTCGTTGTGATCGCCGAAAGCGGGTTCACGACCCGCGATGAGATCGATGAGCTTCGCGGGCTCGGTTATGACGGTTTTCTGATCGGCGAAACCCTAATGCGAAGTCCGAATTTGTTAGAAACTTTGCGGGGGCTAACCACATGACCAAGGTCAAGATCTGCGGGATCACAAGCACCGACGATGCAGTTTACGCATCCCAGGCCGGCGCGGACGAATTGGGCTTTAACTTTTATTCGGGAAGCTCACGTTACGTCAGCGCGGCGGACGCTAAAGTAATAATCGAAAGTCTGCCGTCAAACATATCGAAGGTTGGGGTCTTCGTAAACATGTCGATCGAGGGGGTTCTTGAGATAGCGAAATTTAGCGGAATAGACACGATACAGATACATGGGGACGAAGACATAGAATATGTTCAAGACCTAAGGCATCGCTCAAATTTGAAAATAATCAGAGCAGTCAGGATGCGGCATTGGGAAGGAGTTGTTTCGGCCGCGCTTAGTAATGATCCGGTATTCGGAGCTCACGCGATTTTGCTGGATTCGTGGTCGCCAAAAGACTTCGGCGGTAAGGGTAGGACGTTTGACTGGGATACTGCGAAAAACTTCTCAGGGATATTTCCAATTATTTACCTTGCCGGAGGATTGACCCCTGAA
>JBGTII010000076.1:0-5062 GCA_041745735.1 Pyrinomonadaceae bacterium | reverse complement strand
AAGGGCTGCACACAGGTCAATCTCATCAGCAAAGACGGCAAAACCGCCGCCTACGCCTCGGCGACCAAGCTCGATGTTGTAATGCCGTGATCCTGGCAAAACCTGGAACGATAGTGACGGGGTTCCTACCAGTAAGACAATTAAAAGGGCCGCGAGCAAACCGTTCGCGGCCTTTTCTCTTATTTCTTCAATTCATCCTCGATCAGTGCCCTGAGGCTGGGTTCGCCGAATGTGGCGAGTTCGCGGCCGTTGACGAAGAACGTCGGCGTGCGGCGGACGCCGAGTGTCTGGCCGTCTTTTTTATCCTGGGCGATCTTGGCGTCAAACCGCCTTTCTTTGATGGCGGCGGCGGCTTTGGCCGTGTCGAGCCCGAGCTCTTTGGCGTATTTGTCGAAAAGCTGGTTGATCGGCGGCGGAGGCGGTCCGGTCGCGGGGCCGTGCTTTGTGCCCCACTCGGGCTGCTTTTTGAACAGCAGGTCTTGGGCTTCCCAATATTTGCCCTGCTCGCCGGCGGCTTCGGTAAAATTGGCTGCCGTGATCGAATTGGGGTGCAGCGGCATAAATCTCGTGACCAGCCGGATCTTGCCCTCGTAATCTTTTAGTATCTTTTTGACGACCGGGGCAAACGACGCGCACGATTCGCACTCAGGGTCGTAAAACTCGACCAGCGTGATCTTAGCATCCGCGGGGCCGAGCACAGGGCTGTCCGGGCGGACAAGTGTGGCC
This sequence comes from Pyrinomonadaceae bacterium, assembly GCA_041745735.1. Classification (GTDB taxonomy): domain Bacteria; phylum Acidobacteriota; class Blastocatellia; order Pyrinomonadales; family Pyrinomonadaceae; genus OLB17. Next base: position 4,336 of record JBGTII010000076.1, on the reverse strand, counting down.
GGATCGATCTTGGGCTTGCCGCTATTGCTGTTCGCCGTGACGGGCGTGTTTTGGACGGAATTGCGATAATAATTTGCTGCAAAAACTCCACCGACGATGACCACGATAACGATGGCGGTCAAAATTTTAACTTCCTTTTTCATAAATTACTGCTCCTCTTGTTTATAAAATAGTAAACACGCGGCGATAAATACAAACGCCCCGAGCCCCATCAACGGGATCGTGATAAATCCAAGCCACTCGATCTGAACGGCGTTGCACGGGATGCCCTCGGCACACGGAGTGATGCTCTCGGGGATAAATCCGTAATAAAGCAGATTGTGATAGATGGCGATGATAAGCCCCGCGATGCACAGCGGCAAAGCGTAAAATTTCATCCGATGATCGCGCATTATGATGCCCGCCGCGATAATGAACACCAGCGGATACAGAGCGATCCGCTGATACCAGCACAAAATGCACGGCGGCAGCATCATCACCTCGCTAAAGAAAAGGCTACCCGCGACCCCCATCAACGCGACCACCCACGCCAGATACAGCAACATGCCGTTTATAGTTTTATTCACGATCATAGTCTTATCATAATCTGATCTTGACCCCGCCGTTAAAGATACGGCCCTCGGTATGTGTGTAAAGTTCGGCAAACGTCGGGTTTTGATGCGGAGGGAAAACGACCAAGCCGTAACGGCTTTGCCTGACATCCGTCAGGTTTTCGGCGTTAATGAACAAGCTGAACTTGCCAAAAGTCTTCTCACCAAAAACACCGATCTCGCAGTGCGGGCTTGTCCGCGAACGGTCATCGAGCGTCTGGCTGCTGCCGTAATAAAATTCAACGCCGGTTTTAAAGTTCTCATGCTTTTCAAAGACCAGCGACGAATTGATCTTATGCTTTGGCAGCAGCGTCAGCGTCCTGTCGCCTGTCAGATAACCGGCCTTAGCGTTAGTAAAAGTGTAGCCGAAAAAGAGTTTTGCGATATCGTAACTGAGCCGGGCGTTTGTCTCAAAACCCTTGCTGATGACCGGCGACCCGGCGTTTGTAAAACGATAGATCCCGCCCATGTCCGGCCGCAAAATGATCGGATCGGTGATGTCCGTGTAAAAGAACATTTGATTTATCGAATAGCTGAACTTTTCACCGACCGTATTGCGATAGTTGAGGTCGAACGTCCCGCCTTTGCTGCGTTCGGCCTTGAGCGTGTTGCCGACCGGGAAGACATTTCTGAACAAAAGCGTCTCTGCTTCTTCCGTAAACATCGTCGGCGTTTTGTACCCAAGCCCAAACCCGACGCGGCTCGTCAGATGGTCACTAAATTTATACAGCAGGGAAATCCGCGGTAAAGCGAACGTACCATAATCCCTCGTGTGGTCGAGGCGAAAGCCCGCCTCGAGTGAGAACCTTTCCGTGAGATCAACCGTGTCCTGTATGAAAGCACCGACGTACGTCCGCGTTTCATTTCTTGGGACGACAATGCCCGGCGTGTCTTCGCGAAAACGATCATAAACCGCACTGCCGCCAAAGACGACCGCGTGTTTTCCGTATGCTTTTGCATACGAGATGTCAGTGAATGAATTGAACTGACTGCCCTTGAACGCATAGTTTTGCGTCGTCAGATCGCGGTTAAAGAACGCTAGGCTTTGCTTTACGAATAGCCGTCCGCCGTCATCGAATGATCGGTCGAAATTGAAAGTCGTGATGTTGCGAAAGGTTTTGTTCTGCTCGAAATATTGATGAAATGCGGTCGCGTTGCCGCTCAATACAAACGTGTCGCCGCCTTTGCGGTCTTGATACGAGGTTGAGTTACTAACTGCCAGCGTCGTTTTCTTATCGATGTAAAATAATAGCTTCGGGTTGAAAGCAAAGGACTTTGTATTAGGCAACTCAGTAAAATCATCATCGTCAACATCATATTGCCGTTGATAGTTTGCCGACCCGAGAACGGTGTAACCAAAACGGTCAGACTTTCGCGAGTTAAAGACCGAAAAGTCCGTGCCGAGGGCTGATGTCTGGTTAAAGATCAGTGTTGTCACCGGCTTTTCCGAAGGGTCTTTTGTCACAAAGTTGACAACGCCCGCGATCGCGTCGCCGCCAAACAGCGTTGCCGCCGGGCCCTTGATAACCTCGACTTGTTTGAGATCGAGCGGCGGTATTTCGAGTATGCTCGTGCTGCCCGAAAATCCGCCAAATGCCGGAAAGCCGTCCTTTAGGATCTGCGTGTAACGCCCGTCGAGGCCTTGGATACGGACGCTCTGCGTGTTGGAAGTCGCCGATGTCTGAGTGACCTGCATGCCCGTGCTTTCGTGCAGCACCATCGAAACATTGGCGGGCCGCATGTTTATCTTTTCATCGATCTCTTCTTCGTCAATGGCCTCGACACGCGACGGCTCAGCCTCGATGTCGCGGCCCGTCCGCGTCGAAGTGATAGTAACCTCGCCCATCTCATTATGCGTTTCGAGCAAAATCGTGCGTTCCCCGAGATCGGTCAGCGGGAATATAAGTTTGACCTCGACAGTCTCAAATCCCGGCGAAAAAATCTCGATCGTCCGCTCGCCGTCTGCGATATTTTTTAGCTCGGCAAAGCCTTGCGTATCGGTCTTGGCGGTTATTTCGGTGTCTTTTATGGTGACGGTCGCCTCGGCGACGTTTTCTTTTGTGTCCTTGTTTTGAACGCGCAGCTTTACTGTGTTGTCGTCCTGGGCAAACACAACTTGTGCCATCAAAACGATGGCGAAAAATAAGATTACTTTGTACATGGTCTCCGAAATCCAACTATTAGAATTACAACGACTCGTCCAATGACGAGTAAAAACGGGCGCAGTTGTACTAGCTAGTTAGACTTTTGGCGGTTGCCAAACGGAGGTGGTAAATGAAGCGGTGTCGGGGGCGGAATAGGTTGTGAGCGGTGCGGCAAATCTAGCGGTCTCGAGATCGAGCGTCACGCCAAACGAAGTTTTGTGGCTTGCAACCGCTTGGCCGCAGCACGAACAGATGCAGAATGGCGGGCATTCGTCGCCTGTCGTCTCGTTGTGGGTTGAGCTTTCAAAGTGGGCAGACATCTCCGGCTCGTTACAGCAATCATGGGCTTGTGCGACAACGTCCTGACACGGTTGCGTCAAAAGCAGCACGAGATAGACAATAAAGCTGGAACAAAAAACTCTCACAATCAATTTCCGTTCAATCCATTTTCGCTTTGTCGAGCATTTCCTGCAAGTCGTCCGGTATTGGCATAGGCTTAAAAAACCAGACATCCGCTCCGCCTGTATTGCCGGCCGGATAAATTCCCAAAGGCGTCTTTGTCGACGCGCCGATGATCCTGATGAACTGGCCCCATATTTCCCTCGGGCTTCGCATTCGCAGTGCCAACTTAAAGATCCGCCAATGAATACGAGTGTGCTGATAGGTCGATGCCTGTCCGAGCACATGGGCTCGTTCGAGATGTTTGAACGCAGCGGCAATGTCGTTATCGGCAAGGCGTCGGTCCGCCAGATCGATCTCAGCATTGATGTGATTTGCCAAGGTATCAGCCATAAACCCAATTGTATCTATTTTGCTATGAAACAAAAAAGCCGCACTCATGATCGCGTCGGGCATCGAAGTAATGCCATTGATAAGCGGTTGGCGATGGCATACTCTGAAACTGGTTATGAGTGATTGCTGTGACAAAGATGATGCGATCGGGGCTTTGCGGGAGCGGCAGAGTTCGACGTTGAAGATCGTGCTTGTGATAAACGTTGTGATGTTCGCGGCGGGCATCGGAGCGGGCATCTATGCGGGTTCGAGCGCCCTTTTGTCGGATTCGCTAGACAATCTCGGCGACGCCATGACGTATGGACTCAGTCTTTATGTGGTCTATAGATCAACGAGAGCTAAGGCTAAGGTCGCTCTGTTCAAAGGGTCATTGATATTGCTTGCCGCTCTTGTCGTGTTCGGACAGGTGACCTATAGGCTATTCGTACCGACGGTCCCGATCTTCCAAATCATGGGCGTCGTTAGTCTGGTCTCACTTGCCGGAAATTCTCTATGCCTGCTCTTACTTACGCGTCACCGCACCGATGATGTAAATATGAGCTCGGTGTGGGAATGTTCGCGTAACGATATCGCCTCAAATATTTCCGTCTTTGTGGCGGCCGGTGCTGTGTGGTTCACGGGCTCAGGTTGGCCCGACATTATCATCGCTCTCGCATTGGTTTGTCTCCTTTTGCGTTCGGCCTTTCGGGTATTTTCAAAAGCAATGAAGGAACTTAAATCAACCACTGCGTCTCGAGATTAAGGAACTATTTGCTAGACTTTCTAGGAAATGGCGATAAAGATAATCAGGGCACCGAAGACGAACCCCGC
>JBGTII010000075.1:0-29350 GCA_041745735.1 Pyrinomonadaceae bacterium | reverse complement strand
CTCCCAACTTGCGGTCAATCTTGTGTCAGGCGACGGCATCGTCGCGTTTGACGAGTATCACCAGGGCTACGGGGTGGACAGCAATCGATTCTTACAATTTTTCGCCGGGACGCCGGTCGTCGCAATATTTCTGCAAGCGGTCCTGCTGGTTGGCCTCGTCTTTTTTTCGCAAAGCCGCCGCTTTGCCCGTGCCGTGCCGGAGCCCGAACCGGATCGGCTGTCAAAGCTAGAATACGTCGCGGCAATGGCCGAACTGCAGCAGCGGACGAGGGCATTCGACCTAGCGATCGAGAATATTTACACCGATTTTCGACGCCGTGTAAGCCGTCTATTAGGGCTTGATAATCTAACCGTCAAGGCTAGAGAGTTGTCGGCCGCGATCGCAGACCGAAGCGGACTCGAACGGCAGCAGATCGAGGACGTTCTGTTCAAGTGCGAAGAGATCATTCGCGGAGAGCCGACAAATAAACGCGAGGTCGTCGAACTGACGACGGCTCTGCGTGAGATCGAGGCAAAGCTTGGCATCCGGCGTGCGGTCGACAAAAAGATCTAAATGATGACCACTTACGCTCTGATCATTTTGATCGCGGTATTTTTTTTGACAAGCGTTGTGGGCGTCGTCACGGGAAGCAACTCACTCATCGCGGTGCCGGTGATGTTTCAGTTTGGGATTGATCCGCGTGTGGCGGTCGCGACGAATATGTTCGCGCTGGTGTTTATGTCTATCGGTGGGACGATACCATTCGTCCGCCAGAAAAAGATCGATTACCGCAAGATCTCACCGTTTATCGTGCTGACCGTCATCAGTTCGGCGATCGGTGCGTTGCTCGTCGGCATTATCAGCGGCGACGGGATAAAGCTGATCGTCTCGACCGCGATGATCGCCGTTGCGTTGTTTACCTTGCTAAGGCGAAATACGGGCGTCGCTGACAATGCTGAACCGCGAAAGCATTCCGTCCCGTTGACGTATGTGCTCGTGTTTTTGCTCGGGATTTACGGCGGGCTGTTCAGCGGCGGTTACGTCACCGTGTTGACGGCGGTCTCCGTCGGCATTTACGGGATGCGATATGGCGAGGCGGTCGCATCGACCAAGCTGATCAACGTTTTTTCGTCTGCGATTGCCACGCTAATCTTTATGTGGCAAGGTTTAGTGGATTACAAACTGGGGCTGATATTAGGCGTGACGATGTTTGCCGGGGCTTACATCGGAGCCCATTTCGTGACAAAATTAAATGATATCTGGCTGCGGCGGATCTTTTTGACGACGGTCATACTGCTTGCAATAAAAACACTTTACGACTTTATTTAGAATGCTAACTTACACACCTACAACAGTTGCACATATCCTAAACGAGCTTCGCAAGACGATCGTCGGACAGGATGACGTTATCGAACAGATCCTTGTCGCGATACTCGCCGAAGGCCACGCACTTATCGAGGGCGTCCCCGGCACGGCAAAGACGCTGACGGTTAAGTCGCTCGCACAGATCATCGGGGCGGAATTTTCGCGTATCCAGTTTACCCCCGATCTAATGCCGTCGGATATCACTGGAACGAACGTTTTTAATATGCAAACGTCGCAGTTCTCTCTGCGGCAGGGGCCGATCTTTACCGACATCTTGCTCGCCGACGAGATCAACCGCACACCGCCAAAGACGCAAGCCGCACTGCTCGAAGCCATGGAAGAACGCCAGACGACCATCGATGGCGAACGCTATCCACTGTCGCCTCTATTCACCGTGCTCGCAACCGAAAATCCGATCGAATACGAGGGCACCTATCCACTGCCCGAGGCTCAGCTTGACCGGTTTTTGATGAAGATATTGATCGATTACCCAGAGCAGGAGGATGAGGAAGAGATCGTCATGCGTTGGGATGCGGGGTTTAATTCGCGAAATCTTGAACAGGTCCAGATCGCTCCTCTACCTGATGCGGCGGCGATACAACGTTGCCGGACGGAGGTCCGCGAAATTCGTATGGAACCCGGCGTGCAAAAATATGTGGTCGAGATCGTGCGGCGAACTCGTACCCATCCGACAATACTCTACGGAGCCAGCCCGCGAGCGTCGGTCGCGTTGTTATTGTGTTCAAAGGCTTTGGCGGCTATACGCGGACGTGATTTTCCGACGCCTGACGATATTCGCGACGTCGCTCCGCCCGTTCTGCGACACCGGCTTGCGTTACGTGCCGAGGCTGAGCTGGACGGTGCGACAACAGACGCAGTTATCTCCGACATTATAAAGACCGTCGAAGTTCCAAGATAATAAATTATTGCTGAGAATCCGAACCGCTCTTGTCCGACCTAGCCTCAGGTTTGGTCGTTGCATCGGCGGTAGGTTTTTTGTTTTTCGGCGGCGGAGTTGCCATCGGTTTTGGTGTCGGTTTGACTGCCGCATTGGCCGCCGGTGGATTCGGCGTCGGTTTCGGCGTCGGAGCCGTATTTGCATCCGGCTGTACCGGAACGGGAACCAGAATTACTCCGCTGTCTTGCGGCATAAATTGGCTGCCGCCGTTCGGATCGACGACCACGGTCTGTCCGCCCGGAGGCGTATATGGTTGAGGCATTCCGGTCGCGGGTGCGCCGGGTACCGGTGCTCCTATGGGCGGTGCTCCACCGTTTGACCAGGCGTTATAGCCATCGCCGCCGGGTAGAGTTCCTGGAGGCACCTCCATCATACCGGCGGCCATGATCTCGGCCTCGGTCATTTCGGGTAGTTTTGCGAGACTCTCTTCCTGAGCACCGGTAGCGGGGCCGATCGGTTGGACGGGTAAGCTGCCTGCGTCAGCAGTTAACTGTGCCGTCGGGTCGGTCTTTCTAACCGAGGTGAAATATATCAACGCGGCAGCAAGCAAAGTTATCCCTGCGAGAGCGATAAACGCCGTCTGCCAAATATTGTGTTTCGAGCCGGCACCCGCAGTCGCTGCTGCAGCTTTGACCTTGCCGGTCGAGAGCATTTCGAGATCCTCGGCAAACGCGGTCATTGTCTGGTAGCGACGCTCCGGATCAAGAGCGATCGCACTCAGCAGGATCGGCTCGATGTTAGGATGCAGATCACGTCTAAAAGTCGAAAGGGCCGGGGCCGGTTCGGCGTTTTGTTTTTTTAGAACCTCGGCCGCAGTCGCTCCGTCATAAGGGACGACGCCCGAGAGCATCTCATACAACATTATGCCCAACGAATAGATGTCCGTGCGCTCGTCGGCCACGGGGAATTTATTCGATTGTTCCGGGGCGAGATATCGCGGATCGGCGTCTTTGGCGATGTCGAGCGGGTCGCCGCCAAAGCCATAAACCTGGGCCGTATCCTCTTCAACAAAAACATTTGCCGGGGCGAGGGCTGCGTGGATGATCTTTTTCTCGTGTGCGGCAGCAACGCCGGTCGCTATTTGGTGTGCAAAACTCAATGCACGCTTTTCATCGATAGACGCTCCATCCGCGAGCAAGCCGCTCAGTGTCTCGCCGGTCGTCGGTTCAAAAACCGCATAGGAAACGCCCTTGGCATCGGTGCCAAAATCGGTGACGTTTAAAATATTTGGATGTGAAACCGAGGACGCAGAACGGGCAGCGTCAATAAACTTTTTCGACCAGCGAGCGTCGATGGCGAGAGCCTGCGGCAGCACCATTATCGTCACAGGTTTGTCCGAGATCTCGTGCTTACCCGTAAAAAGGTCGCCTGCCGAGCCTTCGCGAATGAGGCTTTCGATGCGGTATTTATCGGCTACTAATTTTCCTATAATGTCTTCGATCATTAAGTATTAGAACGCTTTTAGGGCGTAATAGTTGCAAGTAAAGAATATAGCTACGCCGCCGTAGATTCAAGAAAATTCTTGAAAAGAAAAGCGGATGAGGCTATTTTCAAACCTCATCCGCAAATTTTGTGTCTTCGTTTGCGATTTAGAGCTTAACGAATACGATGAGCAGTGCGAACAGTACGAGTGATTCGATCAGCGCGAGCGCGATGATCATCATCGTCTGGACTGTTCCGGCTGCACCCGGGTTACGGGCAGCACCCTCGGCGGCACGCGAACCTACAAGGCCCTGTCCGATACCGGCCAAACCGGCTGCGAGTCCAAACCCGATGCCGCCGCCGATAGCCTTGGCAGCGCTTACCGTCGATTCGTTATCAGCAGCACCCTGAGCCAGAGCCGGGATAGCCATCAATGCAAGTGCGAGTGTCGCAAATACAACATATTTTACTTTTTTCATTTTTTATCTTCCTTTTATTTAATTAAGAAGACCTGATTTTACGATCTAAAAACGCAGCTTGCGGGTATTATTTCGCCTCATTTCCGGTATGCCGTGGATTTTATACTCCCAAAGAGTCCGCGGCTCCTGATTCGTGCGGGCCTGTGAGGTGCTCTATGCACCTCGTGCTTTTTATATGCAAGCTAAATTTTCAAAATCGACCGATCTCGGTCTTCGTGTTTGGAGTTGCAAGCGTTAGCTTGTCTCCTCTGTAACAGCTACAGGCTAAAGCCTGCACTCTGAACTTTTTATGCATGAGCGACGGCCGCATCGCCGTGAGCGTCATGCTCGTGGTCATCGTGGTCATGCGGGGCGTGTGAGACCTCGCCGATATAGATCATCGAGAGCAGCGTGAAAACAAATGCCTGTACGAATGCCACGAAAACACCCAGCAGCGTAAGTACTAGCGGCAAGAGAAAATGTGTGAACGGCGGTGCGATATTTGTGATCTCGACAAAAACCTTTTCGTCCGAAAACATATTCGCAAACAACCGGACGCCAAGCGTGAACGGCCTGATCGTGCTGCTGATCAACTCGATCGAAAAGATCAGCGGCGTGATTATCAGAGCCATTACAAACGGCAGTTTGGGGCCGGCAAAATGGCCGATGTGCTTGAGGATGCCGTTTTCGCTGATGCCGACGTAGTTGTAATAGACAAATGACGATACCCCGAGTGCGAATGTCACGTTGACCGACGCCGTCGGCGACATGAACATCGGGAACTGGCCCATCAGGTTCGATACTAAAATTAGGACGCCGAACGTCGCGACGACGGGAAAGTGCCGTGCCCCGTGAGGGCCGATGATACTGCCGATCATGTCTTTGACGGCAAGAAAACCGGCCTCAAGCGTAAGCTGTCCCGGCTGCGGATCGTCCTCGCTCAATTTGCCCTTGAGCAAATAAACTATAAAAACAGTCAGCAGACACGCGATCACAAACATGATCGTATACCACGGAATAGCCGTTTCGGGGCTGTACGGAGCACCAAAAACTTTTTCCGGCGTTGTGCCAAAGTTGGCAAACAGTTTGTCCCAGACCGGCTTGGTATAAGCCATCTGAAATTCATAGACCGGCTTGCCGAGATAGTGGTTAATGAACTCGACGATCATCGGTGTGTGATGGCCGCCGCCTTCTGCAAATAAGAACATCTTAAAAATACCTTTTAGGTCGAACTATTAAAAATACTTCGCAATCCCTGGATGACGACGGCGAATGCAAATGCCGCAAGTCCCGCTATCACTGCCGAGATGGGCAAAGCTCCGGTCAGGTGTACGGCCAACAGAACAAGGCCGAGAGCCGCGTAACGCATGATGTACTTTGCGGCCAAAATGCCGGTCGAGACACCCACGTCGCCGCTAAACATTGCCTTGGTCACGCGGTCGAGCCAAAAATAATTGGCGAACGCAAGCACCCCGCCAAACAGGACGCCGACGCCGAACAGCGTGCCGCGAGCGGCAAAACCGGCAGCCGAGCCGACGATGACAAGCACCGCCATTATTATCAAAATACCGCGATGCGACATCGCGCCATTGTCAGTTGTCAAAGGGTCAATATCCTCACCCATTGCGAAACTTAAATTTTACAAATAAACACGGAAAAGTTCAAAAGAGAGGCGCGGAAATACTAAGGTTTAAAGTTTGTCATCCTCGTCGCGGGACATTAGCGGGCGGATTTCGGATGACGGCTTTTTAACGCTGTATATCTGCGAACTGAGGCGAAAAAGATTGAAAAATCCGATGATCGAACCGAGCACGATGCCGGAGACGATGCCCCACGGCGAGCTGCCAAACAATAGATCTGCGAACCAGCCAAGTAGAAGTAGGAACGCAACGGAAACAAAGAAAACAATAGCAATGGAATATGCCACGCCGCTTCGGCGGACGTTTTCCTCAGTGGTTTCGGGCGAAAAGGGAATTACGACGACGGGCGGCTCGTCCTTTTCCGGCTCTTCTTCTTCGTCAAAAATACTAGGCGTCATCTCGGGCAATGATGACAGTTTCCGTCGGCGATTTCAATTCGTAGCGAATCCCGCGCCAAGTCATCTGACGCGAAGCCCATGCGGCGAGTGAATTGTAGAGGAACAATGTAGGGGCGATAAGCCACAAAGTATTTTGCGTCCAAAACTGCCGCTTTAGGTCGGCTTCATGTTGGGGCAAAACGAGCCTGACGGCCTTAAGCCGCAGCCACGCTTTGCCGGTGCTGAAAACGGTAACGAGTGTTAACGTCGCGAGGCTGGCCCAAACCGCGAAATCGTTTGTCTTGCTAAGTATCATGATCAGCAAAGAGGTTATTAATACGACGTTAAAGATACTGGTTCCGATGAGCGAGACGACCCACAGCGGCGTTGCATAGACGCGTGTGATCTTCATTTGGCGGGTGGCAAATTCGACCGTCTCGCGTAAAGTGCAATCTTCGACCGTCGCGGTAAGTGCTTGCGGGACAAAGATTATCGGCAGCCCCGCTGTCTTGACCGTGCGTGTGACGGCAAAATCGTCCGACAGCACGCCGCTCCATTTTTCACGCATTTCCAGTCGCTCAAATGTATCGCGTCGCATTGCCATCGAACCGCCCCAGCAGAAATTGGATTTGATGTTCGGGCCGAGTGCGGATGTGATCGAAGCGTTCCAGGCGGACCTTAGTTCCGAGCCGAAAGTCGGATTTTTTGCTATGAACCAACGGTAACCAGATGCAGCTCCGGCATTTTCATCCGCAAGCGGAGCAACGAGAGCCCGCAGCCAGTCTTTTGAAGGGCGGGCATCGGAATCGGCGAAGACGAATACTTGGCTCTCGTCAGAAACGTGGAGGATGGCTTCGCGGAGGTTTTCGACTTTTTGGCTGGATGAGGTGGCTTTTGGCGCTATGACCACTCTCGTTGAGACAGAGCCCCGGTCGGTTCTGGCACAAGGACGGGCCAGTGTTGCGGTAGGCCCGCAACCGTGGCTCCCGGTACTGACATCGATTACTGCGACGGCAGGGTCATTTTCATCATCTACGACAAATATGACCTCGTATTGGGGATAGTCCTGTTCAAGAAAAGCGGCGAGGTTCTCATCCAGGCCTTTGTCGATCCCGCGGCAGGGAACAATGATCGTTGCAAGCGGAGTGTATTCGGACCGTCGTTTGTTTAGTTGTTCGCGAAAAAATTTGAGATAAGCGAGACCGCCGAGAAATGACTTAAAACTAAGCCAGACGAGGATGGCGGCGAAAAAGTAAAAGACAAAGATCATCTCGGCTTGCGTGCTTTCAAGAGCGGGGCGACATAGTCGATCGTCCGGGCGGCCGCTCCGCGATTGTGCTCCATTACCTCAAGCGCGTTAAGGCCAAGCTCTTTTCGTCTTTGTTCATCTTTGAGCAAATCGCCAAAGGCGGCTGCGAGCGTCGAAGCGGCCGTCTTTTCGGTTACTTTTTCAAGTTGGATGAGTGCATCTTTTTCTAAGAATTCGGTGACCGCTGCTTCGAAATTTGTTGTATATGAACCGGTAATAATGGGCTTGCCGATCGCAGCGGGTTCGAAAATGCTCTGTCCGCCGTGCGGTATCAGGCTGCCGCCGACAAAAACCGCCTCGGCGAGCGGGTACGCCGCACGCAGTTCGCCGATCGAATCGAGGAGGATGATCTCGGCCGTTTTATCGCGTGACGAAACCTTTTCCGAACGCCGCACCCACGTAAATCCGGTCGCTTTAATGAGCGTAGCGACCTCGGCAAATCTTTCGGGATGACGCGGTGCGAGCATCAGTCTGGGCAGGTTGTCGCCGGACGATTTCCATATCTCTTTAAATGCGTCGAGTATCCATTTCTCTTCGGGTGAGTGCGTGCTGGCTGCGATGATCAGCGGTGCGTCTGATGCGATGCCGAAACGCTCTTGCAGCTCGGCGGTGATGGCATTTTCGGCTTCGTCGAGGTCGTGGTCAAATTTGAGATTGCCTAGCACGCGTACCTTGCTCGCCCTTAAGCCCAGCGACATCAGCCGCGTGGCGTCGTCATTTTCCTGCATTAATGCAAAATCAAGATAACCGAGAACGCGTTTCATAAACCGCTTGATCTTGGTATAACGGTCGAGCGAACGCTGTGACAGGCGGCCGTTGACGATCGCGATACGGGCACCGGATTTGTAGCTTTCGCGGATGAGGTTAAACCAGATCTCGGTTTCCATCAGCAGCAAAACGCGCGGCTCAAAATGCCTCAGGGCCCGCCGGACGGTCCATCTGAAATCAAATGGAACGTAGAAAACACAGTCGACGGTGTCCTTAAAAATAGCCCTCGCGAGCTTTTGCCCGGTGCGGGTGACGGTCGAGACGATGACGCGGTGGCCGGGAAATTTTGCCTTAAGTTCCTCAACGAGCGGACGTGCCGCGTTGGTCTCGCCGACCGAGACGCAATGCACCCAGATGACCGGGCATTTATCTATTTTGAATTTCGGCAAGAACCCGAGGCGCTGGAAAAAGCCCGCCGCGTGTTTGCCGCGAAAAACCGCGCTCAATGCAAACACCGGCAGCATTAAAATAAACGCCAGCGTATATAAAACCCCGTAAAGGAAGAACATTTTCTTAGCCTAAAAAAGTGCTAAAAGCCCGTAAAATCCTGAAAGAAACGATAATTCGAACCTCTCCGGACCTCGCGGGCTTTTTCGCCGATCAAAAATCTGAGCTATTTAACGCGCTCCATGTATTTGGCCTCTGTCGGGTTGACGCGTATCATCTCGCCTTCGACGATAAATGGCGGGACCGATACCGTGACGCCGTTTTCGAGTGTCGCGGGCTTGTTCGAATTCGAGGCGGTCGCACCTTTCAGAGGCGGATCGGTCCGTGTGACGGTGAGGTCCATCGTCGCCGGCAGAGCGACACCGATCGGTGTGCCGTCGTAAAACTCTACCTCGATCTTCAGATTTGGCATCAGCCACTCGGCGGCGTCACCGAGTTCGTCCTCGGTCAGGGCGACCTGCTCGTACGTTTCCGAGTTCATAAAATGATGATGCGAGCCGTCCGAATAGAGGTAATCCATCTTGTGCTGTTCGAGCGTCACTTTGTCGAGCGTGTCGTTCGAACGAAAACGAAACTCAAACGAGTTGCCCGTGATCAGATTGCGAAGCCGAGCCTGGACCATCGCACGCAGATTGCCGGGTGTATGGTGGTGAAATTCCATCACGCGAACCGGCACGCCCTCGTGGACGATGACCATACCTTTTCTAATGTCGTTTGCTGAAAGTGCCATAAAACTTGATCAAAATCTCCGTTATGTAAAAATACGTTCAGAACCGGGAGCCGTAGCGACCGGGTTCAAATAAGTGACAATCATACATATTAACTGACAACGACACGTCTGTCATACCGTCGCGCTCCGGCACCCCGTCGCTACCGCTCAGGGTTCTGACAAGAGATGTCTAGTTGACCGTCACCTTGAACTTGAACGTCCCTTTCCACGCGTCCGCCTTCGTACATTCTCGAACGGTGAATTTATAATCGCCCGCGACGGTCGGCGTTACCTCGTTATTAGCATGACAATCGGCGGCCATATCTTGCTCGTAACCCGATCCTGCAGGGCCCTCGATGAATATTGAGATCGAACGGTTACCGGAGTTTTCCGTTTTCATCGTCTGTCCGTCGCGAACACGGATCACAAAAACGCGTTTCGATTTGTAACTCGATAGAGTGCCGGTCACAGTCGCCGATGTGGCACCGCGTTTGAATGTAATGCGTTTAGCGGTTTGAGCTGATGCGGCCGAAACAGCAACGCCCAGTATCATAACTGAAAAGATGGTGATGGCGATCTTTTTCATAGTTTATTTTCCTTTTTCAAGCGTCAGCGGCGGCGGCTCTTGGCCCTCGGGCGGAGCTTCTTTGTTCATGCTCGTATAGATCATCGTGATCTTTTCGATCCAATCTTTGGCCTCTTTGTGGTTCGGATCGTATTTTATCGTCCGGCGATAGTCACCGATAGCTGAGGCATATTGCCGAGCGGCGGTCAGGGCGTCGGCACGTTTGTAATAGGCTTCGCTCAGAGCTTTCTTTGCCGCGGCATCATCTGGTTTTTTCTTAAAAGCGACCTCGGCGGTCGCGATCGCTGTATCCAATAATTTGGTATCGATCGGGTCGCCACTCTGCTTCCATTTTGAGGCTGTATTACCCGCCGGCGGCGGGGTCTGATTTTCTGTTCCGTGGGCTATCGCCGTTTGCGACTTTTCCGTGTTTGCTTGGGGCTTGGCCGCGTTTGTGTCTTGAGCAATCGGCTTTGCTGCGTTGCTACAGCCGGCTATGAATACTGCGGAGGTGATCAAAACTAATAATTTTTTCATATTTTCTTCCGTATCGTTCTGCCTGTGCTTAAGGGCGGACTAATGACAGATCATTTCTTATCAATATAAGGCCGCGCCTGCACGATGTAAATCTTGCCGTTCATAATGCCCCATTCGATGTCCTGTTCTTTTTTGCCACCAAACGCTGTGCGGATGTTGATCGCGGTTTTTGCGAGGGCCCGGGCTTGCAGGTCGGTCAGCACACGTTTCTTTGCCCCCGCACATTTATCGACGGTTTCTTTGAGGTCGCCGTTCGCGTCAAACGCAAGCGCGTTTTCCTGTTGGGACAAGGTCATAACAACGACGGAATTTGATCTCGGATTGAACAAGATCTGCTCCGGGATGCCGGTGTTATCGACCACTTTTGAATTGTGCCCACAGACGGCGGAGATATAGACGCTGTTTTTGCTGCGGTCGTCGAAAGGGTCCTTGGTGATCATCACACCGCCCTTTTCCATATCGACGCCGATCTGAACGAGGGCCGACATGTAGACATCGGACTGGCTGACGTAATTGCGGACGCGGGCCTCGTAGCCTTGAAAATTCCAAAGCGATGACCAAACTTTTTTCACCGCTTCGATCAGCTTATCTTCGGCGATCACATTTGCAACGCTCGAATAGAGACCGGCACCGCTAAAATTGGGCAGATCTTCGCTGTTTGATGAGCTGCGGACAAACACTGGCTTGCCGCCAAGCTGGGTTTTCCATTTGGCGATGATCTCGGCTCGCAGGGTGTCGTCAAATTTACCCTTTTGGATCGCCGCCCGAAATTCGTCCAGCTTTTGCCGTCGAAACTTGGGATTATGAACAAAGTCGTTCTGATCCATCAAATCCTCGATACCCTTATCGAGCCCATTTTCTTTCATGAACTTGTCGTACCAGTGATACGGGATCGAGAAACCGTCAGGGATCGCAATGCCCATAAGCTTTTTATTCAACATTTCGCCAAGATTCGCCGATTTCGCTCCGTAGGCGATGCTGTCTTTTTTTCGCATTTCACGAAGGCCCGCGAGCTTTGTCGTCTTGAGATCAGCTGGCGGGATCTGTTGGTCGGGCGAGATAAATTTTTCCTTAACATCATCTGCCGATGCCCGATCAAAGCTGTAATCGGTCAGATTGGCATTGAGCTTCATCACGTACGTATCGTAACCGCGAAACAGCTTATCGGCGTCCTTAATGTAAACATTGGGAATGTTCCAGCCCTTGGCGAGAATATTAACGTGCGAAAGTGGTGATGACGGTTTTGCGATGATAATGCCGCGGACTGGCGGAAGGTTGAGCGGTAATTCTTTCAGGATAAGTATCTCGTTATCGCCGATCTCGACGGTGTCGTCGAGCTTATCGATGATGTGGACGCGGCCGACGGCAGTGCCTGTGTTTAGCGCGAGATAGGCCTGATTGCGATTTAGCTCGTCCTGCAAAATGCGGTCGATGCCGATATTTGCGGACACGTCCTCCTGCCGGATCGAATTTGGTTTATATGTCGTTTTTTGAAAGAACGAGGCGTTGATCGTGGTGTTCGCCGTCTTGATGATCTCGGCGGAGGCCAGGTCACCTTCCCACAGTTCCCATGTAAATTTTTCGACCGGAGCCTGCCACGCGATCGTGCCGACGATAAAGCGGCGGTCGAGATCGACATAGATCCCTTTAAAAACGTCAGTGCCGCGAGGTACCAGATAGGTCGCGAGTAAAAAATCTTTGTGAAATCGAAATTTTTGCGAATTGACGAAATAGAACTTGTTATTCGAACGGCGGTCGATGACAAACATCACGTGCGGCATCGAGTAGGGCGTACCGGCATGATAGACGCGGGCGATCGAATCAAAAGCGTTACGCGACTCGATCTTTGGTAGCGAGTTTTTTGTCGAATCGGGTTTTTTGTCCATCGCCCCCTTAGGTTCGCGGGTGGGCGTTGGCTTACGTGCCATCTGCGCGTTAACGGCCGCTGTGGAGAGCAACAGGATCAGGACAAGAGCGATGTATTTGTAACGGATCATAGTGATTTTAAACTGCATTTTTACGGCCGTTTGAGAAAAACCGCTGTCGCAGGCTGACGAGATCTTTCTCGCCTTTCATCGAGATATCGAGGTCGCGAATGTGGCCGTCCTTGAGGCCGTAGATCCAGCCATTGACGGTCAGCTCCTGACCGCGGCTCCACGCCTCCTGGACAATCGTCGTTTCGCCCACGTTGATCACTTGTTCGCAGACGTTCAGTTCGCACAGGCGGTTGACGCGTTCGACGGGATCGGCGATAGAGGAAAGCTCCGCTTCCATATAGTTTGCGGTGTCCTGAATGTGCCGCAGCCAGTTATCGATCAGCCCGTGGCTCTTTCCCTCAAGAGCCGCGATCACGCCGCCGCAATTGTAATGGCCGCAGACGATGATGTGCTTGACCTTGAGCACCTCAACGGCAAACTGCAAAACCGACAGACAGTTCATGTCCGTATGGATAACAAGGTTTGCGACATTACGGTGGACGAATACCTGTCCGGGGTTAAGATCGACAATGGTATTTGCCGAGACGCGGCTGTCCGAGCATCCGATCCAGAGGTATTCGGGAGCTTGCTGGTCCGCAAGTCCTGAGAAAAACTGAGGGTCGCTATCGGTCATCCGCGACGCCCAACGTTTGTTATTTTCGAGTAGATGCTGTAATTCGCTCACAATAGTTTCGAATGAACAGTGTAACCTTGAAAGTTACTTGGGGACAATATCTTCGACTTCAGCCGCGGTATCTTCCGCTTCATCCCTCTCAGCTTTGCGCGCGTCGAGCCGCGTTTTCACCTGCATACGGATGCTGAGAAAAAAGGCGGCGGCACCAACCACAGCCGCGACAAACATCGCGTCAAAATCGCCGCGCCAGTAGAAAACCGCGGCTATTCCGGCCAAGGTGACGGCGAGCAGTTGAAATGTGCGTTCCCAGTTCATCGGACGGCAACGTCGTTAAAGCCCTCGCCTCTAAAATATGCTCCGACGGCACGGAACATCCGCCGAAAGCCGCGAAATGCTTTTGGGAAAAACCAGATAAAGAACAGAACAAAGATTATCAGCACACCCGCGATGACCATCGGGGCAAAGACCGCGAGGATCACGCCGACGATCACGAGGCCGTCTTCAAAAAATGACAGTGCCCAATTTGAGACCGGTTCGGGTGAGAGATTTGCTCCGACACGAGCCGCTGCTTTGGTGCCGTGCGAAGCAAGAGCCAGCCCGCCGCCGATCAATGCCGCCGGGATATAGACGCTCGAATCGAGCTGGTTTGTCGCCGCATACGCAACGACCGCTCCGGCAGGCACGCGGATAAATGTGTGGACGACATCCCAGACGCTGTCAACGTAGGGAAATTTGTCCGCGAAAAACTCGATCACATACAGCCCGCCGGCAATGCCGATGATCCACCAGTTATCGAGCGCGTCGAGCCCGCCCGGCAGCTTCGTCGCACCAAATTTTTGCAGCAGCCCGAGAATCGTGACAGTGGCGTAGAGATTTATACCAGACGTCCAGGCTGAACCGAGAGCCAAACTTAATGTTGAGAACCATTCCATTGCGAAACCTCCGAACTAGGGACAAGGGACGAGTGGTCAGGGACGAGGGCTACTCGGCCCGAGTCAGTTTTGCTGACAAACTACGTCTTAAAGCATTTAACATTTTTCGAACCTCCGTCAAAAGGCCGAAAATTTCTTTTGTATCACTTTCAGCACAAAAACCAAGATCGATCGCAATTATAAGCTGAGTTTCAACCTCCGCCAATGAGCCTTCGGAAATTGAGACAAACCGAATATAGTCGGCGGTGGTTCGACGGGCTTGTCCTTCGGCGATGTTTGACGGGATCGATACAGCCGCACGCCGTATCTGCGATATCAATCCAAATTTCTCTTCACCTGGAAATTTTGCAGTTAACTGATATAGGATCTTTACCAGTCGAATACTTTTTTGCCAGACAATAAGATTTTTGTAATTTCCATCCTCGACCATGGCTACAAACCCTCGTCCCTCGTCCCTTGCCACTCGTCACTTTCTTCGTCCTTTTTGTATCCAAATTTTTCGAGTCTATACTGCAATGTTCGAAACGTTAGCCCAAGCAGTTTCGCTGATTTTGTGATGTTGTTGTCGGTGCGTTCCATGGCTTGCATTATTAGGCTGCGTTCGACGTCTTCGAAATTTACGCCTTCGGTGGGCAAAGCGAAAAGGTCGCCTGACGCGGCAGCGGTGGCGGTTCGTCCGCCGGATTGGGTCATCTCGGGCGGCAGGTCGTCGAGGGTGACTTTATCGTCTTCGCACAGCAAGATCGAGCGTTCGAGGGCGGATTCGAGTTGACGGACGTTGCCGGGATAGGCGTATTCGTCGAGCAGCTTTCGAGCGTCGGGGGCGAAAGTGATCTTGCGGCTGGTGCCCTTGGTGTGTTTGGCGACAAAATATTCGATGAGCACGGGAATGTCGGTGCGGCGTTCGCGCAGGGCGGGCAGCTCGATCGACAGCACGTTGAGCCGGTAATAAAGGTCCTCGCGAAAACGCTGTTCGCCGACCATGTGAAGCAGGTCGCGGTTTGTCGCGGTCACGACGCGGACATCAACGTTGAGTTCGCGAACGCCGCCAACGCGTCTGATCTGTCTTTCCTGCAGTGCCCGCAATATTTTTGCCTGTAGAGCGATATCAAGCTCGCCGATCTCGTCGAGAAAAAGCGTCCCGCCGTCGGCGATCTCAAACAGGCCTTTTTTGTCGGACACGGCTCCGGTAAACGAGCCTTTTTCGTGGCCAAATAGCTCGGATTCGAGCAGGTTTTCGTTGATCGCGGCACAGTTGACGGCCTGGAACACCTCGTTGGAACGCAAACTGTTTTTATGGATCGCACGTGCGATCAATTCTTTGCCGGTGCCGCTTTCGCCGCGGATGAGGACGGTCGAGCTGGACTTGGCGATCTTGAGGATCAGTTTTTTAACCTTGTCCATCTCGGGCGAAACCGAGACGATCTCGGCGTCAAGCATCGTTAATTTTTTTAATGCACGCGATACCGTCTCAAGCAGCTTTTCGCTGTCGTACGGTTTTTGCAGATACTCAAATGCCCCGAGCCGCAAAGCGTCCACCGCCGAATCGATCGTGCCGTGGGCCGTGAGCAAAATGACGATGATCGATTTGTCAAAATCGGTCAGGGCATTGAGCAGCGCAAGCCCGCTCATGCCGGTCATTTTTAGGTCGGTCAGGACGAGGTCAAAATGCCGGTCGGCGACAAATTTCATCGCCGCTTCGCCGGACGACGCAGTCGTAACATCGTAGCCCTCGCCCGACAGGATAGTTTCTAAAATTTCTCGTTGATTCTTTTCATCATCAACTACAAGTATTGATTTGCGTGCCATAAAACTGTTTCGCCACAGAGACCACAGAGAAGATGAGGTTACTTCTTTTTTCTCAGAGGACTCTGTGTTCTCTGTGGCTAATTTTCTGCCTTCGGTAATTTTACCGTAAATTTGGTCCCCTCGCTCTCGACGGATTCGACCTCGATCTTGCCGTTATGGATATCGACGATCTTTTGCACGATAGCGAGGCCGAGGCCGGTGCCGGTTTCTTTGGTCGAAAAATACGGCTCGAATATCTTTGAGAGGCTATCTGCCGAGATGCCGTTGCCCGTATCTGTTATCTCAAAGCGGACAAATTCGCCACCTTCGTCAGGCAGGATCTTGATGCCGAGATGTCCGTCGTTCGATTCCATCGCCTGGACGCCGTTGATAAACAGGTTATTAAATACTGACCTCAGAAATTCAGGGTCGCCCATTATCTGTGGCACATTTTCGTGCTCGACGACGGCAATAGTGATGTTCTTTTCCTCGGCCTGCGGCTCGACGATACGGAGCGATTCCTCAATGGCTTTGCGGGCGTCGAGGGGGACGAGCTTTGCGGTTGCCGGGCGCGAGTAGTTGAGAAAATCGGAGATCTGCTGATTGATACGGGCGACCTCCGTCTTTAATTGCGAGGTCAGCTTTTCAAACGTCTCACGCCGTTCGGGTTCCTCTGGTGCAAATTTGGACCTCAGATGATCGAGCGTCAGATTGATATAATTGAGTGGATTGCGTATCTCGTGGGCGATCGCCGAGCCAAGCCGCCCAACGACCGCAGACTTTTCGGCGTGCTGGAGTTGGGCTTCAAGGTCGCGTTTCTTTTCGAGCTCGGCAGCCATCTCGTTAAAGTTGCGGGCAAGCTCACCCATCTCGTCGCTGCGGCTGGCGTCGGGAACGCGCACCAGCAGATTGCCCTCGGCGACCTCGCGGGCGGCGTTCGAGAGATTTGCAATCGGCCGGGTAAAACGCCAGACGAGAAAGAGCGTGATAAGCGACGTCACGAGCAGCACGCCGAGCGTATAGACCAGCGGCCGTGCGGCACGCCAACCGGCCTCCGTCTTGTCGTTTTTTATCAGCACCATCACATACCAGCGGCCTTTGCTTGTTTCGATGGGTATGGCGTGTGCCTCGTCGGCCTGGTCTTTATTATATGGCGTGATCGGGTTTGGGAAATTTTTGAGATCTTCGCCGAGCCTCGCGCTTTCCATCAGCGGCGGCAGCCCGGTGATATCGCCGATATTGTGATAGACGACCTCGTCGTTTTCATCGGCCGAGGGCAGATAATCGGGATTTAGGCTGTCCGTTATCCGCCAGTCGTTGTCGATGATGATAATGTCCTTAATGCGTTCTTTGGTCGCCGCGTCAAAAAATGTTTGGTCGTTTTGGTCGACGAGATCCTGCACGCGCATATCTTTCATCGGTATGCTGGTGAATCCCAAAGTGATACCGGCCACGAGCGCTTGGGTCTGGCTTTCGCGTAAGTCGTTGTTTTCTTGTTGGGTTAGCAGATTGAGATAATACTGGACGCTGAGCGACGCCATTAGCAGCAGAGCTAATATGAGCAACAGTCGTCCGCGGAATGTATTAAAGAATCTCATAGATGCCAACAAAATTACTTATGAGAAAATGCTTGCGCTCCTTGTCGGTTGAATGTTATATTCAACATTAGTTTTTAAGCAACCGCCGGAAACGGCTTATTTTCCGGTACAGCTAGAATTCTGAACTCCACCTGGTCTCTACAACAATCTTACGTTTTCTGAGGTAAAGCATGAAGTTAATGTTCCCCAAATTGTCCCGTGTCAGTTCTTTTTTTGTGCTCTTCGTAGTTGCAGTGCTGCTAACCGGCAGCGTTGCGGCACAGTCAAAAAAGGCCACAGCCGCCAAAAAGGCTACAGCTAAGAAGGCAACAGTTAGTGCAAAAGATGCCAAAAAAGATCGTGATAAAGCCAAAGCTTCCGCTAAGGCCAAACAGGACAAAAAGGAAAAATTAACCGCTAAAGCTAAAGACAATAAAAACGAAAAAGCCAAACAAGATCCTAAAAAAGCCGCCGAATCAAAAGCCGCTCTCGCAGAACGCCGCCGCCAAGATGCCGAACGCCGTGCCGCCATCATCGCTGAGCAACGCCGCCGTGAACAGGCCCGCCGTGAGGCTATAGCCCGTAAGATCGCATTTGAGAATGGGCTCCGCATTCAGACGGTCGCAAATATTTCCAAAGACAATACCGAGGGCGAGGACCTGCAAATTCGAGCCGCCGCCATCAATGCACTTGGCGGGCACGCCGGTTCAGTTGTCGTGATGGAGGCCCAGACGGGCAAGGTTTTGACCATAGTTAATCAGGACTGGGCGATCCGCACCACCATTCGCCCGTGCTCGACCATAAAGCTCGTGACCGGCGTCGCCGGCATCAACGAAGGCGTTATCAGCAAGGAGAACGGGTCAATTCGCAACGTATCGACCCGCCGTAATCTGGATGACTCTCTCGCATTCTCAGACAATCCTTATTTTCAGCGTGCCGGTGTCCAGATGGGCAATGCCAAGCTTGTAGAATACGGCCAGAAACTTGGTCTCGGGCAGCAGACCGGTGTGAATCTTGAGGGCGAGGCTACAGGGCGGCTGCCTTTTAGCAACAGCAATCCGCGGATCTATTCGCATGGCGACGATACTGAGGTTTCGACGATACAGCTTGCGGTCATGGCTGCCGCGATCACCAATGGCGGTCACCGTGTACTTCCGCGAATCCCCCGCAAGGGTGTCGAGAATGCAAGATTTCAGACATTTTATAAGGCGAACGTTGATCTGCCCTCGCAGAGTGTTCGCCGTGTCATACCCGGCATGATGGGAGCTGCCGAATACGGCACCGCTCGACGCAATATGAATCAGACGCTTGGTGTCGCCGGTAAGACCGGTTCGTGCATCGACAAAGGTTCGTGGGTTGGGCTCTTTGCCTCGGTCGCTCCGATCGAGCAGCCGAAATATGCCGTTGCGGTCATCACACGCGGACAGCGTGAACGCGGCCGTTTTGCCGCAGCGATTGCGGCTAATGTCTATAACGCTCTGGCCGGAAACATCGTCAGGACCGACCGAAACCTCGCACAGACCGAGTTTAAGATCGCACCGAAAAACGTTGCAGCTACAAAAGCTGACGCCCAGCTTGCCGAGGTGGCTGATGATGAAGAGGCCGACGAGGGTGACGCGACGACGACCGCGGTCGGTGACCGCAACGTGATAATCGTGCCGAGCGCTCCGCCGCAGAAAAAATTGGTCACAAAGACCGCAGATTCCAAACCAGTTTTCCCGCCGGTCGTTATTACCTACGACAAGGACGAAAAGGAAAAGAAACGCAAGCCGTAATCTGTCATCAATTTAAGGCCAAAACAATGCGAATTTTGTAACGAAATTCGCATTTCGGCTTGACTTGCATAGCAAACTTACGGATTATTTACCTTTTCAAAAGTTTTCTTTTGAGCGATAGTTTTTTATAAAGCCATCATAAACCCGGCGCGAAATATAGCAACTTTATCGTGTGGGCAAACATCTGATTTCACGCGAAACCAAAGATGTATTCTTTGGGGCCGCGACTGAAAATTTAATTTTTAATTACGCATTAGGCGGAGGAAGTATTTCGATGAAAACGATTTTTAGATCAACAAATTTGCTACTCATGTTAGCCGCAATTATCGCATTTGGAGCTGTGGCCGGAATGGGCCAGGATCCGTGCACGGATGCCGAGGGGCAGACAAAAATGCAGGACGAGTTTGATAAAGACTATGCAAATAAGACCGATCTCAGCGTCCGGCGCAGGGCGATCGATTCGGGCAAGTCATTTCTAGAAAAATATGGCTCGTGCGAATCGGCGAAAGTGCGGGCTGACTGGCTAAAGATCAACATCCCTAAGATGGAAACCAAGCTTGCATCAGATCGTGATGCGAAAGCCGAAGGTGAACTCGTTGGCCGTTTTGACGCGGCTATGAAAGCAAAAAACTTTGACGAGGTCTATGCTGCCGGTAAAGAGGTCCTTGCAAAATACCCCGAAAAATACCGCGCCGCTGCGATCGTGCTTGGATCGATCGGATTTGACGAAGCTTATAAAGGCAACACCAAATACACCGACGACGCACTCCGCTTTGCTAAGGCATCGATCGCAGATCTCGAATCGGGTAAAACATTCACTAGCTTTGGCGTTGCTCCTTATATCTATAAGACTAAGGAAGATGCCCTCGGATACATGAACCTGACGGTCGGGTACATCATTAATGTCGTTCAAAAGAATCCCGCTGGTTCACTGCCATACCTTTATAAGACAACGCAGGGAACGTCGGAGGCGAGTAAGAATCATATTCCTTATGAACTGACAGGTTACTACTATTTTGCCGAGCTAAATAAGATCGTTGACGAGATCAAGGTACTCACTGCAAAGCAGAACGCTCCGGGAATAACTCCGGAAGAACTGCAAAAGATCGTTGACGAGATCAAGGGCAAGGTCGCCATGTCCAACGGTACCAGCGAACGGGCGATGGATGCGTTTGCCCGTGCCTATAGATATGGCCAGGTTCCGGCATACAAGGCAACGATGAAAAAGAACGTGGAGGATGCCTATTTCGTACGCTTTGGTAAAAAAGACAGTGTCGATCCGTGGATAATGACAGCGGTCGCAAAACCGTTCATAAATCCAACGACGCCGATCGAACCGATCCGCGATGCGGAACCGGCCGCTCCCGTTGCGCAGCCAACAACCGCACCGGCGACGGCTCCGTCAACGACGATCAAACCTCCGCCTGTCACGGCTCCGGTCAAGAGTCCGGCAAAACCGCAGGCTGTGGTTAAGAAAAAGACCGCAAAGAAAAAGCTCGTCTAAGACCTCTGAGCTGATCTAAAGATCGGCCGGGTGCGTGTAACAACGCATCTGGCCTTCTTTTTTGCTAAAATTACGGTCGATGACCCCAAAGCTCGCAAAACTCGAGGCTCTGATCGGCCACCGATTTGCTGACGCAAACCTACTTGAGCGAGCTCTGACGCACCGCTCGTGGGCGTATGAAAATCTACCGGGTGAATCGGATGAGGCTGTTCGTGATGCCCAAAACGAGTCGATGGAGTTTGTCGGGGATTCGGTGCTCGGGCTGATGATAGCGGAGCGGTTATATCAAAATAATCCAAAATCGACCGAGGGTGACCTGACGCTGATGAAACATCACCTCGTCAGCACAACGACGCTGGCCCGGATCGCCGAAAATCTAAGCCTGGGCGATTATGTCCGCGTTGGACGCGGCGAAGAGAAAACCGGCGGCCGCAAAAAACAGGCGCTGCTTGCAAATACGCTTGAGGCGGTCGTTGCTGCCGTATTCCTCGACGGCGGTTACAGTGCGGCCCGCGTATTTCTCGGGCGGATATTTGCCGATGAGATCCGCAGTGCGACGCCTAAAAATTCCCTTGATTACAAGACGATGCTCCAAGAGATGCTCCAAGCAGAAAAGTTGACGGCACCCGCATACAACGTCATCAAAACCGACGGCCCGCCGCACGACCGGACGTTTCTGGTCGAAGCAGTCTGGGAGCGCGGCAAGGCGCGGGGCACGGGCACGTCGATAAAGGCTGCCGAGATGATGGCGGCCGAAGAGGCTCTGAATACGCTGGCACCCCAAAAAGAAACTAAGACGAAACGCGTAGGCAAAAATTAACGTATCATTTAGCTACTGTATGAGTGACGAAAACAAAGAAACAAGGACCGCTGTCGAGCCAAAACCAGTGGGGCCGCCAAAATCGATATTTCGCGAATATTTCGAATCATTCGTCGTGACACTCGTCATGGCGATATTTGGCATGACCTTTATCCTGCAAGCGGTGACCGTGCCGACCGGGTCGATGCAAAACTCGATCCTCGTGGGCGATTATTTGCTGGTAAATAAGTTTATCTTTACGCCGGGTGGCCAGAGCCTGCCGTTTTTGCCGCAGCGTGAGATACAGCGCGGCGACATCGTCGTTTTCAAATATCCGGGCAACAAACTGCACCCCGAGATGGATCGTGCACACGGTTCGTCAGCGATACCGTATCAGGTAAATTACGTAAAACGCGTGATCGGATTGCCGGGAGAAAAGGTTGAGTTTCGCGACAATCAGGTTTTTATCAATGACGTACTTTTGCCGGAACACCGCGTAATAGGTGATGCTCCCGACAGCCAATCGGCACTGACTCAGACCGAATTTGAAGAGCGGCGGCCCGACGAAAAATGGGACGTTTATTACTCAAAACGCTCGATGGATATTGTAAAAGGCGGCGGCAGCGTCACACGAGGCCAGTATGAATTTGGCGTCAAGGGCAAAACGATGATCGTGCCGGACAATCAGTTTTTCTGTCTTGGCGATAGCCGCGACGCCAGCGAAGACGGCCGGGTATGGGGTTTTGTCCCGCGTGAACTGATCGTCGGGCGGGCGATGTTTGTCTATTGGTCCTGCGACCGCGGAGCGTCGGACGGCGGTATGCTTTCGTGCATAACGCACCCGCGTCTCAGCCGCATAGGGAAATTTGTAAAATAGGGATTGTAAATTGTAAATTGGGCGATTGTTAATTGGTAAAGAGATGGTTTTATCCAATTTACAATCGCCCAATGGACAATTTACAATCAGCAGCTTATGAACTTGAGTTTTAGTGGTGAGATACGCGAGGCTATAAGGAGCGGCTCGCCAATCGTCGCTCTCGAATCAACCGTCATCGCCCATGGCCTGCCTTATCCCCAAAATCTCGAAACCGCGATGAAATGCGAGGCCGCCGTTCGTGACAATGGTGCGATTCCGGCAACAATCGCGGTGTTTGACGGCGAGTTTTGTGTTGGACTCGACCAAGACCAGATCGAGCAGCTCGCGACACGCAAAGACATTCGAAAGATCTCACGCCGCGATCTGCCGATCGCTGCCGCCAATAAACTCGACTGTGCAACGACGGTTGCGACTACGGCGTTTATCGCTCACATGGCGGGGATCAAGGTATTTGCGACCGGCGGTATCGGAGGCGTGCATCGCGGTTTTGCGGCGGACATTTCGGCCGATCTGCCAGAGCTTGCACAAACGCCGATCACGGTCGTCTGCTCCGGTGCAAAGATCGTCCTCGACCTCGACCGCACACGCGAATGGCTCGAAACCCACGGCATCACCGTACTCGGCTGGCAATGCGACGAGCTGCCTGCGTTTTATTCCCGGGTTAGTGGATTGGCGATAGATCAGCGGGTGGATAGTGCGAACGAAGTTGCGGCAATTGCCAAAGCACGTGATGAACTGGGGTTAAAGAATTCGGTCCTTGTGACTGTTCCTGTTCCGACAGAATTTGAGATCGACCGCACCGAACTGGAATCGATCCTAGCCGATGCACTAAAACTTGCTGACGAAAAAGGCGTCGGCGGCAAAGAGATCACACCATTTCTGCTCTCGCAGATGTCCGAGCGAAGCGGCGGTCGCACACTCGCTGCAAACATCAGCCTGCTCGAAAACAACGCCCGCGTCGGTGCAGAAATAGCAGCCGCGTTAGCGGCCGTGTGAATTTAGCCGTGGGTTTTAACCCACGGTAGTTTGTATGTATGAACATCGTCGCGTCAGCGACGACTGAATATTCTGCCAAATAAGAATTCATTTGTCGCTGACGCGACAACAATTCAAAATTTGATCCGTTTCCGTGCCTTAAAAGACACGGCTAAAGTCAAATTGTCGCTCCGCGACAAAGAAATGACTATTTCGTCGCCGGTTTTTCCATTTTGGCTTTCAAAGCATCCAGTCGTTTCTGAGCCTCAACGGCTTCGTTCGTACCCGCAAATTTTGTGACGATCTCTTTCCAGGACGCGCCGTCATAATGAAATTGTTTTGCTGCGGAATTAAATAAAAATATTATGCCGAGCCTGCGATAGCGGTCGAGCATGATGAAATTCAGGTAATAGCTATGCAACGGAGCGGCGGACGCGGCCATTTCGGATCGTTTCAGCTGGGTTGAGGCTGATTTAGTCAGTTTCGCAGCGGCTTCTTCGAGTATGTCGCCGTAGAGCAGCAAAATTGCGGGGCGAAATTTGGACGCCGGATAAAGCTCAAAAAACTCGCCGGCAACTTCGATTTGATCAAAGGCGTCAATTGCTTGTACGAGCTTGGCGAGGCGTTCCTCGTCACCCGGGCGAAACTTCCCAAACACGGCGTCAGCTTGTACCCAGCCAAAACTTGACGGTGGGGCCGTCACCTTGTAAAACTTGACGCCGTCGGCTTCGGCAAGGCCGAGTATCTGCACCTTACGGCCGCGCTGCATTCGATGGACAACCTCTGAAAACAGGCTCGGGGTTTTACGTAGAATAGATAGCGTTTCGTCGATAACAACCGCAGTTTGGCCTACCTCGGCGGATCTTGTTGCAATCGTTTTGGGTTTAAGTGGAGCGGTACGTTTTTGCGCAAAAAGGTTTCCCGTTGCTACGAGGACTATGAACAAAATTATGGAAATGGGGAATTTCATAGAGTCTCCCTTAACTTATTATTTTTTCTGAGCTGCCTGGTTTATCCTGTCCTGCACACCCGCGTGGTGAAAGTGACAGATCGCGATCGCCAGTGCATCGGCGGCGTCGTGCGGCGTCGGTACCTCTTTTAGCCCCAGGAATATTTTAACCATCTGCCCGACCTGTTGTTTTTCGGCGTTGCCGTAACCGACCACCGTTTGCTTTATCAATCGCGGAGCGTACTCGGCGATGTCTAGACCACGCTGCTCAGCGAGCAATAACATCAGCCCGCGAACCTGTCCCAGTTTCAACGCGACGCCAACATTCACCGCGTAAAACGTATCCTCGACCGACAGCACATCCGGCGAATGCGTCGCCATCACCTCGGCCACGCCTTCGTAGATATTGAGCAGACGCTTAGAAAAAGGCTGCTTGGTATTCGACTTAACCGTGCCAAAATCCACAAGGGCGTATTTCGAACCGCTCCCGTCGACAACGCCCCATCCGAGCGTTTCGCTGCCTGGATCGATCCCTAAAACGCGCATTTTTGTTTCAAACTACTTCCTAAATTTAAGCAAAGATACTCCACCATATCGGTCGAATGCAAGTCGAAAGTTTTCCTTTGCGTTCAAATCTCTTATCATCTGATTTTACCCATGGACACTGCTACAACTAACACAATGCGATCGGTCCGGGCTCTGCTCGACGGGGCGGTGGACTATGCGGGGCTGTTTCCGCCGGCAGGGCTGTCGATGCCTGAGGCGGTGATCAACTACGCGATGTATCGCACGAGCAACTACAATTGGATGCTCGGGCGTTTTGTCGTGACGGCGGCACGGCTCGACGAATTTTACGAATGTGCCCGCGATTTTGTCTCGCGTGATGCGGGTAATGCGTGGCGGGTCAGCGTCGTGGTTGGCGATGATGTTGTTAATACTATCAACCAGATCAAAGATTTTAACTCAGCGAATGGCCCCGGTGTTGTCGTCGATACGCTTGAGATCAAGGCCGATTCGGCGGGCGTGATCGAGAATGCGGCGGCGTCGGTGCCGGATGATGTGACGGCGTATTTCGAGCTTGCACTCGATGAAAAGCTGCCAGATCTGATAGCAACGCTTGCGGCGACGGGCCAGCGGGCAAAGATCCGTACCGGCGGCATCACGCCGGACGCTTTTCCAAAAACGCAGGACATCATCCGGTTTGTGCGGGCGTGCCTGGCGGCAAACGTGCCGTTCAAAGCGACCGCCGGGCTGCATCATCCGATCCGCTGTTTTCGCCCGCTGACCTACGAAGAAAACGCCGTCACCGGCACGATGCACGGCTTTCTCAACCTTTTCCTGATGACCGGTTTCGCCCTCGAAGGCTACCGCGAGGGCCTGCTCGTTGATGTGATGGAAGAGGAATTTGACGAGGTCTTTGCTTTTACAGACCAGGCCGCCATCTGGCGCGAAGACTATTCGCTAAACCTGCGGCACATTGAGATGCTCCGCGAAAAGGGCATCCAGTCGTTCGGTTCGTGTTCTTTTGATGAACCGGTGGCGGATCTGCAAAAGCTGGGAATACTCTAGCGGGGAATACCGCTGCAAAGGCCAGAAAGTCGCTGCAAATGCCGGAAAGTCGCTGCACAGCCCGGAAAGGTCGTTGCACACGCTGGAAAGTCGCTGCACAGCCCGGAAAGTTGTTACACACGGTAGAAGGTCGCTGCACAGCCCGGAAAGTCGTTACACACGCTGGAAAGTCGTTGCACACGCGAGAAAGTCGTTGCACAGCCCCGGTACTGGGTTTCGCGCGAACCGGTTTATTGAATACACGTCGGAGCTAAACTATGCCTATGTACGAGATCAACGAAACACACGACCCGAACCTCAAAAGCTGGGTCGAATCCGCCAACGATCCGAATACGGATTTTCCGATACAGAATCTGCCTTTTTGCATGTTTTGGCGCTCCGCGGCAAGCGAAGCTCCACACTTGGGCATCGGTATCGGTGATTATATTTTTGACCTCAATCAGGCGATCGTTGCAGGGCTGCTCGGTAGCGGATTCGATCCGTTAGCCGAAGAGATCGAGCTCTGCGACCTATCATTTTTGACTGAGGTTTACGGCACAGCGATCCTTACGGACCTGAGGCGGTCGGCGTTCGAGGTCCTCCGCGATGATGCTGAGCCCGAGATCATCGAAGACGCGAAAGACTGCATGGTACTAATGAGCAAGGCGGACCCCGAACTCGCATTTGAGATCGGCGACTACACCGACTTCTACTGCTCGATCTATCATGCGACGAATGTGGGGTCGATGTTTCGGCCGGACAATCCTTTGCTGCCGAATTATAAATATGTGCCGATCGGGTATCACGGGCGGGCTTCGTCGATCGTGATCTCGGGGACGGACATCAAGCGGCCTAAGGGGCAGAACCGGACCGACCAGGAAGCTCCGCCGGTGTTTATTCCGTGCAAGAGCCTCGATTACGAGATGGAGGTCGGGTTTTTTGTCGGGCAGGGGAATGAGCTCGGCACGTCGATCCCGATCGGCGAGGCGGAGAAACATATCTTCGGTCTGTGCCTCGTCAACGACTGGTCCGCCCGCGACATACAGGCGTGGGAATACCAGCCGCTCGGGCCGTTTCTCGCCAAGAATTTCGCCACAACGATCTCGCCCTTCGTCGTCACGATGGAAGCTCTCGCACCATTCCGCACGAAAGCATTCGAACGCGAAGAAGGCGATCCGGCTCCGCTCGATTACCTTGCGAGCGAGCAAAACAAAAACTTCGGCGGCATCGACGTCAAACTTGAGGTATATATCCAGTCGCAAAAAATGCGTGACGAAAACGTCAAACCGCATCTCTTGAGCAAATCCAATATGAAAGACCTCTACTGGACGATCGGTCAGATGCTGACGCATCACGCCTCGAACGGCTGCAATCTGCAAACCGGCGACCTCATCGCCACCGGCACCATCTCCGGCAAGGAAAAGAACGAACGCGGCTCCATGCTGGAGCTTAGCTGGCGAGGCACCGAACCCATCGAACTCCCCTCCGGCGAAACCCGCCGCTTCCTCGAAGACGGCGACGAAATAATCATGAAAGGCTACTGCGAACGCGAAGACTTTCGAAGAATAGGCTTCGGCGAATGCCGGGGAAGAATTCTTCCGGCGGAATAAGAAGTTTTTGCCACGAATTACACGAATAGCACGAATAAGAAATTGAAATTAATTCGTGACATTCGTGTAATTCGTGGCTAAATTCTTTTTGTGGCAAAATAGAATTTAGATGGATATAGCTCTCGACAAACTTCACGAGGAATGCGGTATTTTTGGCATCTTTGGTCACGCCGAGGCCTCGACACTAACCCAGCTTGGGCTGTTTGCGTTGCAGCATCGCGGGCAAGAGGCTTGCGGAATCGTTACTGCTGAGGGCAGCGAGCTGCTGCAATACCGCGAGGTCGGGCTTGTTGCGGATGTTCTAAATCCCGACGTTTTGAAGAAACAGACCGGCACCTCGGCCATCGGCCACACGCGTTATTCGACCTCCGGTAAGAATACGCTCGACGAGGTGCAGCCGTTTTCGGTGACATGTCAGCACGGCAAGATCGCGGTCTGTCATAACGGCAATCTGCCGTTTGCCGAGGCCCGCCGCCGCGAGCTCGAGCGTGACGGTGCTATCTTTTCCTCAACATCCGACACTGAAACCATCCTGCACGGCATCGCACGCACGCCGGCAAAAGACGCGATCGACGCTATTCAAAAAGTTCTCGCGATAACCGAAGGTGCATTTTCGCTGTTGTTCTTGACGCCGACGGCCTTGATCGCCGTTCGCGACCCGCGGGGATTTAGGCCGCTGGTGTTGGGTAAGTTCCAAGGAGCTTGGTGCGTCGCGAGCGAGACGTGTGCGTTTGACCTGATCGACGCCGAATACGTCCGCGAGGTCGAACCCGGCGAGATGCTCATCATCGACGCCGACGGGCTGCATTCCTCGAAACCTTTTGAGGTAAAGGCTCATGCGGTTTGCACGTTTGAGCACGTTTATTTTTCGCGACCCGACTCGATAATTTTTGGCCGCTCGGTCAACGAATCACGGCACAAGATGGGCAAACAGCTCGCAGCCGAACATCCTGTCGATGCCGACCTCGTCGTACCTGTGCCCGATTCCGGTGTTGCTGCTGCGATCGGTTATGCACGTTGGTCGGGCATCAATTTTCGTCAGGCGATCATCCGCAATCATTACGTTGGACGCACGTTCATCGAGCCGTCGCAGTCGATCCGCTCCTTTGGCGTGCGGCTCAAACTCAATCCGATCAAAGATCTGATAAACGGCAACCGCATCGTGCTTATCGACGATTCGATCGTTCGCGGCACGACCTCGAAAAAGATCGTCGAGATGGTCCGCGAAGCCGGTGCCGCCGAGGTCCACATGCGTATCTCGTGTCCGCCGACCGCACATTCGTGCTACTACGGTGTCGATACCCCGGACCGCAAAGACCTCATCGCCGCCAATATGAATGTCGAAGAGGTCCGCGAATACATCGGTGCCGACAGCCTCGGCTACCTCTCTTTGACAGGAATGCTCGAGGCCATCGGGCTCGACCCCGCATCAACCTGCAACGCCTGCTGGAGCGGCAAATATCCGACGCTTATTGCTAATAACAGCGAATTTGCCGCCGGCGTATGACAGCAAAAAATATGAAAAAGGCTGACAACGATCAAGAGGCGGAGTTTTACTCGCACCTGCATCAGACCTTGCTTTATCATCAGGTTCTCTTGCGCGACGAGACTCGTAACAAGCTGTTTTACGAAGCGATCCGGCGACATGTGACGAGCGAAACACGCGTCTTAGACATCGGAGCCGGAAGCGGCGTGTGGGCGATCACTGCGGCAAAATTGGGTGCTAAAAAAGTTACAGCGATCGAAACGGATCCGGCACTGTTACCTGTAATTGCGGCCCATGCACGTGAAAATGGGGTCGCCGACATAGTCGAAATTGTTAACGGAAATTCGCTAGAGATCGATCTCAGGCATAAATACGATCTCATCAT
>JBGTII010000074.1:0-11705 GCA_041745735.1 Pyrinomonadaceae bacterium | reverse complement strand
TCCGCTCTCAATTATCAGTGACGCTCTAAACCAACCGACCATCACCGTACCGATCGCGAATTACGACAACAACCAGCACGCCGAGAATGAGAATATTCGTATTCAGAATTTGTGGGATGGGATCGAGACCTTCGCGAGCCTTATGACGATGAAGAACTAGGTTTAGGGAGAACGCGACGACCAGCTAGGGCTGGCTGGTGGCTAATAATATTTCTTTGATGGCGGCCTCACGAGTCGACTTGCCGTCGAGATAGCCCTGCCAGTATTTTTCCAAGGGTTCCTTGAATCCCTGAAATCCTCGCTCGTACATGCCGGTGTCGATCATGCGCGTATAGTTGAGAACTCCCCTTTTGACCAGGGCCCGACGGGTTAATTCGCCCGAGGTGTAGAAGAGTATCGCATGCCAGAGGTTGTGACGCGGCTTGATACCCAATTCCTTTGAGAGCTTTGCCAGGTCTGACCCGATCGCCCCGGAAGTCGCATCGACGATGACGTGCGAGGGCTCGTGCAGCAGGCTTTCAAGCGCCATGTAACCCTGATTTGCCGGGTTGTCGGCGCACTGAAAGACAACGTGCGCGGAATCGGCCGGGCCCACAGTGTACGCGCCAAACTCCCACGCGCGAGCCGTCACGTCGACCAGTATCTGTTTAGGAAACGGCATTCCGTATGCCTTTTCATGAGCTGCGATCAACTCGTCAGCCGCTGACGCGAGCATTGGCTGAAGCGTCGAGATACAAAAACGATTGACGTAGTCGTCCCCTGTCCAGAGCGCCGATCTATAAACGGGCATCACGCCCGTCAATACATTCGTCAGAATCTGAGGTATTGAGGCAGGCAGTTTTGCTGCCTCGGTTGACGAAAGGCCGAGATCGAGATTGATGAGCTCATTGTCGAATATGGGACTTCGATTGCCAAAGTATTTGCGGTAAGCATCGACTGCCGCCGTCCATTTTACAAGATCGTCACCCTTCAACTCCGCGGGTGGTTTTGCCTTAAAACGGGCCTCGTATAACAGGCGCGCATGCAGATTGACCCAAGGGTTGCTCTTGAGCGTGTACCGGCCGACCTTCACGACAAAGCTCTGCGAATACGTTAGGGATGACAGAACGAGAAGTACCAATAGTGCGGCAATTTTCATTGTTAATATATACGCAACCGATAGACGCCGGTTTCAAAACGTTCGGCAAAGCCCTCATCAACGAGTTCGTGATTTGCTTTGCCTGATTCCCATCTGTAAAAGCCAAATTTACCTGACAGGTCGCCAAGTAGCGTCATGCCGCAGGCCTGTAGATAGGTGCGTGCGAGTTCGCGAACGGCGTCCTCGCGTTTCATTTTTATCTGCATCTGCTCGGGAAAGCGGGCCTCGGCAAGCGTCCAGATGTATGTAAATTTTGGCACATACAGGGCCTCTTGCGGGACGACTTTCATGCGTTTCTGGAGTTCGTCGATGGCTTTCGTCAGGTCTTTCTTGTCTTTGAAGCCGCACGCGTCGCGCAGGTCGGCGGTCGCCATTTCCCATTCTTTGCGGAGCACTTTCAGCACGGTCTGGGCATTTTTCGAGAGAATGCCGCTTTCGCCCTTTTTTGAGCAGCCCCAAATAGAGTTAAAAACCGGGATCATTCGCGGAGCTAGGAACCAGGATTTTCCCTTGATCAGTTTGCCGTAATAAACGTTGCCGCGGGCCATGAGCTCATCTTTTAGCACCCACGCACGGCTTGCCTCGTGGTCTTTTTGGACGTTACGCGGCATGTGCGCGTCGCGGCGGCCGCAGACGGCGATGTAGATCGACGGCAGATTTGTGCGGGCGTCGGTCAGTCCGAGAGAAAAACCGAGTTCATCGATCATTGCTTCGGCCTCCGCGGCAGAGTCGATCTTGAGCTGGTCCTCACGCCGCCAATTGCGGTCGCGGTACTGTTCGATCTCGTGAGGCAAAATTTTCATTAGCCGCAGATTATCGCAGATAGACGCAGATAAAAAGTGGGCAAAATAAAAAATGAGCGACCATTGTGATCGCTCATTTGAAGTCTCTGATTACTGATCGATATCTAGCGTGACGGAGCAGCCGCCTGGATCGACACGGTAGAGCCCCGGTTTATCTGCACGTCCTTGCGGTCCTGTACGGCCACCGAGCCCGCTCCGGCTCCGCCGCCGATAATGGCACCGATCGCAGCACCTTTACCGCCGCCTACGATGGCCCCGATAAGTGCACCGATACCGGCACCGACACCGCCGCGTTTGGCAGTGTTGACCGTTTGGCTGTCGCCCTTGATCGTTCCCTCGTTATCGACATTGATGATCTTGCCCGTGGCATCTGTGACACCGCGAAGCGTTGCGGCAAAGTCATAAGACTGTCCGTTGTTCATCGTGATCTTGTCAAAATTTAGATTGATCGTCGACGCTCCGGTGACCTTGCCCGAGCGGTTGATACCCGAAACATAGCCCTCAATAACGGCTCCGCGATATTGGTCGGGTGACTGTACTTTCATACGAAATCGGTCGTTATTTTGCGACACTTTAGTATTGATCTCGTTATCGAGAACGCCGGTCATCATGGTGCCGTCAACGACCACGTAGTTGCCGGGTTTTACATACACGGCCGACGGACGGTTTGGATTATAGCCGCCATTCGAATTGCCGTTCGAACTGTTGTTCGAACCGCCGTTTGAAACGGTACCGTTCTGGTCGTTGTCGGAATATCCGCCGTTTGGGTCGTAAGTTGTCGAACCGTTATTATTTCCCCCGTTACCACCAGTGTTATTGCCATTATAGCCGCCACCGTTTACGGGAATACCGAGCCTCGCGACCGAGTCAGTCTTATTATAAGTGCTCTCGGCAAAGACCGTCTGGTTGAGATAGTCGGTGGTGATGCGGCGTGAGACTTTCAGGACACGGCCGTTGTCCGACGAGGTAAATGTGATCGTGTAATCCGTATCGCCACCAATCGAAGACACGATCAGCCGGTCGCCGGACAATGTCGCACGCAGCCTGATAGTGCGGCCATTGCCGTCGGATTCGGTTTTGTCACGGCCGTCGGCTGTAAATGTCACAGGCTGTGCCTTGCTTGTCGCAAGCGTCACTTGCGTCCCGCGCAGATCGATGGCGACCTGTTCCGGCGCGTCGAGCTTGTCGATCAGATCCTGTCGCTGGTTGTCGGCGATATTGACGTCGGCGACAACGTCATCAACACGATCGCTGACATCGCGGTCGAGGTCGTACGTACCCGAAATGGGAAACGTCCGCTGTGCCGAAACCAGCCCCGTTGTTCCAAAAATAATTGCCGCTATCATCGCGACAGGTACAAGCGAATTTCGATATCTGTTCATAAATGCCATCCTAAAAATTTGTGAACGTCTGGGCACACCAGCCCGTACGCGCCTTTTGAAGCATTTTTCGTGCCAATGGTTGTTTTGAATGCAATTAACCGCTGCGTCAATTGTGCTAAAATCGCGAATATAAAGGGAAAATTATTATGTCTAGCAATACTTATAAAGCGACGGTCAAATACGCGGGCGACGAATTTTTTATCGGAATACCCCCGAGTGGGCACGCCCAACTTATGGATTCTAAAGGAGATAGACACGCTGCACCTACCCCGATCGAGATGCTGCTGGTCTCGGTCGCGGCTTGCACGGCAATGGACGTGCAGTCGATCCTTGCCAAAAAGCGACAGGATGTGACCGACTATAATGTCGAGATCGAGGGGACTCGGGCGGATGATCATCCGCGTAAATTTATCAAGTTTCACGTCCACCATATCGTGCAAGGACGCGGCGTTTCCGACAAAGCCGTCGCGGATGCCATCAAGCTGTCGGACACCACATATTGCTCCGTCGCCGCAACCGTAAAACCGACCGCAGAGATCACGACGAGCTATGAGATCGTCGAGGTAGCCTGATCGGTTCGTCGCGACCGGGATTTTAGTATCGTTATGAAAAAACTCTTATTCGTATCTACGTTGATCGTCGGGCTGGCCCTTGCCACTTTCGGCCAAAAACTTGTGTCCCCTGTCATCGGGCAATATCGTCTTTCTGACGCAGATCTTATCAAACTGGTCAAGGCCGAGGATGCGCGCGATGCCGCACCGGCTATCGCGATGTTCACAAACGTCAACACGGCCACGCGATATCGTGCCGCACTGGCCGCCGGACGAATTGGTGACGAGAAGGCTGTCGATGGCCTCGTAACCCTCATGGCTGACGGTTCGGTCGATGTTCGGGCGATGGCGGCATTTGCTATCGGCGAGATAGAGTCGGTCAAGGGTGCCGACGCGGTGTTGAATTTGCTAAAAAGCCCAAAGCTGCCTGATGCGGTCCGTGCCCGAGCTGTCGAGGCCGCCGGTAAGATCGCGGCTGCTCACGCAAAAGACCCGAAAGCCAAAGACCTCGGCGAAGCAATAATCACCACGCTAAACGCTGAGGCTGACAATCCGACCGAGCAAAATCGCGGGGTCATTTTGCTAGCGATCACTGCGGCGTTGCGTGCCAGACCTGAAAGGACCGGTGAGACGGTCGCTAGGTTTTTGACGCATGATGACCCTCGTATCAGAGCTGACGCGTGCAACACCATTGCTCGAGTTCGCGCCAAAAATGCCAATGCTACATTGCGCACAATGCTTCTCAGCGACAGTGACGCCGGGGCTCGTGCCAACGCTGCCCGCGCACTCGGAGCGGCCGAGGATAAAGAGGCGACCGACGTATTGCAAC
Source organism: Pyrinomonadaceae bacterium (assembly GCA_041745735.1). Taxonomy (GTDB): domain Bacteria; phylum Acidobacteriota; class Blastocatellia; order Pyrinomonadales; family Pyrinomonadaceae; genus OLB17. Next base: position 7,002 of record JBGTII010000074.1, on the reverse strand, counting down.
AGGCTGCGGTAGGCGATGATGATCCTCGTGTGCGGGTTTCGGCAATTCGTGCCTTAGGAAATCTGAAGGATGCGAAGTCAGCAACCTATCTTATCGCGTATGGTGAGGCGGTGTTGTTAAAGGCAAAACGCGAAGGAGTTCGACGAGGTCGACCAGTAAATCTGAACGAGTTGCTAGAAATTGTCACTGCGTCCAGCCGGCTACTGCAAAACGCCGAAGATAAGAGGGCGATCAAGTTGCTGGCGGACATGCGTGTGTTTGATAAATACCGCTCACCGGAAACCGAGATCGCTTTTGCGCGCATCGCCCCAAAAGCCTATTTAAACTTGCTGCCTCCAACTCTTGCTTACCGCGAATGGCGTGTCGTCTCGGCCTGGGGCCAAGGACTTGCCGAAATCTCCGCGACAAAAGACGTAACTCTTATGGCCCAAGCGGGAGAAAAGCTGACGAGCTTTATCGCGACGATAGCGACCGGCGTGCGGCCTGCCGACCAGACGAAGATGCTAAAGGCAATGCCCGATCTGACTGGCGCCATCGCGACCCTAAAACCTGACAATTTGGAAGAGATACTGCTCGGACAGCTAAAGAACGCAGACGTTTTTATCAGGGCCGCCGCCGCCGGGGCCATTGCGGATCAGCCCGCGACCAAGGACAGCGTCAGCGCGTTAAATAACGCATTTACGAGAGCCACCGTCACGGATAAACACGGAAACGACGCTCAGCTCGCTATCCTCGACGCGCTCGTCAAACTCGATAAAAAGGCGGGCGTAGGCTCGTACAGTATCGCTCTCGCTTCGCCGGATTATCTGGTAAGGAAAAAGGCTTTTGAGATACTTGCCGACAAGGAGCTCGAGTCCGCCTATCCGGGCATGACAGCCACCGTGGCGAGCGAACGAAAAAACCACAAAGATCAGGTGCTGCCATACCAGTCTGTTTTCGGCACAAAGCTGGGGCAAGTGCTCAATTCTGACATTGATTACCGAAGAGCATTGTCGCGTAGGAACGGCAGTGTGAAAGCGGTGCTGATGACCGAAAAGGGTGAGTTCACTATCGTTTTCTATCCTGAGGATGCACCGCTGACGGTCGATAATTGGGTCAAGCTCGCACGCAGCGGTTATTTTAACGGGCTTGAGGTTCATCGCGTTGTGCCCAATTTTGTGATGCAGGACGGCGACCCTCGCGGTGACGGCAACGGCGGGCCGGGTTGGTCGATCCGCTGCGAGGTCAACACGCGCGGATACGATCGCGGCGCCGTCGGGATGGCCCTATCGGGTAAAGACACAGGCGGCTCGCAGTGGTTCGTCACACATGCCCCGCAGCCGCACCTAGACGGCGGCTACACCGTTTTTGGTCACGTTAGCGAAGCGGATATGACGGTCGTAGACAAGATCGTTCGCGGCGATAAGATATTGAAAGTAACCATCGTGGGAAAGTAAGGACTTTTAGCCAGGAATTACCCGAATAACACAAATCAGGAAATTTTTATTTGTGTCATTCGTGCCATTCGTGGCAAAAACCATTTATGGATAAGCTTGAGCGAAAGCAGATAGAGGTCGATAAGAATCTGGACGACCTGTCGTTTTATCTCGACGGGTTATTTAAGGTTCCGGGCGTCGGCTGGCGTTTTGGGCTTGATTCGCTGATCGGGCTCATACCAAATGTCGGTGACACGCTCACCTTTTTGCCGTCGATGTATATATTGGTCGCGGGAGTCCGCTACGGCGTGCCAAAGATCACTTTGCTCCGCATGGCTTTTAACATCGGCCTTGATTATGTTGTCGGAATGGTGCCGTTCATCGGCGACGCGTTCGATTTTGTATGGAAAGCTAATCAGCAAAACATGGATCTGATCCGAACGCGCGCCGCCGGACTTGGTAAGGGGACAACGAGCGACTATATCTTTGTGTTTGGATTGATCGGACTGCTGATATTTCTATTACTCGGTTCGATCCTCGCAAGCGGGTTCATCCTGTATTGGCTATTCCTCAGCCGTCCGTTCTTTTAACGAAAATAGCCGCAGATCCACGAATCTGCGGCTGTTTCGTTTCTCGTCAACTACGAACGCTTATAAATTCTTATCGCCCGGCTTCCAATCAGCGGCACAAAAACCGCCGGATTGCAGGGCTTGCAGTACACGCAGGGTCTCATCGACCGAGCGTCCGATGGCCGGAGTGTTGACGGACGCATGTTGCAATACACCCTCAGGGTCGATGATGAACAGCCCACGAAGCGAAATGTTGGCTTCCTCGATCAGGATGTTGTATTGACGCGACAGTTTGCCGCCGGCGTCGGAGGCGATGGGGAACTTGATCTCGCCGATACCGTTCTGTTCTTTTGGCATACGCAGCCATGCGCGATGCGAGTGGGCCGAATCGGTCGAGACGCCCAATACCTCAGTGTTGGTGCTTCTAAATTCGTCAAACCTCCCTGAAAAATGTGTCAGATCGGTCGAGCAGACGCCTGTAAAATCTAGTGGGTAGAATAGCATGATGAGCCATTTGCCCTTGTAATCCGCTAGTTTGACGTTCTCGGCAAGCGTTTCGATATTCTTGGTCGACGCCATGTTAAAATCCGGGGCCGGCGTGCCGACCTTTGCTATAGCCACGGTGTTTTCGGATGCAGTTCCGGTTGCTGTTGACATGTATTTTTAGTATCTCCTTGTATTCGATAGGTATAGGTCAATTCTAACCCAAACACACATCAAGTCGGAAACTTGGTCCACCCTGATCCATTTTGGTCCGATCCGGACCAGGTGGACCAAGATGGAAAAAAAAAAGGCGGGCATCGAATGCCCGCCAAATGTTTCGAGAGTTATAAGAAAAAAACTACTGGATCGGTTTCGGAGCAGTCGCCGGTTTAGGTGACGCGGCTGCTTTTTCAGCCTCGGCCGCTGTCGTGGCGATACGATATACGTATGAGGCGTCGCCCGAGGCTTTGTATGCTGATGGTGCCGGAAATGTTTTGTAGCCCGTGGGAACAGTAAAAAGCGATTGATCCGGCTCGCTGCGGACTAGGTTCGTCAGACGATATGTCTGCTCGCCAAACCGCGGGTCGCTGCGCTTTGACATCACTACGAGCTGCAATTCCTTTGAGTACCATTTTTCATAAACGGTCTCGATCGGACGCTCGTTGCCGATCGCTCCTGCCGGGATTGTCGTAACGGAGCGGGTTCCTTCGGCCTCGACGCCCTCAATATTTTTGCTGCCAAGCTGCTCGGTCTTTGTATCGTACTTAGACTGTCCGCCGACAGGGGTTGCAAGCGTCAGAGCCGTTGGCAACGGCGTCCCAGCTTTTGCGCTGGTGCTGTAGAGCCCATTCACCGTTGTAGTGATAGTCCGGGCCGGCTTAAATCCCTCAGGCGTTACGATCAGCGGGATGGTGATCTTTAATTCTTCTTTAAGTTTCTTGATCGTCTGCCGCTGCTCATCGGTGAGTTTCGAAGTGTCTGTCAACTTGAGTTCGACACGCAGTTTTTCGAGAGCGGCTTTTTGCTCCGTCGTAAGAGAAGGGGTCTCGACCGTGCGCGGTTCGACGACCCTGACCGGACGGACGGTCCTCAGCGTCGGATCGAGCAGCAATCGCCCGCCCATCTGATCCGTTATCGTCACGCCGGGTTCAAAACTGTATGCCATGCCCATCATGCCGCCCGACCCGTGCGTAAACTCACGGCGAAAACGCCCCTCGCTGTTGCGGTAAAGTTTGGTCGTCGAAGTGTGGATGATACGGTTACCGTCAGACAGCGTCTGGACGCTCTCACTGACCGCCTCAGCGGAAAACGGCTGGCCCTTTACGACCTTGTCGCCTGAGACCCACGTCTCGGCGATCACCTTAGCGTCCTGCTGGGCAAAGGCCGGGACGCCAAACGTGGCGCTCATCAAAACTAATACAAATATCCTCATGATCTACTCCTCTGATGCAAAAATATACAATTTAATCGACAATGCGCACCGCGCGTGTCACGCCATCTGCCCCAACGAGCAGATCGGCTCTGACGGTTTCTGAACCGTTTTCAATGGGGACGTTAACGCCCAGTGCGAATAACGCCGAACGCGTCATATTGACGCGGATAACACGACCGCCGGAAGCGGATTCTTCCAGATCGCCGTTGTATGAAACTGGATAAAAATGACCATCCGCTTCATCATCGCCTCCGGCCTGACGTGTCCTGTTACCCGCCGATCTGATGCGCGATCTAAATGCAGTTCTTTCGACCACGGTATCTGGATTAGACGCACGGCCCGGAGAAAGTTTACCAATATTCTCTTCCTTAGGAGGAAAATCGGGCCGTGCGGCAACCGGTATTTCTACCGGAACTTGGGATACTGCTGGCTTGGCCGCACGGAACTGATCTGTATCATTGCTGCTGTTAATTTTTATGTATCTATAAGTTCCAAAAACGGCGGCGATCATTACTAAAACCGAGGCAAATGCGGCCGCATACTGCGGGAAAAATACTCGTTTTGGCCGAAGCACCGCGGCCTGACCTTTGTCATCGGCTATCCGTTTCAAAACACCGGAAAACAGGTCGGTTTTAGCTACGATCTCGTCGATCTTTCTCTCAGGCACAACGGTCTGCTCGAACAGCATCTTGCCGATCGCATCCAGATCTTTTTTATTAAAACGCGTACTGTCCATGGCTTATTAGAAATGACGAAATTTACGGTTCGCCGGTTACAAAAACTGTTGCAATATCTTTCGCAGATTTTTTCTCGCCCGCCATGCACGGATCTTGACGTTTGCGGCTGAGCAATCCAGCACACCGGCGATCTCGGCGACACTCAATTCCTCTGCATAGAGCATCTGCAGCAACGCCCGCTCCTCGGCCGGAAGTTGTGCGAGCAATTTTTCCGATAGGTCGGCCGCGACCAATGAGCGTTCCTGCGAGCGGGACGTATCCGCCGTAAGCTGAACGAGTGAATCCACCTCGGCATCCGACAGGTCACAAGTCAGCGTCTCCGGCTTGCGTTTGTGGGCACGCAGCGTGTCAAAGCAAATATTTGCCGTTATCCGGATCAGCCAGCTTGCCATCGAACGGTCGTGTTCGCCCCGAAATTTGTCGAGCTGGGTAAATGCGCGGGCAAAGCTGACCTGTACGATGTCTTCGATCTCGTCGGGTTTGCGAAAATAGCGGGCGGCGATCACGGCGACGAGCCGTTTGTGTCGGTCGAATATCTGTTCGAAAGCAAAATTGTCTCCGGCAAGCGTCAGATCGACGAGCTGCCGATCGGTCATCGCGGCACGCACAGACAGATTCACGGCGTCCAAATCGGTCCGCGTGGCTAGAGTTTCATTATTCAAAGCCGTCTGATAACTGCTCATTCCGGGTAACGTTACTGTTCTGACCGTCGAAAGCTAAGACGAGCCCCGGCGCGAGCCGGTTACAAGATATTTCGCCTGGCGTTAGTCAACAGATAAGTTACGTCAAAGGAACGGTTAAGGTTTGGTTGAAACTGATTTTGGTAGGTGTTTGGTGTCGATGAGTAGCTTTCTTCGGGCAACCACTATTAGACCGGCACGCCGCGATGTGACGTCAATATTACGTTCGGTTAGCCCTCGTGTCTCGACGACCGATATCTTTGGCATATATGTGACGACATAGCTCGCGTCAACCATCTTGGCGACGAGAGCCGCTTTTTCGACCATTTCCTCAAGCGAGGTTGGCAGGATGTATTCGCCGTTGGTGCTCTCGGCGAGGTTTTCGAGCTGTAGCTGGCTCGTTTCGAGTTCGAGTTGGCGGGCCTTCATTTTTTTGATGAGTGTGCGGTCGAGGTTGATCGTCGGCCCGATCTTTACGCCCTTGTCTTTTACACCGTTTGGCAAGGTGGCGGTGATCTCGTCGGGCATTGCCTTGGGCGGCGGCGTGTTCGAAATGCCTTTGGTACGAGGCTCGATGTCGGCGGCCTCCATCGATGTATAGCTGATGACGTGGACGCTGATGTCGGTCGCGATAAGCCGCTGAAACGCGTCAAATTTTGCCGACGAACGCCCCATACTGTCGGTACCGTCGGTGATCAAAATGATATGTTTATTATCGACGCCGCTCCGCAGCATAAAGTCCGTCGCAAGCTTGATAGCGTCTACAAACATTGAACGGCGGCCAAAATTAGACCGCCTGATCGCTGCCACGGTTTGAGCTCGAATGGACGTCCATTCGGAGATTATTTCGGCCTTGTCGGCGTATTGCATTATTGCAACAGAGTCTCCAGGCCTGAGAGATTCGACAAGCGCTGTTGCCACTTTTCGCGTTTGATCGAGGCTTTTTAAAGCCCGCAGTTCACCGCCCGTGTCCATGACTATCAACACATTTGCGGGCAAACGCCGGACGCTAACCGGTTGGTGGAGAATGTTGTTCTCACTGATCACGAGGTCGCGCTCATTGACGTCGCGAAAGAAATCGCCCTTTTCGTCAAATGCAAGCACGTTGAGCTTGATCTCCTCAGTGACAATTCGGACGGTGTCGTCCTCGGGCGTTGGTGTTGGTGTCGCCTGCACGCGGCCACTCTGGGCCGAGGCGATGACAGACGCTCCAAACAAAACAGTGATGGCGAACAAAAGACGGACAAATGCGCTGGTCGATCTACAAATCATTATTGGCTATGATGCCTCGAAATGCCGTAACTTTGCTTTGCAGCCGAGCTAGAGCTTTGGAAACTCCTCGACAAAATCGAGCAGATTGCCGACGTATTTTTCAAATCTCGGGCATTCGATGCCATGCGGACTCAAAAGCTCGGCGGCGATGCTCGTATCGTACGTCTGGGCGATAAAGAAATATGGCACGCCAACATGCGGCAGCCCGGTGATCGTCGGTGAAATGCGTGTGTGCAAGAACCACTCGGTCAGTTTTACGGGCGGGCCAAACTCGGATTTGCGTCCGGCCAATTCCTTTGCGATCACGTCAAAAAGTGCGGCAGTCGTCAGCGGCTCGGCATCAGCAAGCGCAATGGTTTTCCCGACGGCATTTTTATCACGAGCGAGGGCGGCGATACCATCGACGACAAAATC
>JBGTII010000073.1:0-8235 GCA_041745735.1 Pyrinomonadaceae bacterium | reverse complement strand
GACGATCCGCCGACGGTGATGATGGACCCTTCGCGGGTGACGAACCCGTCAAACTGGCCCAATACACCGCCCGCTTCGGGTTGGCAGCAGCAATCGCCCGTGCCGTATCAGCAGCAGGGCTTTGCCCCCTACGGGGTGCAGATGTCGCCGACACAGACGCTTGCGGTCGTGTCATTAGGACTTGGCATCGGAAGTATGACGATCGGCTGGTGCTGCTCGCTCGGGTTGCTGCTTGCCCCCGCGGCGATGATCACGGGTTTTATTGCACTTTCACAGATCAAGAAAGACCCAGAAAGGTACACCGGCCGCGGTTTCGCTCTCGCGGGGATAACCATCGGCGGGATCTTTCTCGTTTTGTACATACTCTTGCTGGCGTTCGGGATCCTTGCATCGATCGTGAGCTAAAACAGTTCTGATTTACCTACTTTAATAATGCGCGTCAACCTCAACGTCGTTGCTGGACCACAGACCGGACGTACATTTACCTTTGAGCAGCACGACACTTTCATGATCGGGCGGAGCGAAAACGCCCAATTTTGCTTACCGCAAGACCGTTTCTTTTCCCGCCATCACTGTATTTTAGAGATCGCTCCACCGCAGGCGTTTATTCGTGACCTCGGTTCGACTAACGGGACGTTTGTCAACGGGATGCGGGTAGATACTGCATATCTCAAAAGCGGCGACCGAATACAGGGTGGTGAAACGATTCTGGAGGTTGAGGTGTCGACGGGGCTTGAGGAGTTTGACGCAACGCTAAGAGGTGGGACGAGCACTAATATTTCGCTCGTTGCGGTCAAATGTTTGAATTGTAGCATCCCCGCGACGGTCGAGGCCGATCAGCCAGATGCCACACTCTCATTTATCTGCGATAGCTGTCGCGAAAAGCTAAAAGAGAATCCTCAGCCGATCCCAGACTATCAAATGATCCGCGTGATCGGCCAGGGCGGTATGGGGAGTGTCATGCTAGCGCGAGCCGAGAAAGACGGACGAGCTGTTGCCATCAAGACTCTCTTGCCTGAGGTCGCCGTCAGCGAGCAATCGCTAAAGCGTTTTCTGCGTGAGATCGATGTTGCGGCACGGCTTAAACATCCGAATATAGTTGAGTTTGTCGAAAACGGCACCCACAATGGGCTCGTCTATCTGATAACTGAATTCGTCGTAGGCATGGACGCCGGACGGCTTGCAAAACACCGCGGCGGCAAACTCGACTATCGAGAAATGTCACGGATCATTGAGCAGACACTGTCGGCTCTCGATTTTGCCCACCAGCAAGGTTTCGTCCATCGCGACATCAAAGAGCAAAACATCCTCGTGACCGGCGACTACCCAAATTCGACCGCGAAACTTACGGATTTTGGCTTGTCCAAGAGTTTCAAAGAAACCGGCATGAGCGGCGTCACAATGGTCGGCGATGTCGCCGGGACGATCGCATATATGCCGCCCGAACAGGTTCGTGATTTTAAGGACGTTCGTCCGCCCTCAGACATTTATGCCGTCGGGATGACCGCTTACAGCCTGTTGACCGGAGCGAATGCTCTCGACATCGGGCCAAAAGCCGGTATCGCGGAAACCGTCAAAGCGATATTTGAAAAACCAATCATTCCGATCCTGAGTCGCGAACCCCACGTTCCGCCCAAGGTCGCCGCCGTCATCGAGACCGCCCTGTCAAAACACGTCGAGTCGCGCTGGCGAACGGCCGGAGCGATGCGCGAGGCTTTGCTCAATTCGATGCAATAATGTCTTCGGGTCGGTCCGGATGATGCGATATTGCTAGGATCAATCCTATCAAAACCCACAAATGTCTTGAGTCTTCAAATGAGCCTACAATTCCTTGGTATGCAAATGCCGAGGCAAAGGCAACGCCGAGGCAAACTCTCAATACGTTAACTTCGCCGTCCTCGATACGAAACGGCAGCGAGCGGCGCAGCACGCTGATACCGATCAAAATGAGCGGGACCACACCCAAAAGGCCGGTTTGTGCCGCCACGCTAAGCAGCAGATTGTGGGCGTCCGTCAACCCCTGCATTTGACCCGATGGTGCCATAAAAAGCACCTCGGCGACCGGAAGTCCAAGCCCTTTCCCAAATGCAGGATGAGCAAAAAATGTTTGGAGCGCCCCTTGCCACGTAAGCAATCTCTGCGACGGGTCGATGCGGAGGTCGCCCAATAGGAAATGGTACGGTGACGTTGGCGTCGAGATGAAAGAAAACGTGGAGATCAGTAAAAAGAATGTTGCCGCAAACGTGCCGCCGGCGAGAACAACTTTAGTTATCGACGGCCGCCTCGCACTGTCAACGATCCAAACCCATACCGACACGGCAAGCAGAACTCCGCCGATGCCGGGTGTTAGGGTGAACGCAATAGTAACCGAAAATAGTGTCAGAAGGACCGTGAAAAGAACCCGGCCGATCCATCCAAGATGTCTCGCCGCAAAAAGCATCATCACGCTTATGGTCAGATAGTTACAGAGGAGACTCGGGTAAAAAAATGTGCTCTGTATTCGTGGGTAGCTTCCTGGAGGGAGGGAGCCATAATGGTGCAGCGAAAACTCTGTGATGAAGTTTGAGATTCCGAAAAAGAAAAACACGACAGTCACGGTCGCGATCAGCGCAGCGATTGAGCTTGCGGCGAGCCATACGGTCACCACTCGCTTAAAAAAGTGCGGCGTTTCCCGCAGGTTAAATGCCAAAACAGCGAGGCCGATCAGATAGATTACTCCAAGAAACCGAAATGAGCTTTGCCGAAAGTTTTCCGAAAATATTGTGGAAAGTAATAACCCCAGGGCGAACAGGCCGAAGAGATAATAGACCTTATCAAACCTGACTTTTAGGCGTCCGCAGAGTAGAGCCGGTAGCCAGATGAGTCCGGCAAGCAAAAATAGGGGCTCGCTAATGGTAATAGAAACACCCCTTACCCTGATATCGGGCCGCATAAAACCGAGTGAGAAGACGACCAACAAAAACGACATTTGTGCGGCGGTCTCAAGTCCGGAGGAATTTTTGCGGGTTTTCATGGACGCCTCTACCGCATTGGTCATATCATTCTTGCCACGTTTGGCGAGCGAGAAAGGTTTCGATCTCATCGGTTCCCGCGCGTAATCTAATTTAAGGCAAGATCATCACCATTGCCTCGCCTTTCACGGTCATTTCGCCATTTTGGTTTGTGCAAACGGTTTCGAGCGTAATGATGCCTTTTTCTTCGCGGATGTTTGTAACCGTCCCGGTTGTGATGATGGTATCGTCGATAAAAACGGGTGCGACGAACCGCATCGTCTGCGACAGATAGACTATCTTGCGAGCCTCAAATTCATAGCCGAGTACCGCCGAGATAAACGCACCGCTGAGCATGCCATGGGCGATACGGCGACCAAATCGGGTGGTTTTGGCGAACTCATCGTCAAGGTGTATCGGATTATAGTCACCCGAAACCTCGGCGAATGCGCGGATCAACTCGTCCGTAACTTTCCGCTCGTTTGCAAATTTATCCCCGATCTTTATTTCCATGATTAAGGGTGAGAGTTTCTTCGAGAGGCGTTACGTGCAGCTCGGCAAGCACCGCGTTGATAACCCCTCCGATCATGAGAGCCATCGCAGTCAGGTAGAGCCACAACATCATTATTATGACCGCACCGAGCGAACCGTAGGCCTTGTTATAGGTATTAAAATAACCGAGATAGGTCCTAAAACCGGTCGTCAGCACTATCCACAAAACGATCGCCACGATCGAACCGTAGGTGATCCAGATCCATTTGAACGTCTTAAAATCCGGCAGCAGATTGTAAATTATCTCGCAGGCAAACAGCATAACCAACAGGATCGATGCCCACTGGATAGCGATCAACACGAGTGGCGACGTGACCTGTAAGCCGACACCCGCAAGCCCCAACTGCACCAACTGCCAGCCGTAAAAAACGATCGCCAGCATGACCATCGTGAGGATCGTGACGAGAAACGTGAAAAAGAGAGCCTGCAGCTTCGTCTTAAACCATATCCGCGTTTCCTTTAGCCCATTGATAGCATTCAATGCAGTCCGAAGAGCATCAACGCCCGCCGATGCCGACCAGAGAGCGATCGCGAGGCCGAGGGTCGCTTTACCAGTCGAACTGTTTGCGACGATCTCGTCGATCGTTTTAGATGCCAATTGGAAAACTGAGACGGGCATGATCTGCCGCAGATACGAAAATAGCTCACCGCGAAGCCCCTCGGACGATTCCAAGACGATACCAAATAAACTGACAAGAAAATAGAGCAGAGGGAAGAGAGCAAATGAAAAATAAAATGCGACCTGAGCCGCCCGGTCAAAAATATCCGCCTCGATCGACCGCTCGTAGAGCAGTACGAAAAACCGTTTCCATTCAAATGCTTTTGCTTTTGCCATTTCTGGTTATCCGCGGGCCCGTTCGAGCAAGGTCATTGTCAATACCGACAACATCACCTTGGTCTCTTCATCATTGCGCATCTGGATCAGGGGCTCGAGTTGAAAGACGCCTTCAAAAAATGCAGGTTGCTTCTTTAGCCGTGCGACTTGAGTATTGTCGAGGCGCGAAACGATGTAGGACGGATTGAAAAAGTAACCGGTGAACATACCAAGTAGCGGAATTTCACCGAGCAGAGAATCGACCACCTTGATCCAGCCGTTTTCTTCGTGGATCTCCATTGTTTGAGCTCCGTTCTCGTCGAAGATCAGATAGTGGGCCTTAAAGATCGACCGCATCCCTTTGCGGCTTATCGACCCGAGCGATTGTCCGGATGCACTGGTGAAATTGTACTTGGCCGAAAAATCGATGATACGGTCGGCCTTGATGTTAAACAGATGCTGCGTCTGCCCCTCGTCCGCAAAGACGTTGATGTCTTCTTTCAGCTTGAGCAGCTTTTGCTTCACATAGCCGATGAGATTGCCATTGGCGTCGCGAATGTAGATTTGGCTGGCGAGAGCCAGCAATTTGAAAGATAGGGTTAATGGATAGTTCATTATTTCTCCTTAAAAATTCTCGGCACTCTGGGGCTGATGCCGCATGTGATCTCGTAACCGATCGTGTCAATTTCTCTCGCGATATCGGCCGCTGTGATCGAGCAGCCGTTTGAAAAAGCTATAATCAAAACCTCATCACCAACCGTCGCTCCCGCTATGTCGGTAACGTCGATCAATGTCCAATCCATCGAAATGCGTCCGACGACAGGAGCGGATTGGTCGTTAACGCAGACATGGCCGCGATCTGAATCATTTCGTGGATACCCGTCGGCATAACCAACCGGGACGAGTGCTATCAGCGAATCGCGTTTCGTGAAAAATGTTCGTCCGTAGCCTAGGCTTTCGCCGGCAGCAACTTGTTTAATATGAGCGATCTCTGAACGCAATGAAAGGACGGGCCTTAGCTCGGGTGCTTTCGTGTCCGGGCTCAATATGTCGTCGAGCAAGCCATACAAAGCACCACCAAGACGCACCATATTGCCGCGTGAATCAGGATGCCGTATCGCACCTGGCGAATTTGCAAGATCGATCCATTCGGGTGAATGACCAGCTTGGCGAAACTGATCTAGCGCCGTATTGAAACGCTGGATCTGCCGATCAGTAAACTCATTCTCAGCCGGATCCTCGGCCGAAGCAAAATGCGTCATCAACCCATTAATATGTAGATTCTCGAAACGCTTTATCGCTGCCGCAAACTCCGCCGCCTTTTCGAATCCTACGCCGACCCGGCCCATGCCCGTGTCGATCTTGACGTGTATATCAATGTCAATGCCTGCACCGGCGGCGTGTTTATTGAGTAGGTCGGCGATTTGCTCGTCAAAGATAACGGGTGTCAGATGATGTTCGACGATCAACTCTTCCTGCCCCGGCCAGAATGAACCCAAGCAAAGTATCGGCCGTGTAATTCCTGCTTGCCTTAGCTCGACGCCCTCCTCGGGGATCGCCACGCCAAACCAATCGACACCCTCGGCTTCTAGCCGCAATGCACACTCAATAGAGCCGTGGCCGTAAGCGTCCGCTTTGACCACGGCCATATATTTCAGACCGGGGCCGATAAATTGTTTTGATGAATGAAAATTGAATGCGAGAGCGTCTAGATCGATTATGGCTTGAGTTGGACGCTCTTTTGTTTGAGTGGGCATTCCTGTTAGTAGAGTATCTATTTGTTCGACGAGCTAACTCTTACAACGGTATATTACCGTGCTTCTTTGGCGGATTCGTATCACGCTTGTTTTGCATTAAGGACAATGCACGGATCAGCTTTGGCCGCGTGTATTTTGGCTCGATGACCTCGTCAATATAACCGCGCTCGGCGGCTACGTATGGATTGGCAAACTTGTCGGTAAACTCCGCGACCTTTGCCACACGATAGGCTTCATCATTTTCGGCGATCTCGCGTTTTAGCAGCACACCGACGGCTCCTTCGGCTCCCATGACAGCAATCTCAGCGGTCGGGTATGCAAAGTTAATGTCCGTCCTGATGTGTTTCGAAGCCATCACACAATACGCGCCGCCGTAAGCCTTTCGGGTGATGACGGTTATCTTTGGCACCGTCGCCTCGGCGAATGCGTAGAGCAGCTTCGCTCCGTGGCGAATGATGCCGAGGTGCTCTTGATTTACGCCGGGAAGAAAGCCGGGAACGTCTTCGAACGTGATCAGCGGGATGTTGAAACAGTCACAAAACCGCACAAATCTCGCCGCTTTTACCGAAGCATCGATGTCCAGCACGCCTGCAAGATATGCAGGTTGATTCGCGACGATCCCGACCGAAAAGCCGCCGAGACGGGCAAATCCGACGACGATATTCGGAGCGTAATGCTCCTGCACCTCAAAGAAATAGTTCTCATCAACGACATTATTGACGATGTCACGAATGTCATAAGGCTGCGTCGGAGATTCGGGGACGATGGAATTCATAGCTTCGTCCGCACGATCCGCAGGGTCGGTCGTTGGCACGAACGGCGGGGAATCCATGTTGTTCGAAGGCATGAACGACAGCAGCTCGCGGGTGATCCGCAGGGCGTGTTCGTCCGAATCCGCCGCAAAATGTGCGACGCCTGACTTTGAGTTATGCGTCATCGCTCCGCCAAGCTCGTCCTTCGTCACGTCCTCGTGCGTCACGGTCTTGATGACGTCCGGGCCGGTGATAAACATATACGACGTGTCTTTGACCATCACGTTAAAATCGGTGATCGCCGGCGAATAGACCGCACCGCCCGCGCAAGGGCCGAGGATGCAGCTGATCTGCGGGACAACGCCGCTGGTCAATACGTTTCGCAGGAAGATATCAGCGTAACCGCCAAGCGAAACAACGCCTTCTTGAATGCGTGCACCGCCGCTGTCGTTAAGCCCGATGACCGGAGCACCGACCTTCAGAGCCATGTCCATAACCTTGCAGATCTTTTGCGCGTGGGTTTCGCTCAGAGAGCCGCCAAAGACGGTAAAATCCTGTGCAAAAACAAAAACTTCGCGGCCGTCGACGAGCCCGTGGCCGGTGATAACGCCGTCACCCGGGTATTTTTGCTCCTCCATCCCAAAATCGGTCGAGCGGTGGACGACAAACTTATCAAACTCCTCAAAACTGCCGTCATCAAGGAAAAATTCGACTCGCTCGCGGGCGGTCATCTTGCCCGCGGCCCGCTGTTTTTCGAGACGTTTTTCGCCGCCGCCCTCTTCGGCGATCTTCGAACGTTCCTTTAATAATTCGATCTTGTTTTTAGCTTTCGATTCCGGCTGCATATCGCATAAGTTTAGCCATTTTCAGGGGTTTTTCAAAGTCAGAGTTTGTTCACTGGATGATAAAGCATTGCGAACATTATGTCTGTAGCCTATTTGGTCGCCGTATTCGTGTTTAGCGAGTTAAAATTATTGGTTTTTTCCAACTTTAGGGTGTTGGAATTAAATGTAAATGACTTTGACTCGCCCTAAACCAAGTTCGATTGACTCTGAACCGAGTTTGATTCGGACTGAAACCGAGTTTGATTCGAACTTAACCTGGTTTGATTCGCCCTGAATCGAGTTCGATTCGCTCTGAACTGAGTTTGATTCGAACTGAAACTAGTTTGATTGACGCTGAACTGAGTTTGATTCGACCTGAATCGGGTTTGATTGACTCTGAACCAAGTTTGCTTCGATCTGAACTGAGTTTGATTCGGACTGAACTGAGTTTGATTGAAGCGTTTCGGTGTTCAACTCGCCCGTTTTGCTGTTCGATCGAAACGTTTCACTGTTCAACTCAAACGTATTGGCCTTCAACTCGGCCGT
>JBGTII010000072.1:0-12903 GCA_041745735.1 Pyrinomonadaceae bacterium | reverse complement strand
GTAAAAGATGGTATCCGGTACGGGATTTGAACCCGTGTTGCCGCCGTGAAAGGGCGGTGTCCTAACCCCTAGACGAACCGGACACAAACGTTTCGCCTGCCCGCAAGCGAACGATAAGATTACCGCAAAGGTGGATTTGTGTCAAAGGGTCAGAACCGGGAGCGTGAGCGACTGGGTTCTTAAACCGTTCTATGACAGGAAACTTGTAACCTGAAACCGCATTCTTTATTATTCAGCAATCAGGGAAATATAGATTTTCCGGAACCCGGTCGCTATCGCTCGCGGTTCTGACATTAACTTAAGATGAAAAGAGTCTTTTTGATCGACGCGATGTCGCATATCTACCGTGCATTTTTTGCCCCTATGGGCATGAAGCAGGAGCCGATGCACAACAGCAAGGGCCAGGTCACGCAGGCGATATTTGTCTTTACAAATATGCTCCGCAAGCTGCTCAACGACGAAAAGCCTGAGTACATCGCAGCGGTTTGGGATACATCCGTACCGACATTTCGCCACGATTCTTTTGCCGATTACAAAGCGAACCGAGCCGCGATGCCCGACGATCTGGCTTTGCAAATACCCTACATCGAACGCGTTTGCGAGGCATTTAGCATACCGATCTTAAAGATGGACGGCTATGAGGCGGACGATGTCATCGGCACCTTTTCCAAAGAGTGCATCAAACGCGAGATGCAGGCCGTCATCGTGTCAAACGACAAAGATCTGTGCCAGCTCGTCAGCGATCCGTATGTGATCGCGATGCGGCAAAATTCAAATAATTTCAAACGCAAAGTGCCCGTACCGCCTATCGAGTGGTGCGACGAGGCGTGGGTAAAAAATAAATTTGGCGTGCCGCCCGACAAGATCATCGATCTGCTCGGACTGATGGGCGACGCGGTTGATAACATCCCCGGTGCTCCGGGCATCGGCGAAAAAGGGGCACTAAAATTAGTACTCGAATACGGCTCGGCTCTAGGTGCTATGGAACGTGCCGATGAGATCTCGCACAAAACGTATCGCGAAAGCCTGCAGAATAATCAGGCGATCATCAAACAATCCCTCGAACTAGCGACCGTGCATTGCGAGGTGCCGATGGAGATCGATCTCGACGCTCTAAAATTAGGCGTGCCCGACCGGCAAAAGGCTTACGATTTGTTCCGCGAGCTGGAATTTAAGAACCTGACCAACGAATTTGCCGGGCCCGGAATGGTATCAATGGATGCGAAACCGACCCCTTCGCCATCGGGCGGATTGTTCGATACACAACCAATGGCCGCTGCATCCGACGTTACAACAAACTACCAGATCGTCAAGGATCGTGACGGCCTCGACAAACTCGTCCGCCGTCTGTTCGAAGTTGATCGCTGGAGCTTTCTCGTCAACGACGCGAACACGAACGAAAAAGCGAGTTGCTATGGCAAAGAGACGCCGCTTGGGATCGGCATCGGGCTCGGCAACGGCGAGGCAGTTTACATCGATCTCGAAAATTTCGACGGAGGTATCGACGCCGCCAAAGGCCCGCTCAAAGATATCCTGACCAACGCTTTTCTCGAAAAGTCTGCATACGACGAAAAGCGAAATCTCGGCCCGCTGCTCGCTCTCGGCATCCGGCCGGAGTCGGTCAAGGATGACATCCTGATCGCCGCATACCTGCTCGAATCGACGCGTTCGACCTATCCGATCGAGTTTCTTGCTCAGATCTATGGCGATGTTGACGCGGCGTTTGCCGTACCCGAGGGCTGGGACGAGGCGGCGTTTCGCACCGCGGAGAACGCCGATTTTATTGCACGGCTCGCTCCGATCCTGCGTGAAAAAATACGCGAAAACGGCATGGAAAAGGTCTATGCCGAAATCGAACTGCCGCTCATTCCGATACTTGCCGATATCGAGCTTACAGGTATGAAGGTTGATGGCGAAAGCCTGACGACCTTTGCGGATTTTATCCGGAAAGAACTACAAACCTTGCAGGACAAGATATTTGCGATCGCCGGGCGTGAGTTTAATATCGGTTCGCCCAAACAGGTCGGCGAGATATTTGGTGAGCTAAATATCGATACCGGACGCAAAACCGCGACCGGACAAGTCTCGACGAGTCATGACGTTTTGGTCGAGCTTTCGGCAAATTATGAGGTCGCTAAGCACATCATCGACTATCGCGAGCTTGATAAATTGCGCGCGACTTATGCCGATGCTCTTCCAAAAATGATCGCCGATGACGGCCGTATTCACGGTGCGTTAAATCAAGCCGTTGCGGCGACGGGCCGTCTTAGTTCGACCGAGCCAAACCTGCAAAACATCCCCGTCCGTACGGAGCTCGGCCAGCGCATTCGAAAGGCGTTCATTCCCGAAAAAGGCAATAAGCTCATCTCCGCCGACTATTCTCAGCTCGAATTACGCATCCTCGCACACATAACGCAAGACACAAATATGCTCACGGCGTTCAAAAATAACGAGGACATCCACTCGCAGACGGCAAAGCTCGTTTTTGGTGCGACGACCGAAAAGGAGATGAAAGAAAAGCGGCGTCTGGCAAAGATCGTCAATTTCGGCATCGCTTACGCGGTCGAGGCGTTTGGCCTGTCGCAGCGTGTCGGCATCAGCCGCACCGAGGCGAAACAGGTCATCGCCGACTATTTTACGACCTACAAAGGCATTCGCGAATACATGGACCGCACGCCCGAACAGGCCCGTCAACAGGGCTACATCGCTTCCTTTTTTGGCCGCCGCCGATACTTTGCTTCGATCAATGACCGCAACTTCGCCGTCCGCTCTCGGGCAGAACGCGAGGCGATAAATATGCCGATCCAGGGCACCGCTAGCGACATCGTCAAGATCGCCATGATCCGCGTCGCCGACGCCCTAAAACGCGAAAAGCTCGAAACCAAGATGATCATGCAGGTCCACGACGAACTGCTTTTCGAAGCCCCCGAAAGCGAGATCGCCGCCGCCACCGCCCTCATCAAACGCGAAATGGAAGCCGCCGCAACCCTCGACGTCCCCGTCACAGTCGAGATTGGCGTCGGCGACAACTGGATGGACGCGAAGTAAGGAGTTTTTGCCACGAATGACACGAATATCACGAATCATATTTTTGATCGCTCTTACGGTGACGCCGATCATTGCTCAAAGCGACCACGGGAACATACTGCCAGCATGGCAGACGACGGCGGAAAAGACGGATTTCAAGAAAACTTCGACGTATGACGAGGCGGTCGCTTATTCGAAAAAGCTGGCGGCCGCATCGCGCGGGCTCGTCGTTTATAAGAGCTACGGCAAGAGTGGCGAGGGGCGGGATATGCCGCTGCTGATCGCGGCCTCAAACGGGGCTTTTACGCCGGAACTGGCACGCAGACAAGGAAAGGCTGTTGTTCTGATCCAGGCCGGTATTCACGCCGGCGAGATCGACGGAAAGGATGCCGGACTCGCGCTGTTTCGCGACATTGCGATCACCAAGAATCGCGCCGATCTTTTGAAGGACGTCGTCATCCTGTTCGAGGTCATCTACAACGTGGACGGGCACGAGAACTCGAACGATTACATGCGGATGAATCAGAACGGCCCCGCTGGGACCGGTTTTCGTTCGAACGCGACCAATCTCAACCTAAACCGCGACTATATGAAAGCCGATGCACCGGAAACGCGTGCGTGGCTTGGTCTTTGGAATCTGTGGAAACCGGACGTTTTTGTCGACTGCCACGTCACCAACGGCGCCGACTTTCAATACAATCTGACCTACGAATACGCGCACTTTCAGGAAGTTTCGCCGTCGATCAAAAACTGGATGGACGAGCATTTTGCCGGCACTGTCGTGCCAAAGGTCGAAAAGGAAGGCAATCTGCTGACGCACTACGTCGAGTTTGCGGGACGTGAGATCACCAGCGGCATTGCGACGTTTATCGCTACACCGAGATACGCGACCGGTTACACACCCTTGCGAAACCGCGCCGGATTGCTGATCGAAACGCACGTTTATAAACCGTACAAGTCACGCGTTCGAGGGACTTATGACACGCTACGATATTTTATCGAGGAAATCGGGAAGACGAAGGCTAGCCTGTTTGCCGCAAACGTGATCGCCGAAACACAAACCATCGAACGCGGCAAAGCCTACGACGAAAAACGAGCGTTCCCGCTCAAGCTCGACGTGACAGACAAGCCGACCGAGGTCCCATTCAAGGGGCTCGAATACAAGATCGACGATTCACCCATCTCTGGGAGCAAACGTCTCGTTTACGGCACCACGCCGAAAGATTACACGATCAAGAAATTTGACGATGGACGCGTAACGGCATCGGTCGCACCACCACTCGGCTACATCTTGCCCGCGCAATACCAAGACGTGATCGAGGTGCTAAAGCTGCATGGCATTAAATTTACAACACTTAAAAAGCCGATGACGATCGAGGTCGAAAGCTATAAGCTGACCGAGCCAAAATGGGCGACCAATTCATTTGAAAACCGCATTACGCTTGCGTGCAAACCAGTTGCCATCAAGGAAAAACGCACCTACGCGATTGGCTCAGTCATCGTTTCGCTTGATCAGGAAACAGCAAATGTCGCCATTCACATGCTCGAACCCGTCGGCCCTGATTCATTTGTTTACTGGGGTTTCTTCAACTCGATCTTCGAACAAAAAGAATACGGCGAAAGCTATCAGATCGAAAAACTTGCCAAAGAAATGCTCGCCAACGACCCAAAACTAAAAGGCGAGTTTGAAACGCGTTTAAAGGACGACCCTTTCGCCAAAGACCCGCGTGCGAGGCTTAGTTTCTTTTACCAACGCTCGCCTTATTACCTAAACCAAAAGGTCGGCATCTATCCGGTGGGGCGGATCTTAACCAAACAAGCGCTAAACTAGTAAACTATGGCTGGTCTGATTAACGAATTTACCGCGATAACGCACGAGTTTAATCGGCAAGCGATCGATTACGCCGTATGCGGTGGTTGGGCGGTAACGATTCACGGTCTTGCGCGCGCGACATTGGACATCGATCTCTTGATCCTCACCGAAGATCTGGACAAAGCAATAGCAGCGGCAAAAAATATCGGATTTCACATTGAGGGGCTTCCGCTAAATTTTGATGGCGGAAAAACACAGATCAGACGCATTTCAAAGATCGATACCGAATCTAAGGAGTTGATAACATTAGACCTGATAGTAGTCGGAGAAACTTACAAAGAAGCATGGAAAGGCCGCAGAAAAGTAAGTTGGAACAACGGCGATTATAAGGTGGTCTCTGTTAAAGGCCTTATACAAATGAAAGAGATCGCAGGCAGACCCAAAGACCTGATCGATCTGTATTTTTTGAGAGGACTCGAAGACGATGAAGACTGATATGTCACCACAAGCCGTTACTAACCGGATGATCGCACTAGATCAGCTTTGGGAATTGACTGTCGCCCTTAAAAGCTCAAAAGTCGAAAAAATTCCAGCCGAACCTTTGGCCAAAGAATCTACCGAAAAAACACCTCAACGTGACGAAAACTAAAGATCTTTCCTATGGCTGGGTCATTGTCGCGATCTCGATGCTCGCTCTGATAGTGAGCAACGGGCTCGCGATCGGCGGGCTGCCGCCTTTTTACAAGCCCATTCGTGAAGAGTTTGTCGCGATCGGTGCGATCAATGCTGCGAGGGCCGAGAGCTTTATCGCGAATGGGGCCAACATCACGTTCTTGATGTCGGGCGTTTTTTCGTTACTCGGCGGCTGGCTGGTTACGCGGTTTCGTCTAAAGCCGCTGATGATCGTCGGCTGCGCGTTGCTCGGAGGCGGTTTGATCGTGCATTCTCAAGCCGCTTCGGCGGAAATGGTCTATGTCGCACGATTTCTGATGGGAGCGTCGCTTGGGTTTATCGGTGTGGCACCGAATGTTGTGCTTGTATCAAGTTGGTTCGATGTAAAACGCGGCACGGCACTTGGGATAGTATTAACGGGTACAAGTCTCGGCGGCACGATCATCCCGCTCATTGCTCAGCCGCTGATCGCAAACTACGGCTGGCGCTCTGCGATGATCGGCATCAACCTGATCGTCTGGGTTGTGCTGCTGCCCGCGATCATCTTTCTCGTGAGAGAAAGGCCATCCGAACTTCCAACTGCCGCTACCACTGCCCCTGAAATAAACGGCGTTACATTGACCGTAGCTCTTCGCATGCCAATATTTTGGGCTCTTGCAGCGTGTGCGGCGCTGGTATTTTATCCAATATTTGTCACGAGCCAGCAGTTTATCCTTTACCTGCAATCACCGCGTTTGGGAGTCTCGGCGGAATCGGCGGCGTTTGCGCAATCGGCACTATTTGCGATCAGCATCGGCGGCAAATTTATTGCGGGAGCTCTTAGCGACCGGCTCGGTGCTGTCAGAGTAATGGTGTTCTGCTCGTTTCTGATGTTTGCCGCGTCGCTAGTTTTGTTCGGTTTGTCGGCAAGCAATGCCTTGTTATTTCTGCTGCCGTTCGCACTCGGATATGGCGGAACGTTTGTGCTGATACAGCGGCTGACATCGGATCTTTTTGGACGACTTGAGGCAGGTAAGATACTCGGGGCGATCACGCTGATCGAGGTCATCGGAGCCGCGATCGGCGGGCGTGTAACCGGCTATCTCGCCGATAAGAACGGCGGTGATTACGCTACTGCATTCTACGGCGTGACGATAACGGCCGCGGCGGCATTCGTCGCAACCCTCGCCATTTATGCCTTAAATAGAAAAAGGCCCGACGCTCTCGCGACGAACCCTTGATAATGGTGGAGATGACAAGAATCGAACTTGCGACCTCTGCATTGCGAACGCAGCGCTCTGCCAACTGAGCTACATCCCCGGAAGAAACAATTACGAATTATAAATTACGAATTACGAATTTTCAGAAGAAGATCGGCGATTTATCCATTCGTAATTCGAAATTCTTAATTCGTAATTTACTGGACTCCCGCCGGCAAAAGCGAACCCTTCGGATCCGCGACATATGCATAGCCGTCCTCGATCTTACCGATCATGCCGTGAAAACTGATGTTCTCGCCAGACACGACGACGACGACATCGCCGGGGCTGTTGAGCTTTTCATCGACCGGAAATTTAATGATCGTCGCGTTGCCGTTTTCCGATGCGACAACTTCGTATTCAAATGTTTCAGTATCAAAACTGAGCGTCTGGCAAAATGCTACTTCCATAAACTTATTGTTTCACATCGAGCTGAAAGTCTAAAGTGATGGCATCGTGGTCGGAAAGCGGGATACCCTCGGCATCGACTAGTTCGCCGACCGTTTGCGGCGAGGTTCCGTCTGCGATCTTAATGCCCTTTCCGGTGAACCAGTCGAGTCTTGCTGAGACTCTGCCGCCGACGCGACGCACGGCCCAAAAGATAAACGACATGCACCACTCAGGCACCCAGTCGCGGAGATTTGCGTTTTTTTCGACGCTCTCGATGTCGTAATGCAGCGTACCGACGCCGATCTCGTTGAGGCTTTTGTAATCGAAGCCGCGAGATTCGAGTTCACCAAATAACCGCCGCTCAAAATAGCGGTCAGGATGCGGCAGGTGATTTTTTACGACGTTTTTAATGCCCATCATTACCCGCCGCCAGTAACCAAGTATTGCCCGAGTCGAGCTTTGTGAATTAAAAGTCGTGGTGTTCCAATCGCCGCCGATGATGGTCGGCAAAGGCTTTAGCGTATCAAGATGGTCGAGGATTATCTTGATCTGTTTGTGTCGATGAGCCCGCGAACAATGTGCATCGAGATGCACCGTCACTGCCCGAAACGTGCCCGCCGGATGCTCAAGGTCGGCGATCAAAGCCCGCAAATATCCCAGCCGTTTTTCTTTACCCCACATTTTATCCTTACCGTTGGGCAGCGGTACGGCGTGGATATTATTTATCGGATAAGGCGAAAACATCGACAGCCCATGGATCGAAATTGTATTTTCGCCCTCCATGTCAGATTCGACACCGTTCCCTTTTTGAAGTGCGATGTAGACCGGAGCGAACGCATAATTGAGCCTTAACTCTCGGGCGATCTCCTGAGCAACATTGCGGTTGCCGCTGCGTGCCATGCCGTGATCGAGTTCGGTCAGCAGTAAAAGGTCTTTGTCTTTTAACTTGTCGTGGTTTTTGAGACCGTAAACAATGCCGCTAAGTCGGATACCGCGTTCGAGGTTCCAGGCGAGGGCCTTGATCGGGTCAGAACCACCTGCGGTAGCGGGGGGTTGAATATCACTCTCAAATTCCGTAGACGGGTCAAATGCCCGCGTTAAACCACCCGCTACGGCAGGTGGTTCTGACAGGGATTCCACCGAGACCGAGTTCAGAATACGCTCGACCTCGGGGCGGATCTTTGCGTAAAGTTCCGACGACTCCATCTCCGGTGTCGATTCGAACTTTAACAACTCCGGAAAATATTGATTTAGATCGTGGTCGAGGATCGTCGGCGGCCCTGTTAGTGTCGTATCTTGCGGTCCCATAAAAAGACTTAGGATACGCTACTACCGCCAGAAATGAGAAACCGCATTAATCATCGTAGCGCTCCTTAACCGGAGCAACTGCGAGGAAATCAGTAGCGATCCGCTGGCTGTATGTGCTTATTAGTTCGTCGATGCGCGACGGCGTCGTCGAGTGAAATATCATCCCGACGTGCTTTGGTTTATTGACCTTATAGACAATCTCGATGTCGTCATAGTGCGAAGTGTCCGGTTCGTCGGTGTTTGCGAGAGCAAGCGCAATTCCCGCAAAATCTTTGCGCAGTTTTGGCAGCGAATAAGGTGTTTCGGCAGTCTCGGTCTCAAGCCGCGCCCATTCGCGCCAGAGATTAAATCCGCAGGCGTGCTCGAGCACGTTGGCGATATATGCACCGCCGACCCGGCACGCAACCTCTAGCAAATAAAATTTACCGTCCGATTCACTCTGCAAAAACTCAGCGTGCGATACGCCGCGATCATACTTAAATGCCATAAGCAACGCACGGTTCAACACCTCAAGCTGCTTCCTATCGGACGAGCGATACGGCACGATGGATGACGTAAACACACCGCCGTAATGCGAGACTTCGAAAGGCGTCGTACCGTATTGGCTTACTCCGCAGGCGGCAACCTTGCCCTTTGCGACGACCGAATCGATATGATAGACCTTGCCCTTGATAAAACGTTCGATCAGGAATTGCGACGGATGGTCGCGCCAATTGTTGCGGTTGTCGAGATCGGTTAACACAGCCCAGACCTCCTCGGCGGTTTCGCATTTGCGGATGCCAAACGCCGAAACCTCATGCCGTGGCTTTACGATCCACGGCGCGGGAACGGTCGCAAGAAAATTGTTGATCTCGTCGGCGTTAAATGCGCCGACAAATTCGGGACATGGTATCCCTGCTTTTGCCGCGATTCCACGCATTGTCAACTTGTCGCGAAACCTTAGCGCCTGTGAACGGCTCATCCCCGGCAGATCCAGGTGTTCGCGAGCCATGGCGGCGGTCAGCACGTCAAATTCGTCCAGCCCAACTACACGGTCTATCGGCCGCGAACCGGCGATATTTGTCACCGCCCGTACATAATCGGGGGGCAAAGCACCGTCCTCAACCGCCTTTACATCGTTGATCGCCGTCCACAGCCATGGTGAGTCAAGCAGCTTTTTTCGCGTGACGAGCGTGACGTACCAACCGGCATTATGAGCTTCTTCGAGAAACTCGTTACCCTTATGTTCGCTGGCGATGCAGACGATATGCTTCTTCATAGTCCTCAAGGTAGAATGCCCGGACCGGCATTCATTTTCTCAAAGAGAGATTTTTCTTTGAATGAAAAGAATGTCACAATTTAGCAATTGAGACAACAAAAATGCGAGTTTTATCGTAGGAATTGGTGACGCTGGTAACTGTTTTTTATGGAAAATCTTGATCTTGTAAACCTACTCAGCAACCTAATTCCTTATGTCGTCGTCTTGCTGCTGGCGATCTCGTGTCACGAAGCGGGCCATGCCTGGATGTCGATGAAATACGGCGACGACACGGCATATATGCTCGGCCGCGTGACGATAAATCCGGTCGCTCATACCGATCCTATCGGCACGCTGCTGATCCCGATCGCGAGTTTTGTACTAACGTTTACAACGGGAGCACGCGTCCCACTGATCGGTTGGGGAAAGGCCACGCCGGTCAATCCGCGTAATTGGACAAAGTACAAAGAAGCAAACGTAATGGTATCGATTGCCGGGATCGGAGCGAACCTCATACTGGCGATTTTCGGGTTTATTATATTCAAGACGTTACTTGAGACAGGTGTCATTAACACCGGCAACGTTCGCGAAGGCATCGTCAAAGTCGGGGTCATTTTCCTCAATTATCTGATTTTCCTAAACGTCTCGCTGGCGGTTTTTAACCTGCTGCCTTTTCCGCCGCTTGACGGCAGTAAGGTATTACAGACATTTTTGCCCGAGAGCTTTAATCCGATATTCGAGCTGCTCGAGCAATATGGTTTCCTAATATTGATGCTGCTCGTTTATATGGGCGTGATCGGGCTGGTGATGTACCCGTTTTATATCTTTGTCGATTATCTGCTCTATACCCGTTGGTTTTGATAGATGAAAAAACGTATTTTCAGCGGCGCTCAGCCGACAGGCGAGCTGCATATCGGTAATTATCTCGGTGCTCTCAAAAATTGGGTGGCGCTGCAGGACGAGTACGAGTCGTTTTACTGCATCGTCAATCTCCACGCCATCACGCTGCCGCAGGACCCAAAAATACTGCGTCAAAAAACGCTCGATCTCGCCCGCATCTACCTCGCCGCGGGCGTCGATCCCGAAAAATGCACGATCTTTATCCAGTCCGACGTGCCGGAACACGCTGAATTAACGTGGGTCTTGTCGTGTCAATCGCGAATGGGGGAGCTTGAGCGGATGACGCAGTTTAAGAGTAAGGCAAAGGGTTATTCAGAGGAGGATTTCGACCAGTATCGGTTTCAACAACTTTCTGAAATCGAAAAGTTGGAATATATAAATAAAACCTTTGCAGGCTTCGGCAGTCCATTTGATAGACAAGACGTAAAACAAAGTGCGGGTGTAGGGCTTTTCACCTATCCCGTCCTAATGGCTGCGGACATACTTTTGTATCAAACAGACCTTGTTCCTATCGGCCAAGATCAGAAACAGCATCTCGAATTGACACGCGACCTCGCCGAGCGTTTTAACCGCGATTTTGGCGAGACATTTGTTGTGCCTGAGGCGTTTATACCGAAGGTCGGGGCAAAGATAATGTCTTTGCAGGATCCGGCGAAAAAGATGTCGAAATCGGATGAGAATCTCAACGGTTCGATCTTTTTGCTTGATGACGCCAACACTATCACTAAAAAGATAAAACGTGCCGTCACCGACAGCGGGACGGACATCAACTTTGACGAAACACGGCCCGCGATCAAAAACCTGCTCACGATCTATCAGCTTTTGAGCGGCAAAACGGCGGACGAGTGCGTCGAACATTTTGCAGGCTCCGGCTACGGCGATTTCAAAGGCCAGCTTGCAGAAACCGTAGTCGAATTCTTGCGGCCGTTTCAAGAGCGTGTAAATAATTACAGCGATGCCGACCTGGCCGCGATTCTAAAGACGGGAGCGGAAAAGGCGCGTTCGATTGCCTCCGAGACATTACAAGACGTCTATAAAAAAACCGGGATCAAATGAAAATTACTGTCTACGAAAAACCGACCTGCACGACGTGCCGCAAGCTGAATAAGCTATTTATTGAGAATGGCATCGACTGGGAAAAGGTCAATTATTTTATCGAGCCGTTTACCGAAAGTAAGCTCGCGGGCTTGCTGAAAAAGACCGGAATGCGGCCCTTTGACGTATTGCGGCGTGCCGAACCAGATTTCAAACTCGCCGGGATCAACAAAGATTCGAACGACGCCGAGGTGGTCACTGCGATGGTCAAATATCCATCGATCATTCAGCGGCCGATCGTCGAGGTCGGCGACAAAGCAGTGCTGGCAAGGCCAATCGAGAAAGCGTTGGATCTGGTGCAGAAGCCCGCACGTAAGTAAGGGCGTAACATCCAACGTTCGATTACGCCCTTGCTAATGAGCGGGCCTCCGCAATTATTTATGAGTTATACAAACGGAAACGGCAATGGCAACGGCCATGCCCCAAAACCAAAGAACGTCCTCGGCGGCACGCTCGAATCTTGCTGCACCGATCCGATGACTGGGTTCTATCGCGACGGATATTGCCGCACCGGGGTCGATGACACGGGTCGTCACACGGTCTGCATCAGAGCGACAGATGACTTTCTCGCATTCTCAAAATCGGCCGGCAATGACCTTTCGACGCCGATGCCGCAGTATGCTTTTCCGGGGCTCAAGCACGGCGATAAATGGTGTCTGTGTATGCTTCGATGGCGTGAGGCTCTAAATGCGGGGATGGCTCCGCAGGTTTATCTTGAGGCGACGCATGAGGCGGCTTTGACCGTGGTGAGTCTTCAGGATCTGAAGCGTTATGCGGTTGACGGAGACGATCTTGACTGAGAGAGACGAACAATTTAGCTTTGATTTTCATAAGGAAACCGCCGAGATAATGTCCGGCGGGACCGATGAGCTGAAGATCAAGCTTGGCGAATTTGCCGGGCCGCTCGACCTGTTGCTGTATCTCATCCGGCAAGAGCAAGCGGATATTTTTGACATCCCGATCGCTCGTATTACAGAGAAATATCTCGAATACATACGCCTGATGAAGCGGCTCGACATCGCCGTTGCGGCCGACTTTCTCGTGATGGCGGCGACACTGATCGAGATCAAATCAAAGATGCTGCTGCCCCGCGACCCGGCGCTTGCGGCGGACGAAGAGGAGATGGATGACCCGCGTCAAGAGCTGGTCGACAGGCTGCTCGAATATGAGAAGTTCAAGACGGCGGCCGGCATGCTTTATGAACGCTCGACCATCGAACAGGC
>JBGTII010000071.1:0-2688 GCA_041745735.1 Pyrinomonadaceae bacterium | reverse complement strand
CGACAAGTCATGAAAGAAGCGGAGACACCGTGCGAGATTTGTTCCGCCAACGATTGGCGGACCATCGGCACCAAAATCTATCGTAAGGAAAACATCGGATCCGAGAAGGAGTACAAATTCACCCGATTTCGCGTCCTCTTTGAGGTGTGGTTTCCCGGCCGAAACGAAGTCGAGCTGACCTACGTCGCCTGCAAACGGTGCGGACTGGTCATTTATTTTCCTCGACCTACGCAGAGGGACCTCGACGCAAAGTATGAATTTCTGAGTGAATTCCAATTCGATTATCCTAGTGGCAATGTCCCCCCCGACGCTCCGATTGAACAGCGAAGATCAGCAGTCATTTTCGACTATTTGTCCCGGAGAATCGATTTCGGCAAAGTTAAAAACGTGCTGGACTACGGTGGCAACGACGGCCGATTGATGCAAGCTTATCTTGCGCGAGGTATGACTTGCTACAACGTTGACTATAACAAGAATTGCATTCCTGGCGTGACGCGGCTCGGCGATACTTTGAACGATTTATCTAACGACAGGCAGTTCGATTTGATCGTCTGTGGTCACGTAATTGAACACGTGGCCGAACCGGTAAGTTTAGTGGGAAGTCTTGCCAAATATCTGAAGAAGGGCGGCTGGTTGTTCGTCGAGGTGCCCATGGAAATTTGGGGACGTCCGCCAATTCTCAAAGAACCAGTAACGCATATCAATTTCTATACGCCGAACAGCCTTTGGAATTTGCTCCAAATGGCTGGACTCGACGTTCGTGAGTCACGTTTGACAAAATTCTTACACGCTTCGGGAAATTGGTTTCACGGCGTTCGCGGCCTAGCGCAACGGATCACTGATGATGTTCGTCGTGATCCACCGGCTTTACGAGAGGTCGATTTGGACAGATACCTGAACCCAGGTCCTCTCAATACATTGCAGTACTACGCTACCTGTCCCATGGCGTTCATGAGAAAGGTCAAGCGCCGTATTACTTAAACCAATCGATTGTTTTAGATATGCGCAGCTTGACGACCAATCGAAGCGTGTGCGATAACAAAGTGAGTCACCCGACCCACGCCCGCGAGGATTCTTTTCATGTCGCGCGATCCGCAGAACCGCCGCACGCCCACCCAGGATGAGTTGGATTTACTGCACTATGAATCGCGGATCGGGCGGCCCGTGCGGATGAAACTCCCTGAATTCGAGCGGAACGAACGCCTCCGCCACGTCATCTTCAGCGGGCAATTCTCCGCCGAAATGCTCGAGGACCTCGCCGACACGGCCGACAAAATTCGCGTGCTCTCCAAGATGCGCAGCGGGCAAGATTTCCTCATTCGCCTGCTCAATCACAAACGGGCGATGCTCTATTTCACGCAGCCTTCGACCCGCACGTTTCTCTCCTTCATGGCCGCCTGTCAAATTCTGGGCATCACCTGCAACGAAGTCCGCGACCCGACCACCTCGTCGGAATCCAAAGGAGAAACCCGCTTCGATTCGATTCGCATGTTTTCCAGCTATTTTGATCTGATTATTATGCGGAGCAAACTTGCGCGGCTTGCCGAGTCCTGTGCTTACTTGATGAACGACCTTGAAGACTCGGGTAATCGCAGCGTGCCGATCGTCAATGCGGGCTCTGGCTCCGACGAGCATCCCACGCAAGCGCTCTTGGATATTTACACTTTGCAGCGGAGCTTTCAATTCTCACATCCACAAGATTCGCCGCCGGCTAACCGCTTCGACGAGCTGCGCCGCGATTATACCGAGCTAACAAAGGGCTTGGCCCACAAAACCTATGGCTTCTGCGGCGACATCGGCCGTGGCCGCACGGTGCGTTCGCTCGCCAGTTTGCTGGCCAACTACGAGGGGGTGACGCTCGTGTTCATCGCCCCCAATGATCCGACACTCTCGCTCCGCGACGATCTGCGGCAACGGCTCGCCGATCGTGGAGTGCGGTTTGTGGAAGTTGATTCCTTCGAGGAAAAAATTGGCGGAGTGCCGGCGATTGAGGCGATCGATGCCCTGTACATGACCCGCATTCAGAAAGAGCACAACAACCCCGAGGAGGAGGCCAAGTTCGCCACGCTCGATCTCGCGAAATACAAGCTCAATCGCGATCTTGTTAATCGCATGAAAAGTTACGCGCCAATTTTGCATCCCTTCCCGCGCGATCAACATTTTGGCGAGATTCCTCCCGAAATCGACAACGATCCCCGCGCGGTTTATTTCCGCCAAGCCCGCAACGGCATGTGGATTCGTGCCGCGCTGCTGGCTGCGATCTTCGGCGTCGACCACCAGATCTCGCGGTTCTTTCACGACGAGTACAGCGAGTGGCACGACTACAATGAGGCTACCGTCCAGCCGTGATGGCAACACAATCAGTAGCCGTGACGCAACGTGTCACACGGTACTCTTTACTTCAGCTAAAATGGCATGTCCCTCATCATCGACGGCTACAACCTGCTCTACGTCACCGGTATCGTGGGCGACTCCACCGGGCCAGGTGGAACTTTTCAGCGATCGCGCGAAGCGCTGCTTAATTTTCTCGCCTCATCCATCCCCGAGAACGAGCTCGCTCAGACGACGATCGTGTTCGATGCCGCCGCGGCCCCGCCCGGTCTGCCACGCACGCTCACGCACCGGGGAATGACCGTCCGCTATGCCTCGGACTACACGGATGCCGACGCCCTGATCGAACAATTGATC
>JBGTII010000070.1:0-13488 GCA_041745735.1 Pyrinomonadaceae bacterium | reverse complement strand
GAACTTTGTGCTCGCAGCCTTTTTTACTTAGATGTTACGCCCTTGCTTACGCGCGGGCTTCTGCATTTAAAGTTCGTCGTCCTCGACTTCGATCTTCATGGCTTCGTCGATGTCGAATGTTTCGATCGCTTCAATCTCGGCTTCTTCGCCGTCGATGTCCTCGACGTCTAGGAGTTCACCGTCAAATCCGTCGGGCTCGACCATTGGCACAGGGGCCTCGAGTCCGCCGCGGATGTAATCGCCCATTTCGTCGTATTCATCCATCGGTTTTTGATTTTCCGTGGCATCGTACGCGACCTTGACGTTGCGGTAATATTTCATACCCGTACCGGCCGGGATGAGGCGTCCCATGATGACGTTCTCTTTCAGGCCGCGAAGGTAATCGATCCGTCCTGAGATAGCTGCTTCCGTTAACACGCGGGTCGTTTCCTGGAAACTGGCCGCCGAGATGTACGAGTCGGTCGAAAGCGACGCTTTTGTAATACCGAGCAGCAGCGGTTCGCCGACGGATGTCTGGCCGTCCTCGTCCTGAACACGGCGGTTTTCGTCTTCGTAACGGAAACGATCGACCTGTTCTTCGAGCAAAAATTCGGTATCACCGACCTCTTTGATCTTGACCCAGCGGAGCATCTGGCGGACGATCACCTCGATATGTTTATCGTTGATGTTAACGCCCTGTAGACGATAGACCTCCTGGATCTCGTTCACGAGGTAATTCTGCAACGCTTCCATACCGAGAACACGCAGGATATCGTGCGGATTGAGCGGGCCGTCCATCAGCGGTTCGCCAGAGCGGACGCGATCCTCTTCCTGCACGTTGATGTGCGTACCACGCGGGATGTCGTATTCGCGTTCACTGCCGTCGTCACCGATGATGATCAGCTTACGTTTACCCTTTGAGATCGGGCCAAATTTAACGGTACCGTTGATCTCCGACATGATGGCCGTTTCGCCCGGACGCCGTGCTTCGAAAAGCTCGACGACACGCGGCAGACCGCCCACGATGTCTTTGGTCTTGGTGGTTTCACGCGGGATCTTGGCGATGACGTCACCGGCCTTGACCTCGTCGGCGTCCTCTACCATCAGCTGCGCACGGATCGGCATCTGATAGGTCTTGAGCACCTTGTTATTACCGCTGCGAATCTCGAGACGCGGCTGATTTTTCTCATCCGAGTCTTTGACCACCAAGCGTTTCTGTCCGGTGACCTTATCGATCTCTTCTTCGACCGTCTTGCCTTCTTTGAGGTCCTGATACTTGATCGTACCGGATTCCTCAGTAAGGATGGCAAAGGTGAACGGATCCCACGTGACGAGGATATCGTCCTCTTTGACCTTTTGGCCGTCCTTGACGTGGATCTGAGCACCATAGACAACCTTGTAATGAGCAACCTCGCGGCCGCGTTCGTCAACAAGGGCGATCTCCGATTGACGGCGAAGCGAGACAAATTCACCGACACGGTTCTTAATAACCTTGGTATCGCCAAGGAAGCGGACCGTACCGTCCATCGCGGCGACGTGCTTGGTCTCTTGTTCGAGACGAGCCGTACCACCGACGTGGAATGTTCTCATCGTAAGCTGCGTGCCGGGTTCGCCGATCGACTGTGCGGCGATAACGCCGACAGCCTCGCCGATCTCGACCGTGTTGCCGGTCGCCAGGTTGCGGCCGTAACATTTGACGCAGATACCGCGTCGCGATTCGCAGGTCAGAGCCGAGCGGATACGAACTTTCTGCAAGCCCGAAAGCTGAACGTTTGAGCCGAGATCTTCGTCGATCTCAACGTTTGCCGCAACGATCACGCTGCCATCGACCGGATCGATAATGTCATCGAGCGATGTGCAGCCGACGATGCGATCACGTAAGGACTCGACCTCTTCACCGTTACGGATGATGGCCTCGGCCCAGACACCGCGCATCGTGCCGCAATCCTGTTCCGAAACGATCACATCCTGTGCAACGTCAACCAGACGGCGTGTCAGGTAACCCGAGTCAGCCGTTTTGAGAGCCGTATCGGCCAGACCCTTACGCGCACCGTGCGTCGAAACAAAGTACTGGAGAACGTCGAGACCCTCGCGGAAGTTAGCGAGAATCGGATTCTCAATGATCTCACCCGACGGCTTAGCCATCAGGCCGCGCATACCGGCGAGCTGACGGATCTGAGCGTCCGAACCACGAGCACCGGAATCGGCCATCACTAGGATAGGATTGAGTTCTTTGCGTTCTTTCTCACGCGTGTGCATGGCCTTAAACATTTCCTTAGAAACGTGATCGGTCACATCCGACCAGATGGCCGTAACTTTATTGGTACGCTCCATGTCGGTCATGGTCGCGTCTTCGTACTGTTTGCGAAGTTTCTCAACCTCTTTCAAAGCCTTTTCGATAATGCCTTTTTTCGACGACGGGGTGACCATGTCGTCGATGCCGATCGAAACACCCGCAAGCGTCGCGTACAAAAAGCCCATCGTTTTGAGATCGTCGAGCAGGACGACCGTTTGTTCGTGGCCGAGCTTGAGATGGCAAAACGTCACGAGCGATTGCAGGCCTTTCTTTTTCATCACGCCGTTGACGAACGGCAAGCCGTCACGCGTCAGGCGTTCGTTAAAGATCGCACGTCCGACGGTCGTATCGATGACCTGATCGATGCCCTCGCGGATGGTCGCACGCATCACGTCCTGATTGTTGTGCTCCATGTTGAGGTCGATCAGATCGCCTTTCCAACGCAGGCGGATCTTGGTCTGCGTCTCAACGAGCCCGGCATCAAGTGCGAGCAGCACGTCGTCAATGGTGCCAAATGCCTTGTTATCCCCGCGCATTTCATCGCGGGCGAGTGTCAGGTAATAGCAGCCGAGAACGATATCCTGCGACGGCACGGCGATCGGTTGTCCTGACGCCGGCGAGAGCAGATTGTTTGACGCAAGCATCAAAACGCTCGCCTCGATCTGTGCCTCAGGCGACAGCGGAATATGCACGGCCATCTGGTCACCGTCAAAGTCGGCGTTGAAAGCCGTACAAACAAGCGGGTGAATTTTGATCGCCTTACCCTCGACGAGCACAGGCTCAAAAGCCTGGATGCCGAGACGGTGAAGCGTCGGTGCGCGGTTCAGGAGGACCGGATGCTCGCGAATGACTTCTTCGAGAATGTCCCAAACGATCGGCTCCTGACGCTCGACCATTTCGCGTGCCTGCTTGATGGTGGCAGCGTGGGCATCCTTTTCTAATTTGTTGTAGATAAACGGCTTGAACAGCTCCAACGCCATTTTCTTCGGCAGACCGCACTGATGCAGTTTCAGCTCCGGGCCGACGACGATAACCGAACGTCCCGAGTAATCCACACGCTTTCCGAGGAGGTTCTGACGGAAACGTCCCTGTTTACCTTTGAGCGTTCCCGACAAAGATTTGAGCGGGCGATTGTTCGCTCCGCGAAGCACGCGGCCGCGGCGGCCGTTGTCGAATAGCGCATCGACTGCCTCTTGCAGCATACGTTTTTCGTTACGGACGATGACCTCAGGAGCGTGCAGCTCGATGAGCTTTTTCAAACGGTTGTTACGGTTGATGACGCGGCGATAGAGATCGTTAAGATCCGATGTCGCAAAACGTCCGCCATCTAGGGGCACCAGCGGGCGAAGCTCGGGCGGAATGACCGGGATCACGTCGAGGATCATCCACATCGGGTTGTTGCCCGAACGCAGGAACGACGTTGAAACTTTCAAACGCTTGGAATACTTTAGCTTTTTCTGCTGTGACGTCTCGTCCTTCATCTTGGCACGAAGCTCGTCAACCAGCTCGGCGATGTCGATCTGCTGGAGGAGGTCCTTGATCGCCTCGGCACCCATTTTGGCGACGAATTGATTAGGATACTCGCGTGATAATTCGCGAAAACGCTCATCCGTAAGCAGATCTTTCTGCTTGAGATCCGGCACGTCGCCTTCATCGACGACGATGTACGTCTCAAAGTAGAGGATCTTTTCGAGATCACGCAGCGTGATATCGAGCAGATGGCCGATACGCGACGGCAGTCCTTTAAAGAACCACACGTGCGAACATGGGCTAGCAAGCTCGATATGGCCGAGACGCTCACGGCGGACCTTAGACTGTGTGACCTCGACGCCGCATTTATCGCAGATGACGCCGCGGTGTTTCATCCGCTTGTATTTACCGCAGAGACATTCCCAGTCCGAGACCGGGCCGAAAATACGTGCACAAAACAGGCCGTCGCGCTCCGGTTTGAACGTCCTATAATTGATCGTTTCCGGCTTGGTGACCTCGCCGTGCGACCATGAACGTATCTTATCGGGCGACGCCAATGAAATGCGGATCGCTTCGTAATTTGTGGTCAATTGCGTCTTGTTATCGTTATTAAATCGAAACATATTTCTCCAAGAGAGTTTGTTGAGTTTCTTGAGTTCGCTGAGTTCGTTGAGATCTTTTTCTCAATAAACTCAACGAACTCAACGAACTCATCACTAATTAATCAACTCCTACCAGTGCATCAACGCCTGCGATCACTTCGTCCGGATCGATCTGATCTTCTTGGATCAGCTCGACATCGAGACACAGAGACTGCAGCTCGCGCACGAGCACGTTGAACGATTCCGGTATGCCCGGCTCAAAGTTCGAAACGCCCTTGACGATCGTTTCGTAGATCTTCGAGCGGCCGGCCACATCATCGGATTTGCATGTCAGCAATTCCTGCAGGATATGAGCCGCACCATAGGCTTCGAGTGCCCAGACCTCCATTTCGCCGAAACGCTGGCCGCCAAATTGAGCTTTACCGCCCAGAGGCTGCTGTGTGATCAGACTGTATGGCCCGATCGAACGTGCGTGGATCTTGTCATCGACCAGATGCGAAAGTTTCAACATATAGATGTATCCAACGCACACCTTTTGCTCAAACTGCTCACCCGTCATGCCGTCATAGAGACGCGTCTTACCCGACGGGCCCACCGAAGCCGGGATGCCGAGTTCGTCGTATTTCTCGTTGGCCTGAGTAATATAACCCTTGATCTCCTCTTCGCTCGCACCGTCAAAAACGGGTGTCGCAAAGTGGAGTCCGAGCACGCGGGCAGCCCATCCGAGATGTGTCTCGAGGATCTGACCAACGTTCATACGCGAAGGCACACCGAGCGGATTTAGCACGATCTCGACCGGAGTTCCATCCGGTAAGTACGGCATATCTTCCTCAGGCAAGATGCGGGCGATAACACCCTTATTACCGTGGCGTCCGGCCATCTTGTCGCCGACCGAAAGCTTACGCTTCATGGCGACAAAAACCTTGACCATCTTGATCACGCCCGGCGGCAATTCGTCGCCCTGCTTGAGCTTGGTGATCTTTTCGTCGTAGATGTCACGCAAGATGTTGATCTGGCGTTCGGTACGCTGCTCGTATTCTTTGATCTCAGCGATGACATCGATGTTGCCGGAGGCAACGTCGGCCTTACGCAAAAGTCTCGGATCGACACCCTGCAGCTTTTCGCGGTTGAGCGTCTCGCCTTTTTTGAGGATGACTTCTTTATCTTCGACAAGGTCTTTGTTCAGCTTGCGGCCGTCAAAGAGCTCGTAGATACGCTCGTTACGTTGTTCTTCGAGAATACGAATTTCGTCCTCGAGATCGCGGTGGAAATCTTCTTCTTCCATACCCTCGATATCGAGTGAACGCTCGTCCTTGTCCTGTCCTTTGCGGGTAAAGATCTGAACGTCAACGACCGTGCCGTCGATGCCCGGAGGGCTTGTCAAGCTAGCGTCTTTGACGTCGCCGGCCTTTTCACCAAAGATGGCACGGAGAAGTTTTTCCTCAGCGGTCAGCTGCGTCTCGCCCTTAGGCGTAACTTTACCGACCAGCACGCTGCCCGGTTTGACCTGAGCACCGATACGGATGATGCCGCTCTCGTCGAGATCGCGGAGCATGTTCTCACCTATATTGGGTATATCGCGCGTGATCTCCTCTGGCCCCAATTTAGTATCGCGGGCCTCGATCTCGAGCTCCTCGATGTGGATCGACGTATAGTAGTCGTCCTTGACCAGCTTTTCGGAAACCAAAATAGCATCCTCAAAGTTGTAACCGCGCCAAGGCATAAATGAGACGAGCACGTTGCGGCCGAGTGCGAGTTCGCCGCGATCGGTACAAGGCCCGTCGGCGATCACCTGACCCTTGGTCACACGCTCGCCGACCTCGACGATCGGACGCTGGTTGATACAAGTGTTCTGATTAGAACGCTTAAATTTGACCAGCGAATAAATATCCGCCGTCACCTCACGCGAGATCGTACCGTCGACCTGATGGTCGGCCTTGACGATGATGCGCTCAGAGTCTACGAAATCGACGATGCCGTCGCGGCGTGCGATGACCACCGCACCCGAATCGCGGGCGGCGATCTTTTCCATACCGGTCCCGACATACGGCGACTCGGCACAAAGCAGAGGCACCGACTGGCGTTGCATGTTCGATCCCATGAGAGCACGGTTGGCGTCATCGTTTTCAAGGAAAGGAATAAGTGATGCGGCAACCGAGACGAGCTGTTTCGGCGAAACGTCCATATATTGCGTCTCAGCACGATCAGCGGTGATAAACTCACCCTTTTGCCGAGCGGCGTTACGCTCATTGACGATGTTGCCCTTGGCGTCCAGCTCAATATTTGCCTGGCCGATGATGTAGCGATCTTCTTCCCAAGCGGTCAGATAAAACGGCCACGGCTCGGTGTCGGCTTGTTTGCCGTCCTTGATCTTTTTGTTAGCGGCCTCGACGTCCTCAAGCGGGACGTGCTCGCCGGGTTTGAATTTGGTATCGCCGCCGTTCAAAACGCGGACGTATTCGATAACGCGGCCGTCCTCGACCTTTCGGTAAGGCGACTCGATAAAACCGTACTCGTTGATACGCGCAAAACACGACAGCGACGAGATCAGGCCGATGTTCGGGCCTTCAGGCGTCTCGATCGGGCAGATGCGGCCATAGTGCGTCGGGTGAACGTCGCGAACCTCAAATCCTGCACGTTCACGCGAAAGACCACCTGGTCCCAACGCCGACAGGCGGCGTTTGTGCGTGATCTCCGACAGCGGATTGGTTTGATCCATGAACTGCGAAAGCTGCGACGAGCCAAAGAATTCGCGGACCGCAGCCGTCACCGGCTTGGCGTTCACCAGGTCACGCGGCATCGTGGTGAACATATCCTGTTGAATGGACATCTTCTCCTTGATCGCGCGTTCCATACGCTCTAGACCAATGCGAAACTGATTTTCGAGCAGCTCACCAACCGCGCGGACGCGGCGGTTACCCAAGTGATCGATATCGTCCTGGCCGTAATTTTCGCTGTCGCGTTTCATACGGAGCAAATAATTGACCACCTCGATAAAATCGGTTGGAGCGAGCAGCGGGTCTTTGATACGGTCAAAATCCGGACGGCCCATTTTGATGTTAAATTTCAGACGTCCGACGCGTGACAGGTCAAAGCGACGCGTGTCAAAGAACATGCCTTCGAGCAGACGGTAAGCTGTCGGAACGGTCGGGGGATCGCCCGGACGCATCTTGCGGTAAATTTCGAGCAGAGCGTCGACCGGCTTACCGATCGGATCCTTTCTCAAAGTCGCGGCGATAATCTCGCCAATAACGTCGCGTTTGGGGAAAAACACCTTAACGCTCGAAATGCCTTCTTCGACGATCTGTTGTATCTTGCCAGCAGGGATCTCTGTATTCGACTCGACGATAACCTCACCGGTCTCGGTGTTGACTACGTCTTCGAGCGCATGGGCTCCCTCTAGGTCGGCGATCGCAACAGCAACCGAGCCCACGCCCATGCGGCGAAGGTCAGCGATCGCTGATTTGGTGACCTTTTTGCCCTTACGGACAACGTCCTCTTTCTTATCCTTGATGTCGTCCTCGGCACGCATTCCGACGAGGTGCGTGTCGCCGCTCTCTTTCACACTGATGGAAAGCTTGCCCTTTTCGATGACGATCTCGTCCGTCACATAGAACAACTCGAGGATGTTCGAATCCGGGTATTCCGCATTCTTAACCACTTC
Organism: Pyrinomonadaceae bacterium; assembly: GCA_041745735.1. Classification (GTDB taxonomy): domain Bacteria; phylum Acidobacteriota; class Blastocatellia; order Pyrinomonadales; family Pyrinomonadaceae; genus OLB17. The sequence goes on along the minus strand of JBGTII010000070.1, from coordinate 5,477 downwards.
CTCAAGGATCTGATCCGAAACGGTCTTCATATCGATCTGCGGATTGAGCCACAGGCCGAGTGCACGAAGAAACACGGTCGCAATGATCTTTCGTTTACCCAGACGTGCGTGGAGGATGCCCTTTTGATCGTATTCAAATTCGACCCACGAACCGCGGTACGGGATGATCTTTGCGAGATAATCGTCGCGCTCGCCCTTAAAGAAAACGCCGGGCGAACGATGGAGCTGCGACACGATGACGCGCTCGGTACCATTAATAATAAAGGTACCGTTATCAGTCATCAGCGGGATCTCGCCAAAGAACACATCCTCTTCTTTAATGTCGCGGATCGTCGAGACGTTAGTCTCAGGATCCTTGTCATACACGGTCAGACGGATCTTGACCTTGAGCGGGACGCTATACGACATGCCGCGTTCCTGACACTCTTGCTGATCGTGCTTGTGCTTGAGGCCGACCGGCTCACCGCAGTTGTTGCAGAGATTTGGACGGACGGCGTTAAACGTGCCGCAATTTTTACAAAGCACTTCGGCGGGGTTAAATGGGTCAACCTTGATCTTGGCCGAGCAATTCTTACAGTTTGCACGTAAGTGCTCGAGGCCCTCGAGGTTGCCGCATTTACACTGCCAGTTACCGATCTGATACTCGACATACTCGAGCGTCGCCGTCTCGCGAAAATCCGATACCGGAAAGATCGACGAGAACACCGACTGCAACCCGATGTAGTCGCGCTCCTCAGGGATCAGGTCCATTTGCAGAAATCGGTTATAAGATTCGCGCTGGACCTCGATCAGATTTGGGATCTGTGCTGACGTATAGATCTTAGAAAAATCCACTCGTTTCGGTGACTGGCTTGTGCGTCGTCCTAATCCGTTCGAGTTATTTTGTAGAGGATTGTTGATCATATAATTAATAGCGGGCTGAAAAAAAAACTGTTGATTTTCGCGGGCTTTGCTGATACGATTCCCGTAACAAAAAGCTCCTCGCAAAAATCGCTGCGAATAAAGACAGCAAACGCGGTCGAGGGCAAAGTTTACCCAGACCGCTTTCTAAGCAGTAATAGCTGCTATCTTAATTTTTCGAGCGTGCCGAAAAGAGACACCCACTCTCCACTTTTGCGGGCCGCAGAGCCTCGCGTCTAGAACAAACGAAAACAATAATTGCGTTTCCGATCCAACCGGTCATCGCGCTCAAGATAAAATAGATAGAGCTCGAACCAGTTAGTTTAACAATAACTTTTTATAAAGGCAAATGTTGAGGCGCCCGCTCAAATGAACGAGCGTCTCAGCAAATATGATCGACTATTTGAGCTCGACGGTTGCACCGGCATCGGTCAGCTTGGTCTTGATCTCGTCAGCCTCAGCCTGCGAGACGCCTTCTTTGATCGTCTTAGGTGCAGCGTCCACCAGATCCTTGGCTTCTTTGAGGCCAAGACCGGCTACGACTTCGCGGACGACCTTAATGACAGCGATCTTATTGCCGCCAGCCGACTGCAAAAGTACGTCAAACGAATCCTTAGCTTCGGCCGCAGGAGCAGCGTCTCCGCCACCCGCACCGGCACCTGCAGCCATCATCATTGGGGCCGCAGCGGCCGCCGAAACGCCGAATACTTCTTCGAGTTCCTTGACCAATTCAGACGCTTCGAGAAGCGACATACCTTTCAAATACTCAACTACATCTTCTTTTTTAATAGCCATGACTTTTATCTATCTCCTATTTAGGGTTCTGTTAATAACTTGCTCGCGGGCTCTTTACGAACCACGAACGGTTGTTTTTGCCGCTAGAACCCAGGGACATGAAAAGAACGGGTTGCATCACCTTTCTTAATTGTCCGAAGCCTGTGACCTGACAAATCACTCGGCCCGTTTTCCTTGGTACGGCTTTCTAAGATCTCAAATTCGAGATCAAAAAAACTTTATTATTCAGCCTTTTCCTCAGCTTCTGCTTCGGGGGCTTCTTCCACAACTTCTTCTGCCGGCGCTTCGTCCGCAGCGGCTTCGACTGATTCTTCAGCCGCAGCCTCAACTGCCGGCGTTTCTTCCGCAGCCGGTGCTTCGGCAACTTCCGCTTCAGCGGAAGCAGCTTCTTCGACCGCAGGTGCAGCCGCCGGTTCGTCTGCTTTTACTTCAGCAGCCGGAGCAGCTTCGGCGGCAGGTGTTCCCGCCGCACGGCCTTCTTGTTTACCGATCTGATCAATAACAATGGTGAGATCACGCGGCACGGCATTGATGACCGTGACCAGACGCTGTGCACCGCTGTTGAGCACCCACATGAGCTTGGAAATAAGCTCTTCTTTGCTCGGCAGATTGGCGATCGTCGTCAGTTGTGTAAGGTTGACCAGCTTGCCATCGACGACACCCGTTTTAAAGGTGTACGTCTCGGCATTGTCTTTCATGAATTTCGAAATTGCTTTCGAAAGAACGACCGGATCATTTTCTGTCCACGCGATCGCGGTCACGCCTTTGAAATGCTCACTTGCATCTTCAAACTGCGTTCCCTTAACGGCGATACGTGCCAGCGTGTTTTTTACAACTTCGTATTTCGCACCTGCTTCGCGCAGAGAGTTGCGAAATTCCTGGTCCTTTTGGACCGTCACTCCCGAAAAGCTGACGACCATTGCGGACGTAGAATTTTGCAGCGATTCGGTGAGGGCGGTTAGATCTGTTTGTTTAGTTTCTCTTGATTTCATTTCTTTACTCGCTCCTCACTTATGCGTACGAAAGCTCATCGAGCAATACGCCCGGGCTCATCGTTGCGGCTAAGTTAATTTTCTTTAGGTAACGGCCTTTAGTGGTCGCCGGTTTTGCCTTCATCACGGCGGTTATCAGGACCTTGGTATTTTCGGCCAATTTAGCATCGTCAAAAGACACTTTGCCGACCGGCGAGTGAATAACGCCCGTCTTGTCGACGCGATATTCGACCTTACCGGCCTTGGTCTCTTCGATGGCGGTTTTAACATCCATCGTGACCGTTCCTGTTTTTGGATTTGGCATCAGGCCTCGAGGACCGAGAACCTTACCAAGCTGTCCGACCTTGCCCATCATATCGGGCGTAGCGATCAGAGCATCAAATTCGAGCCAGCCGCCTTTGATCTTTTCGACGAGCTCATCGCCACCTGCGAGATCGGCTCCGGCCGCTTCGGCTTCTTTGATCTTGTCGCCCTGAGCGATGACAACGACCTTTTTATCGGCGCCGCCCAGACCGTGTGGCAATACGATGGTGCCGCGAACAAGCTGATCTGCTTTACGCGGATCGACGCCCAGCCACATCGTCAGTTCGACGGTTTCGTCAAACTTTGCAAACGCGACCTCTTTTAATTTAGAGACCGCTTCTTCAAGTGTGTGCTTCTTGTGCGGCTCGATCTTTTCCAGAGCCGCCAAGTATTTCTTTCCTCTTTTCATTTTACCTCCAGGTATTAACGGGAACGGTCAGTTCCCTCCCTAGTGACAAGTTACGAGTAAACGGTGACAGGAAAGAAACCTGTCACCTGTTACCTTTCACCTGTTACTCAATTGTCAAACCCATCGACTTAGCCGTTCCCTCGATCGTCCGCATTGCGGCGGCGAGGTCGGTCGTGTTGAGATCGACCATTTTCTTTTTGGCGATCTCTTCGATCTGGGAGCGTTTGATGCTGCCGACCTTTTCACGATTAGCTTTGCCCGAACCTTTGGCGATTCCCGAAGCCTTTCTCAAAAGGTCGGCCGCCGGCGGGGTTTTCGTTTCAAATGTGAACGAACGATCCGCGTAAACTGTGATCACGACCGGGATCTTCATATCCGGGTCGTCGTTTTGCGTTTTGGCGTTGAACGCCTTGCAAAACTCCATGATGTTAACGCCGTGCTGACCCAACGCGGGGCCGATCGGCGGTGCCGGATTGGCCTTACCGGCCGGGATCTGCAACTTAATGTAACCTTCTATCTTCTTAGCCATAACTGTTTTCGATTAACGATCCCGCTTACGCTGGGAATGTCCTCATTTATTCTTCTTCTGCAAACGTAACTTTTTCTACTTCTAAAAACGTCAGCTCGTACGGTGTCGAACGGCCAAAAATGGTGATCGAGACCTTGAGTGTCGATTTGTCTTCGTTGACCTCTTCGACCTTGCCGGTAAAGCTTGCGAACGGCCCCGACTTGATCCTGACGACCTCGCCGACCGTGTAGGTAAACTTTGGTTTCGGCTTTTCGGTCGCGACCTCAATGTTATGCACGATCTGATCGACCTCAGCCTGTGACAGTGGGGTCGGCATCTTGCCACCCAAGAAACCTGTCACCTTTGGCGTCGATTTGATCGCGTGAAAAACATTATCAGGCGGCTTTCCGGTATCGCCGCACTCGATCTCGACGAGTACGTATCCGGGATAAAACATCCGCTCGGAAACATACTCTTTATTGCCGCGCATCTCGACGACCTTTTCTTTCGGGAGCAAAACGCCGGTTATCTGTTCGGCCAGCTCCATGTCGCGAATGCGCGCATTCAGGCTCTCGACAACCTTGTTCTCGTGACCCGAATATGTGTGGATAAAATACCACTGCTTCATGTTCAAATATCCCTTTTATCCTAAACTCACGCTCCGGCGATTTTATTCACCAGCCACGTTAAGCCCTGCAAAATGTACACCCATCCCTGATCGACCAGAAACAAGTATGTCGCGAAGAAGAGAACGGCGATGATCACGATGATCGTCGTATTCTTAACATCGTTCGACGATGGAAATGTTGTTTTATCGAGTTCGCTGCGGGTCTTTTTTACAAACTCGCCGATCCCCTCTTTATGTTTACCCTCACCGGGCGTGACCATCTCTGACACTTCTTCTCTCCTATCTAACTGGCAGGGGTACCAGGACTCGAACCCGGACCTAAGGTTTTGGAGACCTCCATGCTAACCATTGACACCATACCCCTGAATATTAGTGCAAAGTTTAGAGTGGAAAGTGGAAAGTGGTAGAAAACTCTGCCACTTTCCACCATCAACTCTCCACAATCAACTACTTGTTTTCTTTATGCAGCTGATGGCAACGGCAGCGACGGCAAAACTTTTTAAGCTCAAGCCTGTTAGGCGTGTTCTTTTTATTCTTCGTCGTTACGTAATTGCGCTCTTTGCACTCAGTGCACTGCAAAATAATGTTATCTCTTGGCATAAATCCTCTTAAAGCATTCAGCGTTCAGCGATCAGCAATTAGTCAAAACGATCGGATTTTACTGATCGCTGACTGCTGACTGCCGACTGCTATTCCACAATATCCGAAACCGTACCGGCTCCGACCGTTCTACCGCCTTCGCGGATGGCGAAGCGGAGGCCTTTTTCCATGGCGATCGGTGCGATAAGCGTGATCTCCATCTGGATGTTGTCTCCCGGCATGACCATTTCGACTCCTGCCGGCAGGTCTGCGACACCTGTTACGTCCGTTGTTCTAAAGTAGAACTGCGGGCGGTAACCTGTGAAGAACGGTGTGTGTCGTCCGCCTTCTTCTTTGGTCAAG
>JBGTII010000069.1:0-7900 GCA_041745735.1 Pyrinomonadaceae bacterium | reverse complement strand
CGGGTGCCTGGCCGACCAGTTCGCTCTGGCGCTGGTGCAGCTCGCTCTTGAGCCGCATGACCTCGGTCGAAAGCTGGTCGCGTTCGAGCGCGGTACCGATCTGGTCGGCGATGCCTTCGATCAACGCGATATCGTGATCCTCGAATTTACTTTCCTTACTCCATACAAATCCAAGCAGCCCGAACGCCTTGCCCGCAACATGTACCGGAGCAACGAGAGCGGCTTTGCCGCGAAGCTGTGTGTTAAAAAACAGGCGTATCGCAAACGGTAGCTGCGAATCCACGAGCCGCAGCGTCTTGCCGTCACGCAACAGATCGCTGAGAGCTGTGAATGTATCAAGATCGACGCCTTTGTCGTATTGCTCAAACATCTTGAGCATCTTGCCGAGCTTTATGCCCTCGGCAGATTTGAAAGTTTCGAGCGAGATGCGTTTCCCCGATTGGTCGAGCACACCGAGAGCACCGTAATCCGCACCGACAAGTCCGATCGCCCGCTCAACGACGCGCTCGGAAACATCTTTGAAATCCGAGTGCGAATTTAGCGTATTTGCGATCTCGAGCAGGGCATTGGTACGTCGCGATTCCTGCTCCTGATTTACGTAAAGACTCGTGTACTGATAACCGATGGCCATCTGGCGGGCGATCGATTCGAGAAAGGCGACCTCTTCGTCAAGCCAGACGCGGGCCTCGTGTGTGTCGTGCAGGCCCAACAGGCCGAGCACCCGGTCGTTTTGGATGATCGGGATGATCAACAGCGAGCGGGTCTCCAGGGCTTTTGCAAAAAATTTGAGCGTCGCGTCTTTGGTCTTCGACGTGTCGTTGATGCGGATGGGCTTTGTGATATCGAGGCGTTCGCCGAGCTTAGCGGCGTCAAATGGGATGGTCGTGCCTTGGCTTTTTGGGACGGACTTGTCTTTTCGCCACTCGTGGCTAATGACCAGATCTTGGCCCTCAGAAAGCTGGAGCAGATCGCAGCGGTCGGCGTGGAGCATACGGCCGATCTCGGAAACGACGACGTTTAGAAAGCGTTCGAGATCAATACTCGTCGGCAGGTCGCGCGCCAAGCGGTCGATGATCGCCTCGCGGGCCTCATGCATGCTTACTTTGCGTTCGAGAGAAAGCGACGGGCTGTCATCCGGATTCAACTTCATAAGATACTGACCTTAAAGAAAATAGCTAACCTTAGCTAATTTGCGACGAGGCCAACCGAATGTCAAGTTGACACACTTCTATTGGGAGATGTGTATTTTTGAACCACAGTTGGAAGGAATCTGTAATTACCTAACCTAGGTGCCTCTTTTTTTGTTTTTGTCCGTCCCCGGCGGCGTTTCCTCGGGTTTTGGGGGCTTGACTGTGTTGGCAGGCGGCGGTTTTAGCGAAGAGTTGGTGCTGGTATTCGAAGCCGAATTTGCGTTCGCATTGGCCGATGAATTTGAACTCGGGCGGTTAGCATTAGTGTTTTTTCCGACATAGTCGATACGCTGGCGGCCGGCCTCGGCGTCCTCGAGCAGGCTGGCAGCGCGTTCGTTGCCGGCGTCAAGTTCGACGGCCTTTTTAAGTGGAGCGATCGCCTCGCGGTATTGGGCGAGTTTGATGAGGATCGAGCCGAGTTCGGTCTGATATTCACTGTCATCAGGTTTGAGTTTCACAGCCTGACGAAATTCCTTCTCGGCCTCTTCGTCCTTGTTGAGCTTGTTGTACGTCCGGGCGAGGTTGTAGTGGGCAACGTCGTCGTTAGGGTTGGCGGCGATCCATTTTTTGTACGCGTCGACGGCCTTCTCAAATGCTTTCTGCGAACGCGTCTTGCCCTTGGAATCAACGGTGTCGGCTACCTTGCCCTCTTGCTCCATCTGCATTTCGAGTAATGCGTAAGCGATGCCGAGCTTAAAATGCCCATCGGCGAGATCGGGGTTGAGTTTGATGGCCTGTTGATACGCCTGGATGGCCATCTCGGTCTGGTTCTCGTCAAAGAGCCGGTCGCCCTCCGCGAGTGCCGTCGCAGGATCGGTGATATTTACGAAGGGCGATTCTGCCTCTACAGTGACATTATTAGCCTCGATATTCGCGGTATTTTCCGAGCAGCCAAAACTCAACGACAAGAACAATGACAGAACAACAATTGTAAAAACTTGCTTCATACAACCTAACCAACTATCTATCGATAAATTTTACCCCGGCGGAAACACAAACGCCCGTCCGGCGAGCAGATGCACATGCAAATGAAATACGGTCTGGCCTCCGTCGGAGTTCGTATTTATTACGACGCGATATCCGTCCTCAGCAAAGCCCCGGTCACGAGCGATCTCAGCCGCCGTCAACAATAGATGCCCGAGCTTGGCCTCGTGTTGGTCGCCAGTTTTATCCATCGAATCAATATGTTCGCGGGGGATGATGAGGATATGTGTCGGAGCTTGCGGGCTGAGGTCGTTGAACGCCACGCAGATGTCGTCCTCAAAAACTTTCGGCGATGGGATACGGCCATCGGCGATCTTGCAGAATATACAATCTTCGGCGCTCATATAGGGGATTATTTGGCGGCTTCGCTGGCCTGTTCGTCGGTGACGCTCTCGGTGATCCGCTCGATATCGGCGCCAAGCGAGCGAAATTTACGAACGATGGTCTCATAGCCGCGGTCGATGTGATAGACGCGGTCGATGGTTGTTTCGCCCTCGGCCGCGACGGCGGCGAGCACGAGCGACGCCGAAGCACGCAGGTCTGAGGCGATGATCGGTGCACCCATCAGCTTGCTCTTGCCTTTGACGACGGCTGTGTTGCCAGAGATATTAATATCGGCACCCATACGGATCAACTCAGATGCGTGCATGAAACGGTTCTCAAAGATGGTCTCCGTGATCTTTGATTCGCCCTCTGCCTGTGTCATCAGGGCCATATACTGAGCCTGCATATCGGTCGGAAAATCAGGGTGCGGCTCGGTCGTCATATCTTTTGAGCGAAGGCCGCTTGCGCTTGCACGGACGAGCAGGGTGCTTTGATTAAGCTCCTCGATCTCGACGCCGACCTCACGCAGTTTCTTGATAACGGCGGTGATGTGTTCGGGGACGCAGCTTTTGATCTCGATCTCGCCGCCCGTGATCGCTGCCGCGACGATAAACGTGCCGGTCTCGATACGGTCAGGAATGATAGTATGCTCGGCTGAACCGAGTGCCTCAACACCCTCGATCTCGATGACGGATGTTCCCGCACCTTTAATACGGGCGCCCATTTTGTTCATCAACTCAGCGAGATCGTCGATCTCTGGTTCCTGAGCGGCGTTTTGGATGATGGTTTTGCCCTTAGCGAGAGCGGCGGCCATCATCACGTTTTCTGTACCTGTGACGGTCACCTTTTCGAAATGGATAGTGTTGCCGATCAAACGCCCTTTCGGTGCGCGGGCGACGACATCGCCCGACTCAAGCGAAACGACGGCCCCGAGCTGTTCAAAAGCCTTGAGATGCAGGTCGATGGGCCGTGTACCAATAGCACATCCGCCGGGCAAACTCACCTTTGCCTGGCCAAAACGCCCAAGCAGCGGCCCCAATGCAAGCACGCTCGCGCGCATCGTTTTTACAAGCTCATACGGAGCCTCAAATGTCTGGATATTGTTGGCGGTGACCTTATGCGTTCGCAACTCAGGCGTTAGCACGGTCGCACCGAGATCCTCGAGCAGACGGCGTTGGGTGATGAGGTCCTTGACGTACGGTACGTTGTGGAGCGTGACGGTCTCAGCCGAAAGTAGCGTCGCGGCAAGGCACGGCAGAGCGGAATTTTTTGCCCCGCCGATCTCGATCTTTCCTCTCAGCGGATTGCCGCCGCGAACCAAAAATTTGTCCATGATCTATCGATTAGATGCCCTGCGAAAACTCAGCCGCATCAAGATTTCCTTATATGTTCGAACACGAAATGTTATCACAGACGGTGGCGATTAAGATAGCAAAACAGCCGGACTCACGGGGAGAGAAAAGCGCATTATTATTAGCAACGACCGGGCATACGGCTTCATCATAAATATGTCTTCAGACATACCGACAGTGTTCGCAATTATAGTTTGTTTGAAGAGTTAGCCCGGCTGGATCACCCTCCTTTCAGCCGGGCCTTTTTTATAGCCGGATCTTTCCCAACAAATTTTCGATCTGTTGACGGTGGCGATTTTGGTGCAGGCCCAAAACAACCAACCACTCGCCGGAATTGAGCTGACCAAAATACGGATGCGGAAATGTATGCTCAGAAAGATCGTATTGGACAAGCTCGTTTTGTAGAGCATCGATTGTCGAAACAGTTACAGCCAGCCTTTCAAGCGATTCCGCAATAGAGACTTCGCCCGTCGGGTGGACGCGGTCGGGTGCCTCGAGCTTGTTTTGCGCGATACCCGCGGCCTGGGATACAAAACTCTCGGACAGCGCAAAGCTGCCGTCGGACGGTTTCCCGTCAACCTTTGCCTTGTCGAGCATCTTCGCACAAAGCCCCGCGACACCGGCATCTACTATGGAGACATGCTCGACGATCTGCTGGATCGACCATTTTTCACCGTCCGGCAGAGCGGTCGCTTCGTCGGGTTGGATGGCGGTTACGGTATTTAAGAACTCTCCACGAAACTTCTCGTTTGCCGAATAGATATCGGCGATAGACTCATATCTCATATATTTTATCGTACAGGGCCGGTTGGCTGTGTTGTTAGTGCGAGGCGGTGCCAGCGGGCAAAGCTCATCACGCTGTCGGCCTCATTTTTCATCCGGCGGATGTAAGCCGTTTTTAGATAGAGCAGGTCCTCGGCGGTCCAAACGAGCTCGACAATTGGGTTAAACGAAACCAGCAGCTTCTCATCCGGAAGCGTCGAGAGCGGCTGTTCGGGACTGGCCGGCTGAGTGTTCGCGTTCGCGTCGGTATTGGCCGCCTGTGTTTGCCGCGTCTGTTCGCGGTCGTACGCCTGCGATGAGATAAGTAATTGGTTTCGCAAGGGGATAGCCGCTTGTGTCGGGTTTGTGCCATTTGCGTCGTAGAGCCTGATCTGGCTGCCAAATGCGGCCGCGACCTTGGCCGAATCGGGCGACCAGACTGGCCGGACGGCGGTCATGTTGTCGTCGAGACGGCGTTCGCGACCGTTCTTTTCGATGATTCGCGGACGGCCTTGCGGTATCAACGATTCGCCTTTGCTGGCGGCGGAGATATCGAGATATTTCCACTCACGCGAGGTCGCCGCGAGTGCAGCGAGCATTGTGCTGTCCGGCGACCAGGCGTAGTAAAAATAGATCAGCCCTTCGTTTTCAGTGACAGCTTTGACGCCGCTGCCATCGGCATTGCAAATGTAGATCTGCTCGGTGCGAAAGGTCAGAATACCCGTCGGTGCTGGCGGCGTCGGGGTAGTTGCCGGTGTCGCTTCGGGTATGGTGGTGTTGGTATTTGTTTCGGTATTGGTGTTGGCATCGACCGGTGCGGCGGTATTCGCAGCCGTGTTTGAATTGGTGTTTGCCGCAGGTGAAGCTGTCGGAGCTCCAGGTACCACTCCGAGACCGGCACGGACCATTGCGACAAACGCCAACGAATTCGAATCCGGCGACCAAACGATGGTGTCGGGAAAATGGACGGCCATCGCATCGGATGTCAGCTTTTTTAACAGCTTGCCGTCGGCCAGATACATATCTAGCCGGTATTCGGCCTGCATATCTGTGACGCGGTGATAGATAGCCGCGACGTGCTTTTTATTAGGGGCGGCGATGGTGCGGTCGAGTATCTCGAGCGGACGGTTGGTGTCAAAATCTGCCTGGATCGCTTCGTTACGTTCTTCGGCTGGGGCTTTGGCGGCGTCCAAAGTCGGAGCCGGGACATCGCCCTCGTACCTGAAATTGAGTCGAACGGCCGGCACTTCACGCAGCGCCGTCGAAGCCGACGGCTGTGACTGAAAAATGTTATTCCCGCAGCCAAAACCGAGAAACGTGATACAAATCAATAAGACAAAGGTGCCTATTCGCATGAATGAATCATAGCGAGCAGCAAATTTACTGTCAATAAGGTCGGCTTTTGGTCCGGTCCGGACCAGGTGGACCAAGATGGACCAAGGTGAACCAAGAAAAAAGGCCCGACGAAAGCCCGACCTTGAACTACCGTTGAATTTCATCTACAAATCAGCGTTGAGGTAATCGCGATAGAGCTTTTTCTGTAGCTCGGTCGGTTCGGCGACGCCGCCGAAAGAGTAATCTTTTCGATTGTTGCTGCCGAGTTTGAATGGGACATCGCGCATGCGGTCAAAGCGAAAGATGGTCAGCTTGATGGTGTCGCCGGGTTTGCGTTCGCCGATGTAGCTAGTTAGAAACGTTTGTGACGCACGATAGCCGTCGACGGCGACGATCTGGTCGCCGGTATTAAGGCCCTGTTCGTATGCCGGGGTTCCGGCAGAGATCGAGCGGATGGTCAATACGCCGTTGGCCTCGGCTAGGTCGGCCCCGAGATAGGCTCGTTTTGCGTTGTTTTCTGTGCCCTTTAGAGTAAGCCCGATGCCGCTGACGATGCCGTCAAAATCTATCTCCTCTTTGCCTCGAACATACTTTGCAAAAAAATCGTCGAGACTCTTGCCGGCGATCGTTTCCGACGCCTTTTGAAAATCAGCCGGGGTAAAATTTTTATCCTTTTTGTAAAACTCGACGTACAAGAGCCGCATCACGTCGTCGAGTGATTTGGCACCGCCGGTCGCACTGCGGATGGCGATATCGAGCATCATCGTGACGATCTCGCCTTTGTCGTAATAAGAGATCTGATTGTTTACTGAGTTTTCGTCCTGACGGTAATACTTGATCCACGCGTCAAAGCTCGCGTCTTCGAGGCTCGTCTCAAAACGGCCTGGCCTTTCCTGCAATTGCTGGATGCCCGCCGCGCGGCCCTGCAGATATTCCTTGTCGGTGATCAGACCGGCGCGGAGCAGCAGGAGGTTTGAGTAATATTCCGTGTTGCCCTCGGCGACCCAGAGCAACCGGGTGTAATTTTCGTTTTCGTAGTCGAACGGACCGAGAGCGTCGGGGCGGATACGCTTTACGTTAAAGGCGTGAAAATATTCATGTGCGACAAGCCCTAGAAAATTCTTGTAACGCGAATCGGGTTTAAAACCGAAACGATTTACCTGCAGAGCGGTCGAGTTGAGATGCTCCAAACCGCCTCCGCCACGCAGGTTGACGATAAATGTGTAATCGTCAAACGGCAGCTCGCCGAATATTTTGTAGCTTTCCTCAGCGATCTTGGCAAAATCGGCAGCACATCGTTTCATGTCATAGTTGCCCTCGCCGGTGAAAACGATACGGTGCGGTTTGCCCTGCACGTCAAAGCTGATCTCGTTAAAATTGCTGACCTCGAACGGGGCGTCGTATAGGATGTCAAAATTTTCGGCACGAAACGTATTGGTTTGACCCGCAACCTTTGGCAATCCGGTGGCAATTTTCCAATTACCGTACGGATTGACCGTGACGGTGCTCGGCGTTTTTAGCTGGTCCTTTACATACATCAGCGTCGCCGTGTTGTTCCAAAACGCGTGTTCGTCGTTTAGCTCGTTCGTTCGCACGGTTAGCTCATTGGAATAGACCTTATACTTGACGACGAACTGGCCCGTGCCCTTGCTATCGACAGCCCAAGTGTTCTTATTAACTTTCCGCCAGCCGAGATCGGCGCCTGCGGTGTTTTTGACGCTGAAGCTTTGCACGTGGCGGGCGTATTCGCGGATCAGATAGCTGCCGGGCGTCCAGACGGGCATTTTGATCTCGGTTTTATCGGGCATTTGCGACCACTGGACGCGCATCTCGACCTCGAGCAGGTGCGTCCACGGTTTTGACATCGAAACCGTGTACGATATCTGCGGCGGGACGGGTTTTGCCTCGACAACAGGGGTTTTTGGGCGTTTTTTCTGAGCGGTCGTTTCCTGA
>JBGTII010000068.1:0-14410 GCA_041745735.1 Pyrinomonadaceae bacterium | reverse complement strand
TTTCTGGACATACCCCTAGACGCCTGGCGTGCGACCAAAAACACGCTGCATCTGTATCTGCAGATCGTGGGCAAGATCCGTCTCAAAACGCATCCGCGTATCAATCATTGGTGGCATGTGCCGTTGTATGTCAGCCCTCGGGGACTAACGACTCGGGCGATGCCAAATGCGGGCGGCAGTTTTGAGATCGAATTCGACTTTCACGAGCATGTTCTAAAGATCAAAATGAGCGACGGCCGTTACGAAGATTTTGCTTTGTATGACGGGCTGTCGGTCGCCGATTTTTACGCGAGCCTGTTTTCAAATCTTGCAAAGCTCGGCCTCCGGCCAGAGATCAAGGCCGATCCTTACGAAGCCCCCTCGACCACGCCGTTTGCCGAAGACCACGACAACAAAAGCTACGACAAGGAATACATCGAGCGTGCCCATCAAGTGCTGGTCGCTGTCGATGACATTTTCGAGGAATTTCGCGGCCGCTTTACGGGCAAATCTACGCCCGTTCATCTTTTCTGGCACAGTTTTGATCTGGCGTTAACGCGGTTCTCAGGCAAAACCGCACCGCCGATCGACGGAGCCAACATGGTCACCCGCGAAGCCTATTCGCACGAGGTCATCAGCTTTGGATTTTGGTTTGGCGACGACAAAGAAAACAGCGTCGCCGCCCCGGCGTTTTACTCATACACGGCTCCCAAACCCGACGGATTGGAAAACGAGCCGCTCCAACCCGACGCCGCTTTCTGGACCCCCGACGGCGGCATGGCTTTGTTGATGTACGATGACGTTAGACAGGCTAATGATCCTCGATCCGAGGTTGTTGCGTTCCTCGAAAGTGCGTATCAGGCTGGAGGAACGTGCGGTCAGTGGCCCGTCGAGCAATTAACGTGGGAGCCCTCATGATGCGGGAAAACCGTTCACTTTTCACTGTTCACTGTTCACTATCTTCATGATCGATCTACGCAGCGATACAGTTACGAAACCGTCCGACAAAATGCGTGCCGCGATGGCCGCGGCTGAGGTCGGCGATGACGTTTTTGGAGATGACCCGACGGTCAATCGTTTGCAGGAACGTGCGTGCGAGGTGTTTGAAAAAGAGGCTGCTTTGTGGGTGCCGACAGGCTGCATGGGCAACGAGATGGCGGTCAAGGTTCACACAAAACCGGGGCAAGAGATCATCACCGAGGACCGCGGGCATATTCTGAATTACGAACTCGGAGCGGCGGCGGTCATTTCGGGTGTGACCATTCGAGCGGTACAAAGCGAAGACGGTTCGGGACATCTGACTTGGGACGAGATCGAGCCCGCTCTAAAGATCGACCCGCCATATTTCCAAGCCGCGACCGGATTAGTTTGCCTCGAAAACACACATAATTTCGCTGGCGGCAGCGTGATGACGGCGGCGGCGTGTGCCCATATTTGCGATAGAACGCACGCTATTGGCCTGCCCGTTCATATGGACGGAGCACGAATATTTAATGCGTCGATGGCGTTGGACGAATCGGTCGCCGATTTGACGCGGGGTTGCGATTCGGTGATGTTTACGCTGTCAAAAGGGCTCGGTGCTCCCGCCGGATCTCTTTTACTTGGAACAAAAGAATTCATCGCCGAGTCCCGCATCTGGCGAAAACGACTCGGCGGCGGTATGCGGCAGATCGGCATCCTAGCGGCGGCGGGATTGATCGCTCTCGACGAAGGGCCGAAGCGATTGCACGAAGATCATGCAAACGCCCGTGCGTTGGCGAAAGGGCTTGCAGGTATCAATGGCATCACCATCGATGTCGATAAAGTCGTAACAAACATCGTCATCTTCGACGTTTCCGGCACTGGTAAAACATCGACAGAGATCGTCGCGGCGTTAAAAGATGCCGGCATTCTCGCGATAGGTTTTGGCAACTTGATACGGATGGTGACGCATTTGGATGTGACGAGCGATGAGATCGGGAAAACTATCCAGGCTATTTCAGAAATTTGTCACCGGAACTGATGTCAAAAGCCTTGCATTTGTATAGAAATCAGGATAATTTCGGCTCTGAATGAACCGTAGGAACAGGTAGTTTTACAAAGATTGTGAAAGAGATTCCAAGGTTTAAAAGTGAAGATAAAGAGCGCGATTTTTGGGCGTCGAATTCGCCCTTAGATTATTTCAGTGTTGAAAAATCGCTTGAGGTAACAATGGGTCGCCTCGAAGTAAATGAATCTCCCACAAAAAACCTCTTTTGGGCAATTGCGTGTTTAGTTACGGGTGCCTTCTTCCTATTCTTCGCTGTTTTTTACGGCAGCTTGAACACTCTTGGCCTAGGTCTGGCTGGATGTTTTGTTTTGGGGAGTATTCTCTTCTTTTGGCCAGCTTTCAGACCGGCGAAAAGACTAGTAATTGACCACGAAGGCATTTGGACGTACATTCACCAAACAAAAATCCACTGGAAAGATGTAAAGGAAATAGGTATCGAATCTGACATGCTTGTCCTTAAAATTCGTAATATCGAACAGTACTACCCAAATAGTTCTAAAATGTCTAAAGCAATGTTAAAGCGCACGGTAGTCGATCTTAGCCGAATGGATACCGATATTTCCACCATTGATAATTTTATTCGTAATAGCCAACATACTGAACCTTCATGAACATCGAACAACTCAGCAGATACTGCCTCTCATTCCCCGGTGCGACCGAAGATATCAAGTGGGGTGCCGATCTGTGTTTTTGCGTTGGGGCGAAGATGTTTTGTGTGACTGGGGCGGATTCGAGCAGTGGCGGGATGTCATTGAAATGTACGCCAGAGAGATTTGATGAACTGATCGAGCGTCCGGGAATTGACCCGGCGGCGTATGTTGGCCGCTATAAATGGGTGCGAATTGCGGATCTCAATGCAGTTACGCCGGACGAACTAAAAGCACTCATTGAGAAGTCATACCAACTCGTTTTTGATAAACTACCTCCCAAGGTAAAGAAAACTATCTAGTTTGGAGTACCAACTTTAGTTGGCTCTTGCGAGTAAAAAGCCGGCTTAAGCCGGGACTCCAAACACGGTACTCCAAACAATGATAATCGCCATTGACGGCCCAAGCGGAGCGGGCAAATCGACGCTCGGCAAGATGCTTGCCAAAAAACTGAACCTGCTCTATCTCGACACCGGTGCGATGTATCGTGCGGTCGCGTTGGCCGTGACGCGGGCCGGAGTTCCCTTTCGCGACATTGATCGGATCGCTGATATTGCAGAGAATTCTGAAATAGATCTCGTCGGCGAGCCTGATGCGATGAAGGTAATGCTCGACGGTGAAGACGTATCGGTCGATATTCGCACAATGGATGCGGCACAATCGGCATCGGTCGTTTCGACCATCTCGGAGGTTCGCCGGATCATGGTCGAGCATCAGCGGATCATCGGCAATTCGGCGCCAAACGGCTGTGTGCTTGAGGGACGGGACATTGGTAGCATCGTTTTTCCGCACGCCGACATCAAATTTTTCCTGACGGCAAAGCCCGAGGCACGTGCCCGCCGCCGTCATACCGAAGATCAGACAAAAGGGCGCATTTCGACGTATGAGCAGACGCTCGCCGAGATCAATGAGCGTGACGAACGCGACGTTTCACGCGAAGATTCGCCGCTGACCATCTCTGATGATGCGATCGTTATCGATACGAGCGAATTGGACCTGTACGAGGTGTTTGAGCAAATGCTCGCAAAGGTCAATGAAAAACGCGCTACAGCGGCCTAAAAGTTGACTTAACAGCACGGCGCACCTTAAAATCATAAGTTGCTCTTTTTATGTGCTCCCGTAGCTCAGTTGGATAGAGCGACGGCCTTCTAAGCCGTAGGTCGCACGTTCGAGCCGTGCCGGGGGTACCATTTGAAAATTGAGAATGGAAAACTGAAAATGGAAAATGTAAGAGCCAAAAACCCTTCCGAATTTTTCATTTTCCACTATCCATTTTCCATTGTTTACGGCGGCTATAGTTCAGTTGGTTAGAACGCCTGATTGTGGTTCAGGAGGTCGTGGGTTCGAGCCCCACTAGCCGCCCCATTTTTCTTCTTTTTAATGTAGCGGGTGTTGTTATGCGTCGACAAATATTTTCAAAATGGTTACTCGTATCGACGGTACTCTTGTCGCTGATCCTGATCGGTTCGATCACTGGACAACGCAGCGTAAAAGGCGCGCCCGTTGAGAATAAACTGCCCTACGTACCGGGCGAACTGCTTGTTAAATTTAAGGACGGCGGTGAGTCAAACTTTGCCCGCAGCATCAACAGTATTATGGGCGCCGAGGCTGTCGAGACGCTTGGCGACAACAATTGGCAGCGTGTAAAGCTGCCCGAGGGGATGAGCGTCGAGAGTGCTATCTCGGGCTATGAGCTGTTGTCAGGTGTCGATCACGTCCAGCCGAATTTCTATTACCATCTGCTTGCAACACCGAACGATGCTCAGTTTACGAGCACCGGCATGTATGGCCTGACCAAGATCGGAGCCCCAGCGGCGTGGGATCTCTCTACCGGCAGCTCGTCGATAGTTGTAGCCGACATCGATACGGGAATGCGTTATACGCACCAAGACCTAGCCCCAAATGCTTGGATAAACACGGGAGAGATCGCGGGTAACAGTGTCGATGATGACAGTAATGGTTTCGTGGATGATGTCTACGGCTGGGACTTTTTTTATAACGATTCAAATCCAATAGACGACGCGGGCGGCCACGGCACACATACGGCGGGCACGATCGGTGCGAGGGGCAATAATGCTCTCAATGTCGTTGGGGTCAACTGGAACGTCAAGTTAATGCCGATCAAGATCTATAGCCCTAACGGTGGAGACTCAACGTCGGCAATGCTCGTCAATGCCTATGCTTATATCCGGATGATGAAGCTGCGCGGCGTTAATATTCGTGCGACAAACAATTCCTACGGCGGCTGCGGAGAAGCTTGCGGCTACGATCAGGCGACAAAGGACGGCATCGATGCAATGGGAGCCGCCGGGATCGTTAACGTGTTTGCGGCCGGGAATTCGAACGTAAACAACGACACTAACCCTTCAGGTTCTTATCCGTCGGTTTATACGAGCCCAAGCATTATTTCGGTCGCGTCGTCGACATCGACCGATGCAAAATCAAGTTTTTCCTGTTATGGGCCGATCAGTGTAGATCTTGCCGCACCGGGCACCAGCATTTTGAGCACTTGGAATACATCAAACTCGGCCACATCGACGATCAGCGGTACCTCGATGGCGACCCCACATGTGACCGGAGCGGTCGCTTTGCTTGCATCATACCACCCCGATCTTTCGGTTGCTTCGCTAAAGGCGTCGCTACTCAAAAATGTTGACCTCGTCCCGGCTTGGAGCACACTTGTTAGGACGGGCGGTCGGTTAAATGTCTTTAAAGCGATGCAAACCCCAACGGTTTGCACATTTGTTACACCCGGCAATAATATCGCTAGGGTCCGAGGCCGAGGCACAAATATTGCGATCAATATTCCTGCGGCTCAGTATTGCGACTATGCTGTAAAGAGCAACGTGGCTTGGATTACGGTGACCAGCGGCGAAGTTGGTAGCGGTACCGGCACTGTAAATTTGTTGGTCGCCAGCAACCCAGGAGCGGCTAGGACGGGCACCGTCACGATCGGCGGACAAACGTATACTGTAATGCAGGGAGCAAGCACTCCACGTGGTAATTAACCAACCTTTCAAAGGCACTGGGCATCTACTATTTGTTGATTTTTATATTTAAGGTTTTCATGATTAGAAAAATATTTATTTTTGCGGGTGTATTGCTGATTTTGTCGCTGCCTGTTTTTGCTCAGCCCGGTAAACGCATTGCTAAACGAAGCGACTACACAACAAAGTCGCCCCAGGCCAATGCTCTACGCATTGCGATGGACTATGACAATGATAACAGGGCCGATTTTGCAGTGTTTAACCACGCGACCAATAAGTGGAATATAGCTCTGAGCAACGGCGGCGTGATCAGCACACAGTTTGGCGTACGCGGGCAGGATTATTTTGTACCCGGTGATTATGATGGGGACCTTAAAGGCGACCTCGCGGTATGGCGTAGTGCCGAGCATAAGTGGTACATCATGTATAGCTCCACGAATGCCCTGGTCACGATAGATTTTGGGGCAACCGGCGACGAACCTGTGGCCCGCGATTATGACGGCGACGGCAAGACCGATCTGGCAGTTGCTCGCAGGAATAGCACTACCAACGCTATCGCATGGATAATAAGAAAGAGTACGGCAAATCCGGTGACCACGGCTAATGTTACCGAATCGACTGATTGGGGAATTGTCGGCGATTCGACCTGCCCGGGCAATTACGACAATGACGCCAAATTTGACCTTTGTGTCCGTCGTCCGGCCGCCACCGCAACAGGGCTCACAACATTTATCACTAAACTGAGCACGACGGGGTTGCAGGAGACTGTTAGTTGGGGGATCAACGGTGACCTGATAGTCCCGGGTGACTATGACGGTGACAACAAAACAGATTACGCAGTGCTCCGTGAGGGTAAGCTGCAGACCGATCCGCTAACTTGGCTCATCCGACGCAGCTCGGACACAACGGCACTCGTTGTAGATCTCGGCATTACCGGCACCTCGTATAACGCGCAGAACGATTACGACGGTGATAACCGCACAGATCTCGCGGTGTGGAGCAATGCGACCCAGACATTCACGGTGATGAATGCTCTGACCATGACCCAGTCGACTTTTGCATGGGGCGTCGCGGGCGATTATCCTATCGCCAGTTACGACACGCGCTAGTCGATAATAAAACTAGATCTTAAATGGTTGGGGCTTAATGCTCCGGCCATTTTTGTTTCCTGCGGGGAATTATAGTAGCTTTTGAGTATCGCAAATGGCCGATCTAACAAACGTTATTAACGAAACCTTTCCGCACAAGACCGTCGTCATCATCGGCGACCTCGTTGCGGATCAGTTCCTAAACGGCACGATCTCGCGCGTCTCGCGTGAGGCCCCGGTCTTTATCCTGCGTCATGACACGACCAAGACCGTGCCTGGATCGGCTGCAAATGCAGCGGTAAATGTGGCGTCGTTGGGCGGAAGGCCTGTGCTGATCGGGCTTGCGGGGAAAGATGCGAACGGCGGACTGTTGCTCGATGCCCTGCGACAGTCCGGTATCGCTACCGACAATATCGTTACTGATGCGTCGCTGACCACAACGACCAAGGTAAGAGTGCTTGCCGGCCAGCATTACGCCGCACGCCAACAGGTCATACGCATCGACTACGAAGCCTCGCCGGACCTCGATGCCGAGACGAAGCAAAAACTGCGTGACGCACTTGCCGCTGCTGGTCTCGATGCGGATGCGATCATCATCTCGGACTACAATTACGGTGCAGTGTTTCCTGAGATCTTTGCCGACGCTCTGGCGATATCGCAGCAACGCGGTATTCCGCTGGTCGTCGATTCGCGTTTTAGACTCGAAAGTTTTAGCGGTGCAACCAGCGCCACGCCAAACAGTGACGAGGTCGCGCAGATCCTTGGCGAAGATTTTGCGACGGATGATTGCGGGCCCCTGTGCGAGCGGCTCGGCCTCAAGTCTTTGCTCGTGACAAACGGCAATCGCGGCGTGCAGCTTTTTGAAAACGGTCAGTCGCCGCTCCAGATCGACGCCGTCGGAGGAGCGGAGCCGGTCGATGTTACTGGTGCCGGCGACACCGTTATTGCCGCTTATACTTTGGGACTTGCATCGGGGATGAGCTTTGCGGATGCGGCAAAGATCGCCAATCACGCCGGCGGTATCGTCGTAATGAAAAAAGGCACTGCCTCAGTCACCGCCGCTGAACTGACAAATTCGATCGCCAAAAACAACGATCCGGTAGTCGCCAGCCACGCCAAATAACGAGATGTCCGATCTATCAGCTCCGATCTTGAACAGAGATGAACTCGTCGAATATGTTGGCGACGCCCGAGAGCGAGGATCTACGATCGTGCTTGCAAACGGCTGTTTTGATCTGGTCCATGTAGGACATATTCGTTATCTGGCCGGCGCCAAACAGCTCGGCGACGTGTTGGTTGTCGGCATAAATTCAGACCTTCAGGCCCACGCTCTAAAAGGTGAAGGCCGGCCGTTCATGCCCGAAGATGAACGTGCCGAGTTGATCGCGGCATTAAAATGCGTCGATATCGTGACCATCTTTGACGAACCGACGGTCGAGCAGCTTATCCGCGATATCCGTCCCGATATTCACGCAAAAGGCACGGATTACACGACGGACACCGTACCCGAACGCGACATCATCCGCGAAGTCGGCGGCCGCGTAGCCATCGTCGGCGACCCTAAGGATCATTCGTCAACCGAGTTAATTGAGAAGAGAGGAAAAGATGACCAAGATAAGGGATGAACCAAAAGTTCTCCCCTACTCCTCCCTCCTATACTCCCCCACTTTCTTATGTGGAACGCCCGCACAAAAAACGATCTGGTCATCGAGGTCTGGGAAAAGCTCGACTGTGAGAATATTGGTGCCGTCGAAATCGAGGCTATCGAAGAGGCGGTCCGCGGTCAATATGGTGAGCAGGCGGTGGATTCGCCGATGCAGATCGCGAGATTGTTGGCTGACGAGGGAGCGGACCTGCGGCACTCTGAGATAATGGAACTGTACATTGCCCGGGCATCGAACCGCCCATACGAAGCGGCGTTTCGCAATGTGCTCGATATCAGCGGACTTAAAAGCGCTCTAGTCTCGCTACGCAATCTCGAATCTCTGCGGGCAAAATATAAAAAGGACGACGATAGAGAAGGCGTTAGGCTGGTGCGAGAAGCAGCCCTCACCGCAAAGCAACAAGCAGCCGAGACAGCCGAACGAAGCCGCGTAGATGCCGCAACGCGGCAGATAAATGCCGAGATCGCCGAGTGGTTTCGCGTGTGGCTACAAACCCCGGAACTATTCGAATCTTGGGTCGATCTGCGGCAGCATTCACGAGACTTCATCAATCAATTTAGGCAGGAATAACAAGATCAATAATGCGGCGTTTTTTTACACCACCAGAAAATTTTAACGACAAAACGGTCACGCTCAATGCCGATGAAACCCGTCATCTGGGTGACGTTTTGCGGCTTTATGTCGGCGACAAAGTTTCTGTCTTTGACGGTGCGGGAAAGGAATTTGCCTGCACGATAAGCGAGATTAGTAAGAAAGGATCGTTGCTGTCGGTCGTCGGTGAGATCGAACCTTCCTCACCCGAATCGCCGTTTGCCATCACTATTGCGGCCACCGTCCTTAATGGCGAAAAGTACGATCTTATCGTTCAAAAGGCCGTGGAGCTCGGCGTGACCAGGTTCATCCCGCTCATCACGCTCCGCTGCGATGTAAAGCAAAAAGATGCCGCCCGCCGTCTCGAACGCTGGCGCCGTATCGCGATGGAGGCAACAAAACAGACGGGCCGGGCAAAGCTGATGGAGATAGCCGATCCCGCAGCTTTTGATAAATTGTTAAATGAATTGAAAGACGAGAATGCTGTACTGTTTTCCGAACGGGACGGCGTCGATTTTTCTACCATCACAGCCGACAAAAAAATAACCGCACTTTACGGTCCGAAAGGCGGTTGGGACGATGTCGAATTAAAAATCGCCGCTGAGCGCGACATCAAGATCGTAACGCTCGGCGGTCGTATTCTTCGTGCCGAAACTGCTGCGATCGCGATCACCGCGATCATCCAACACCGTTTCGGCGATTTAAACTAAAGACCCTTAAAATACTGGTTTTTTCTTTGACCTGTAATATGCATCGCCGCGCTGAACCATTTTTGCTTTCGGCCCAAGCGTATTGAGAAATGTTAGGAGCAGATCCTTTTCGTCAAATTTGAAATTAGCAGTTCCTTCAGCCTCAACGTCCTGATCGTCATACCGAAGCACCAAATATTTTGTGCTTTTGTTCATCAGGCCAAACAACTGGGCACCAGGTAGCGGCATGCGGCTCATGACATTACCAGTCTTGGAAATGCCCTCCTTTGAATCCGGATAGATGACAAGCAGAGCGGAATACGGTATCGAGAACATTTCGGTTTTGTCGCTACGGTAAAAGATAACACGTTCGTTAGCGTCATCTATTTTGAGAGTTCCCTTCTCTTTTGCACTGTTTCCAAAGATCCCGCCTTCGTAGCGCGCCTCAAACGTCGCCGGAGCGGGCTTTGCCATAGCATTTGGCGTCTGGTCGACAGGCTTCGGCTGGGCCGAAACGGCCGCTGTAAAACAAAGTGCTAACGCCGCCGCGATAAATATCGATCTCATAAGTTCGTCTGTTCCTGAACGGTAAATTAAGGAGAGCCTTTTTTCGTTCAATATATAGACGCTTGTGGAGCAGGATTGGTTGTTATTTGATCGACGATACTTTCAGTTCGCCCTGATAGATGGCCACACGCCGCTCGGCGAGAGCGACGTACTCCGCAGATATCTCAGACCCGAGCCATTGGCGATCGAGCAGATATGCAGTTTTGGCTGTCGTGCCGCTGCCCATAAAACAGTCGTATACAAGATCGCCCTGGTTCGTCCACGTGCGGATCTGGTCCTCGACGAGCTTTTCGGGGAAAATGGCGGGGTGCTCAAACGCGATCTTGTCACGCGAGCTGGATGTGCCTACGTTGTAAAAGAAGATATTGCCGACCTTTCGCTGGGTCTTGATTTCACGTCCGATATCTTCGTCCGGCAGATTGCCGCGTCCAACCTCAGTTATGCGAAAGGCTTTGATCTTTTGTCCCGCAGACTTTGTCGGCTCGGTGAGGCCATTGAAAGTTTTCGGCCGCCCCTTAGAAAAGCAAAACATATACTCAAAACACTGCCGGTAACGCTTGCCGCAATCCGACGGGATCGGATTGTTTTTGGCGTAGATCATCGTGTCGTGAATGTTGAAACCAGCCTCGCGAAACGCAAATGCGTGTTTGAAACTGGTCAGCGTTTCGTCGCCATTGACGGTGCGGTCGCCGACTACCCACAGCACGACACCGCCCGGTTTTGTCTTGGCAAACAGCGCTTTTGCGATTCCCTCGACCGGGAAATGATATCCGTTATAGACGCGCAGGTCGTCATAGGGCGGACTGGTGATCGTCATATCGATAGTGTCGTCGGGCAGCCTCTGCAGCGTATCGATACAATTTTCGTGGTAGATCTTACCAAATCTCATAGGGTGGTTAGTGCGGCCATTTGGCCAGGAAATCGTTGATAAATGCTTTCTCCGGCTTGCCCGTTTCCGATTCGAGAAACTCGCGAAACTGCTCCTGCTCGTCCATGTATTGTTCCTCGGTCAGCTGCCCCGCAAAATACACGACCCGCAGCCAGACGAGATATGTGTTGAGCACGTCGATCTGGTTGTATTCGACGATCTTTGTCAGGTTGCGTTCGAGCCACAGATCGGTGACCTGATCGCCTTTGACGTCGATCTTGCCGGGATAACCGCAGAGTTTTGCCAGTTCGTCGAGCCGCGGCGTCATCGCTCCGCCTGAAAATTTCTTTAATATGTCAAAATGGGCCTCGCTGTTGCGGGCGTCAAAATAATCCGGCCCTTCCCAAGGCTTGTTTGGCCGCTCATTAAACGCCGGTGCGGTCACCTCATTGATGATCCCGCGTTGGATCAGTACCTGCAGGTCCGATTCCGCCGAGTTATACCCGACAAGCTGCGGCCTTCGTTCGCCGACGATATATAGAAACCGGTCGATGATCGACGCTTCGTCAACGTCCATTTCCTCAAGCGGCAGTTTTGGCAGCGAATTTAGAGAAAACTCTACAACACGCTCATTATCTCGATTAAAAAACGCCTTTCGCGATAGAAACGCGATCGACACCACCCGCGAAAACATATATTTAAGAAACGGACGCGGGTTGGTCTCGGCGTCATAACCTTTTGCCTGTTCCCACAGCCGCTGCATCGCGTCGAGCTCCGTGGTATCGTCGTCGAGGTCAAAAAGCCGCTTGGCACCGGCGGCATCCGGCACCCACTCCATATCAAAAAACAATGCGAGCTCGTGAATTGGACTTTTGAGCATTATTAAAGGGGTATTAGAATTGCCGAAAGGTAATGTTTTCTAGCGCTTACGGTTACAAACAACGAAAGTCTATCACACGGGCGCGCGAAATGAAACAACTTTTTTAAACAGCGCGCAAATTTGTATTGTATGGGATTTGGCGCACGAAAAAGTCTGCCCCAACGCCGATATAGTCGCTTAAACGGGGGGCCGCCGCTATCCCGATCACGCTAAACCCTTATTAAACAGTATATTACACTTGTGGCACAAAGCTTGCTTTTAATACAGGTGAACCCGCCGCGAGCGGCAACTGTAGATCGAAACTAGGAGTAAGAAAATGAAAAAATTTACAATGACATTTCTAATGGGCGGGATGCTCACGGTATTGTTGTCCGCGACAGCGACATTTGCTCAGAGACAAAGTTGTGATTCCAGCGGCCGCAGTTATAACAACGCTTCGTATCAAAATCGAGATCGTAGCAGCCGCCGAGTCCGCAACAATGAGAGACGCAGTTACAATAACGCGTATTATCAGGAACAAAACCGGTCTGGTTACTATGACAATAACTACAGCTACGATAACCGGAGTGCGTATCAAAAGCACCGTAAAAAAATTAATTATGGTGCCTCAATTGGAGCCGGTGCCATTATCGGTGCTTTGATCGGCGGTAAGAAAGGTGCTCTGATCGGTGCCGGTGCAGGAGTCGCCGCCGGTGCGATCATCACTAAAAAACAGAAACCAAAGACTATATATTACGGTTACTAAACCAATGATATTTGGTCACGAAAAAGCCCCGATGACCTCTACAGGTCATCGGGGCTTTTTTATTCTTAGCAACCAGCTAGGCACGCTTATCAACCTCTCGGTGCATTAGCTTTTCTTCAAGCTCACGCTTATACCTAGCCATCTCGCGGTCAAACTCTTCGAATTCTTTATCTTGCTCGACATTGCGTTTTGTCTGCTTATTAAAATATTTTACGCCCTTGATATTGCTATCTTTCAGCGAACCGAGCCAACCATGCAATTGTTTCGAGATGCCCGTCGCATCAGATATCAAATTTGAAATTTCAGATTTGAAATTTGAAAACCGGGAAATTGATTCACACAAACGTAGCATCGACCTCGATTCACCTGCCGACCCACGGGCAATATATAGAAAGTTGATCAGATCCTTAGTCGACCCGCGTTCAAACCCCTCAGCAATATTGTTTGAGATTGACAGAGCGGCACGCTCAAGTTGATTTTTTGTATCACCAAGCCCACGAAAATCAGCTTTTGCTGTAAAATCAAAAATCCGAAGAGCAAACTGGATCGAGGCTTTCCACACAGGAAGTTCTTCGAAGGTTGAATACTTCATTGCATCATATTGCTCCTTATTTTTTTTCAGATCATTTTATATCTCAAATTTGAAATTTCAAATCTCAGATTTCAGATTTTAAATAAAAGAAGGGCAATGACGGGATAACCATCATTGCCAAAATTCAACGGTAGACCGGATCTAGTAAGTATACGCATTCGCTGCTATCAAAACATCCGCAATCCGCTGCCGGGCGGCGATCGTGTTGACGGGTGAATTGTTTTTGGTAAATCGCTTTAGGGCGACCAACAGAGTGCGGCCTTCGTCGCCTTCGGCGATGGCGGCGATGGTGTTTTTTGCGGCTGCCTCTACACGCTGCATGGCATCGTTGCAATAGACGCTTGCCATATCAATGTAGCGGCCGGCGGCCTCTTCGCCGTTGGCGTCGGCGTATTTTCTGGCACGCAAGATGGCGGTTTCCATTTGATATGCATCCATGATGATGTCCGCGCAGTTGAGCAAAACCTCTTGCTGATTGGCGAGCTCCATCATGTATTTTTGAGCGGCCGTACCAAGCACCATTAACGCTGTTTTCTTAGCGTTTTGCGCTAGCTTGGTCTCTGCCGCGAGAATGCCCGTATCCTCATCAAACGACATCTGCGGATTGAGGATCTCTTCTTGCAGGGCAGTGGCCGCCTGTAATAGACCGAGCTTGCCCTTCATCGCACGTTTCATGAGCTGGCCAGGGATCAACATGCGGTTGATCTCGTTTGTTCCCTCAAAAATACGGTTGATGCGGCTGTCGCGATATGCTTTTTCCGCAGGGTAATCCGCCGAATATCCGTATCCTCCATAGATCTGGACCATTTCGTCAACGACGTAATCGAGAGCCTCCGAACACGCAACTTTGTTGATCGAAGATTCGACCGCGTATTCTTCGATCGACTGGAGTTTAGTAGCATTGTCGGCTCCGTCGCCGATCAGGGCGTCGATCATACCGACCGTGCGATAGGTGATCGATTCGGCGACCCACGTGCGGATCGCCATCTCGGCGAGCTTGTGTTTGATCGCACCAAACGACGAGATCGGCTTGTTAAACTGATGGCGTTCGTTGGCGTAACGGACGGCTTCGTGAATCGCGAGT
>JBGTII010000067.1:0-15132 GCA_041745735.1 Pyrinomonadaceae bacterium | reverse complement strand
TCGTACATATTAGCGTGACGTTGTGAGAACGTGCCGCGGCCCGTATCTTGGCCGCTAAACCGGACGGGCAGGCCTTCGAGCACGAGCGAACCGATCGCCAGTGCCTCGCCAAATGCCCAATCCATCGGCACTTCGCCGTCGCCCATCTTTGCACGCCGGGCGAGCTGGCCGACCATTTTTGGATTGATGTGAAAGTTTTCAGGTACTAGCGAGATCTTTTCGGACACCTGTTTGAGCGTCGCTGACGAAACGCGGGTTTCGAGCACGGCTGAACCGTCCTCGTCGACCGCGGGTGCAGCGAGCTTCGCTTTCGCCGGTTTTTTGGCGGCTATATCTTTGGCCCGGGCGAGAATCCCCTCGTATTTCTCGACGACCTTGTCAGTCATCGCGGTCAGGGCTTCGTCGGTGATGACGGCTTCGCGGATCAGTTGCTGGGCGTAGAGATGCCGCGTGCCGGGATGAGCCTTGACGCGGGCATACATCACGGGCTGGGTGTAGCTCGGTTCGTCGCCCTCGTTATGGCCGAGGCGGCGAAATCCAACTAGGTCGATGACGACATCTTTATCAAATTCTTTTCGGTAGTCGAGGGCGATCTGGACGACGCGATAGGCGGCCTCAGGGTCGTCGCCGTTGACGTGAAATATCGGCGTCTGCGTAATATGTCCGGCGTCGGTCGAGTAGATCGAGCTGCGACTGAGTCCCGGTGATGTCGTAAACCCGATCTGGTTATTGATGACGAGATGGATGGTGCCGCCGGTGCGATAGCCGGGCAGGCCGGCGAGCTGGAGCGTTTCCATCACGACGCCTTGTCCGGCAAACGCCGCGTCGCCGTGCAATAGCAGCGGCAAGACATGCGAATACGCCTCTTGCCGGGTCAATCCGCCTCCATCGCGTAGCTCATCCTGACGGGCGCGTGCCATTCCCTCGACCACGGGATTTACGGTTTCGAGATGGCTTGGGTTACATGACAATTGGATCTTTAGTTCACGGCCGGCCTTGGTCTTGCGGTTGCCGATGGCACCTTGGTGATACTTAACGTCGCCCTCGTCGGCCGGAAAATCGGGGTGCGATGTGCCTTCGAACACTGTAAAGATTCGCTCGGCCATTGCACCGGTTTCGGGGTCGCCGACGATATTTGAGAGCACGTTGAGTCGTCCGCGATGGGCCATGCCGAGATAGATCTCATCGACGCCGCGAGCGGACGCTCCCTCAACCATCTGGTCGAGCATCGGGATGACCGTCTCACAGCCCTCAAGCGAGAAACGCTTTTGACCGAGATATTTTTTGTGCAAAAACTGCTCAAACTGCTCGGCCTCGATCAGCTTTTGGAGCAGTTCGATCTTGGTCCCAGCCGCGAGCGGCTGCGTATCGACAAATTGCTCACGCACGCGGGCACGGATCCAGTCTTTTTCTTTGTTGCTGGCAATGTGGCGATATTCGATGCCGACCTTGCCGCAATAGGCTTTGCGCAAGATCTCGAGAATGCGGCGGAGCGTGGCCGTCTGTTCGCCGTGTAGCCCGCCCGTGATAAATACACGGTCGAGGTCCCAGACCGTCAGGCCAAAATTTTCTAGATCGAGGTCTGATTGGCGATGCTCGATCATATTGAGCGGATCGATATCCGCGAGCAGATGGCCGCGAACGCGATATGCGTTTATGAGTTGCAGCACATTTGCCTGTTTTTCGACCTGTTCGCGCTCACCGCCAAAGAGCGTCGGATTATTGTCTTCGGCCCAGCGTAGCGGCGGGTAATTTATCTCAAGATCGGCAAATATCTGATCGTAAAACTGCTCATTGCCGACCAGAAACGTGTGGATCCTAGCCAAAAACAGCCCGCTCTCGGCACCTTGGATAACACGGTGATCGTAGGTGCTCGTTACCGTCACGGTCTTGCTGATGCCGATCGACGAGAGAGCAGCGTTGGTCATCGCGGAATACTCGGCCGGATACTCGATCGCACCGGTCGCGATGATCGCGCTCTGGCCGGACATCAGACGCGGATTCGACGCTGCGGTGCCGATCGTGCCGGGATTGGTCAGTGAAATGGTTGTGCCTTGGAAATCTGCGATCTCAAGTTTGCCGTCCCGCGCCTTTTTGACCGTTTCGTTGTAGCCGGCAAAAAACTCGGCAAAATTCATCGCGTTAGAACCTTTTATGTTAGGCACCAGCAGATTTCGGGAACCGTCTTTTTTCTCAATGTCGATGGCGATACCGAGGTTGATATCCTGATGCTCGAGCCGCGACGGGACGCCGTTTACGACGCCAAAACCGACGTTGAGATGCGGATACGCCTTGACCGACTGGATTATCGCCCAGGCGATTATGTGTGTAAACGAAACTTTGCCTTTACCCTGCGCAGCGAGGTGTTCGTTTATAATGCGGCGGTTTTCTTCGAGGATCTTAACCGGAATTGTGCGAAAACTCGTCGCGGTCGGAACCGTCAGGCTCTGTTCCATGTTCTCGACGATCTTTTTGGCGGAGCCGGTGATGGGACGCGATTCGGTGTCAGCGGCGAGCGGAACGGCCACGGGAGGTTTTGGTTGAGCCGGAGCCTCAGCCACCGGTTTCGCAGGTTCGACTTTTACCGTACTTGTCTCTGCTGTAGGCGAACCGCCGTTCAAAAGGTCGCCGAAGTACGCTTGCCACGATTCGTCGACGAGTTTTGGGTCGGTCTTGTATCGTTCTAACAGCCCTTCGACGTAGGTGGCGTTTGAGCCGAAACTTTCCTTAATAAACTCGCTGAAATTTGTAATTTTATCGCTCACTTTGTAATAAATGCCCTCTCGGTAAACGTCAATTTTAACGCAAAACGCGCCAAAACTGTAATTATTCCATGTGCTCTGGGTTACTGAAGTAGATTTTTTATCTTGATGTCGATTTTGACCGGGACGACGCGTTTGAAGGTAAATCCGAATTTCTTAAACTTGCCAAAAACATAGACCGTGCCCGTGACGATCCAGTTTTTTTGCGGGTCGGTCAACTCTTTCGTCGCACCTTTGGCAAGGCTGGATGGTTTGATCGTGATGCGGGCGGGTTTGGGCAAGGAAACGAGCTCGGCTTTTTTGAACGAAAATGGATGTTTATATTCCTCGACATCGATCGCAACGCCATTAACGCGAAAATCGTGAAACGTCATAAACTCAACATCGCCCGATTTGCTCGCTGACATTATATCGGCACCGACCTCGACGATCACGCCGCTCAACCCCATGCCGGCTAGATCAAAATTGGTCAGCTTTACAGCCGCGTCGGCGTCGGGTTCTTTGTAACCGGTGTCAGTTTTGTTGGTGACGACGACCTTGGCGTCATAGACCTTGTAGCCGCGGATCTTTGACGGCAGCGTCTGGGCAAACGCAGATTGCACCAGCATCAAGACAAACAGACTTGAGCTAATCGCGGCGATCTTCATTTAAGGATTGAGTTAGCTGGACGAGGCTTGTGACTTTTCCTGAACCTCAGGAGCGGCACCGTCGCCTTCGATATCGAGGCGGATAGCGTCGAGGATGCCGTTAATGAACTGAGTTGCTTCGTAGGTCGAAAAACGACGAGCTACTTCGAGTGCCTCATTGATCGCGACGCCGTTTGGCGTGTCTTGGTGCAGAAATTCGAAAACCGCGAGACGCAGCACGTTGCGGTCGACGATCGCCATTCGCTCGATCCGCCAGTGTTGGGCGCGGGTGCGGATGAGTTCGTCAATGGCTTCGGCGTGTTTTAGGGTTCCGCAGGCGAGGCGATTGGCAAATTCGCGGGTCTTGTCGTCGATGGCAGTGTCGCCAAGCTCGTTCCAATAGGATTCGACGAGAGTTTCGCAGTCGTTATGGACGAGGTCGGACGCAAAGAGCATCTGTAGGGCGCACTCGCGGGCCTTGTGCCGTGTTCCCGAACTTTTCTCTACCTTTTCAAGCGACATGCGGAAAAAACCTTACGTCAGCATTTGCACGATCCATATCGCGGAAAAGGCTGACCATTTCGACAGCGGACAGCGCCGCCTCGTACCCCTTGTTATCGGATTTTTCGCCGGTGCGGTCAAGCGCTTGCTGCATCGTGTCGGCAGTGATAACGCCAAACATTACCGGAATACCCGTCTGCATCGATGCCTGCAAAATACCGCTCGCTGCCTGTCCGGCGACGTAATCAAAATGCGGTGTGTCGCCGCGAATTACCACGCCGAGAGCGATGACGGCGTCAAAATTACCGGTCTTTGCGGCCTTGAGACACGCGACCGGCAGCTCAAAAGCTCCAGGCACATAAAGCGTCTCGATGGAGTCTGCGGCAACGCCGTGTTCCGTGAGAGCCCCGACAGCACCGCCAGCAAGCTTTGATGTCAGTTCGTGATTCCAACGGCTCACGACCACGCAAAAGCGAAAGCCCTCAGCCGAAATGTCACCTCGATTTAACTCTGTTTTCAATTCTCGTCTCCCGCGTTCGGCGCTTGTCGCCTAATTTGAGTATAGAGAACGTTCGGCAATAATGACAAGCAATAAGCTATATTTCATCTCAATGTAATTTTACAGCTTAGTAAGCAGCCCGATTTTCTTTGTTACAATGCTATAATTCCCGCACACAAAACATGTTAAAATCCGGCGAAAACATCTCGCATTACAAAATAGTATCCGCCATCGGTGCGGGCGGTATGGGCGAGGTGTTTCTTGCTCAGGATACAAAGCTCGACCGCAAGGTAGCGATCAAGTTCCTGAACCAGGAATTTAGCAAGGATGCAGATAAACTGAATAGGTTTATCCAGGAAGCCAAGGCCGCGTCTGCGCTCAATCATCCTAATATCCTGACCGTTTACGAGATCGGCGAGACCGACGATATAAATTATATCGTCACGGAGCTGATCGAGGGCAGGACATTGCGCGAGCATCTGTCGCCAAAAGAAACACTCCAGCTAAACGAGATCCTCAAGATCGGCGTTCAGGTCGCCGAGGCTCTATCTGCGGCACACACGGCCGGTATCGCCCATCGAGATATAAAGCCGGAAAACATCATGATCCGCAAGGATGGTTATGCCAAGGTGCTTGATTTCGGCCTTGCCAAACTGTCAGAACCACCCGCGTCAGCGGGTGGCGATGATGCAACGCGGGTCCAGGTCAACACTACACCCGGAATGGTAATGGGAACGGTCTCATACATGTCGCCGGAACAGGCTCGTGGCAATCCGACGGACGCCCGAACCGACATTTGGAGCCTTGGCGTCGTTTTGTATGAAATGCTGGCCGACAAAGTTCCGTTCACAGGAGAAACGGTCAATCATACGATCGTCTCGATCCTCGAAAAGGAGCCGATCCAGCTAGAAGATGTCACCGGAGAATTGCAGCGGATCGTGCGCAAATCACTGACAAAAGATGTCGATATGCGTTACCAATCGGCCCGCGATCTGCTCATCGACCTCAAGAATCTGCGGCGAGAGCTCGACATTCAGGGCGAGCTTGAACGCTCGACGGTTCCTAACCGCGAGCTAACGAACATGCCGACCGAGAATGCCACGCAGATGCTCAGCGGCGGTGGCGAATCGACTATCAGCGGACAACACGCGGCCACGCAAAATGTCACGACGACTTCGTCCAGTCTCGAATACGCCGTCACTCAGGCAAAGAGTCACAAACTCGTAACAGCAGTCGTAGCGGTAATGCTTGTGGCCGCAATCGCGGCCGGCGGCTATTTCGGCTTTTTGTCGAAAGGCGGTTCTGGTGCCATTAACTCCATCGCCGTGATGCCGTTTGAGAATAGGAATTCGGATGCCGACACGGATTATTTGTCTGACGGTTTGGCGGAATCGGTGATCTTTCGGCTGACGCAGATCCCTGATCTGCGGGTTAGCCCGACGAGTTCGGTGATGCGTTACAAGGGAGCATCGACTGATATTGCCAAGATCGCCTCCGAACTTGGCGTCGATGCGGTGATGACCGGACGCCTTACCAAGCGGGGCGACAATCTGAACATCACGGTCGAGCTAGTGGATGCCCGCACCAACAAATCGCTGTGGGGCGAGCAGTATGAACGGAAACTTTCTGAACTATTGACCACCCAACGCGAGATCGTCACCGAGATCGTGGGCAAACTGCAGCTAAAACTGTCGGGTGAAAGCGAGCAGAAGCTGGCGAAGAAATACACCAACAATGACGAGGCCTATCAACTTTATCTTAGGGGCCAGTATCATCTAGCCAAACGATCAAAAGACGACATTTACAAGGCCATTGATTACTACGAGCAGTCGATAAAGCTCGATCCCAACTTTGCCCTGGCCTACGCTGGTCTGAGCTATGCGTACCAATTAGGGATGGGAAATTTCTCCTTTTCATTTTCCATGGAAGAGGGTCTAAAGAGGGCAAAGGATGCCGCCGTCAGGGCAGCAGAGATAGACCCGAATCTGGCCGAGGCACGCACAGTCATCGGAATATCGCTTTCGAAGGAATTGAAATGGCCTGAAGCTGAGCGTGAATACAGGAAAGCTATAGAGATCGATCCAAAAAACGCAGGCTCGCATTACCAGTACGGCATTTTCCTCCAGTACTTCGGCCGCACCGGTGACTCGATCCGTGAGATCAAAACTGCCGTCGAATTGGATCCCCAATCTTTGATAATGCAGGCAAACCTCGCCGGGGCGCATCTCTTTGATAGGCAAAGCGAATTGGGATTGGACTTGGCAAAGAAAGCTTTCGACCTAGATCCTAACTTTATTTTGGGCCGTTCTTGGCTTGCTTATGCCTACTGTGTGAATAAGAAATATGCCGAAGCGATCGAGCTTATAGACGCAGCGCCTCGAGACGAGGTTTCTCAGCGATTATTTGCTCGTCTTCGTGGATACGCCTTAGCAAAAAGCGGACGCCGTAGTGAGGCTGAATCGATTCTCGCAAAATACAGTTCAGATCCGACGTTCTCAGACTCGTCAAATGCCGCCACGATTTATGGAGCACTTGGCGACAAGGACAAGGCATTTGCCGCGCTAGAGAAAGGTTTTGCCGCGAAAGAGCAATTGTCGCGAATAAAGGTCGATCCGCTTTTCGACGACCTCCGCGACGACCCGCGATTTAAGGAACTGCTGAAACGGATGGGTTTGCCGGAATAGAAGCTTATGCTGGGGCAAAGACAAAGATAAGACCATCGAATATCTGAACAGAGCGTATGAAGAGCGTGACCGGCAGTTGCTCGAACTAAAGGTCAATAAAACTTGGGACTTCGTGCGAGACGACCCGCGATTTAAGGAATTGGTCAAACGAGTCGGGATCCCGGAATAGAATGTTATGAAACGCTGCCGCAGACGCCGGAGCATTTCGACGATATAAAAGACTCAAAGAAAGATGAATAAAGAACTCGAAGCCAACTCAAATCTGTCCCATTACCGCATCGTTTCAAAGATCGGTGCGGGCGGTATGGGCGAGGTTTATAAGGCCCATGATTCGCGCCTTGATCGCGAGGTTGCGATCAAAATGCTGCCGTCTGAAATGTTGAGCGACGAGGACCGTCTGCGGCGTTTTGAGCAGGAAGCAAAGGCTACCTCCGCGCTAAATCATCCAAACATACTTACCGTCTACGACATCGGTGAACACAACGGCTCGCCGTTTATCGTTGCCGAACTGCTCGAGGGCGAGGAGCTTCGCGAGCGTCTTGATGGAGGTGCAATACCGCTGAGAAAAGTGACCGACTACGCTCAGCAGATCGTTAGTGGGCTTTCTGCAGCGCATGAGAAAGGTATTGTTCATCGTGATCTAAAGCCGGAGAATCTCTTTGTCACCAAAGACGAACGCGTCAAGATACTCGATTTTGGCCTCGCCAAACTGCGAGAGAGTAGCACTAACATCCACGGATCTGAAGATGCCACGCGGCGGGCGATGACCGATCCGGGCGTTGTTATGGGCACGGTCGGGTATATGTCGCCGGAGCAGGTTCGCGGGAGTTTGACCGATCACCGTTCGGATATCTTTTCGTTTGGTTTGATCCTTTACGAAATGATCACGGGCCGGCGGGCGTTTCAGGAGGAGTCGCTGGCTGAGACAATGTCCGCGATCGTCAAAGAAGAGCCGCCGGAGATGACGGAATCGAACCCGAACATCAGCCCGTCGCTTGAGCGGATCGTGCGGCGGTGTTTGGAAAAGAAACCCGATCGGCGGTTTCAATCGACGGCGGATCTTGGTTTTGCGTTAGAGTCGCTGTCCGCACCGACGATCTCGTCCGGGGCCAATATGACTGTGGCGGTGAGTGCGATCGGTCCCGAAACGGATAAGTCGCCTTGGAAAGCTCGGATTCCATGGATCGCCGCCGGGTTGTTGGCGCTGATGTTGATCTCATTTGGTGCGTGGGTATCGCTCAGGCCTGCACCGGCAGCGCCGCCATTTGTCTCGCTCGATGTGGCGGCTCCGGCGGGGTGGACGACGAGACCGACCAGCGCTCTCTCGCCGGACGGTTCGCGGCTGGCTTTTACGGCTGAACAAGAGAAGGGTAAGGCCCATTTATGGCTGCGTATACTGGCGACCGGTGAGACTCAGATGGTCGCCGATTCAGAAGGTGCGGTCGGGCCGTTCTGGTCGCCGGACGGGGCCGAGATAGCCTATTTTACGAATGATCGTCTTCGAGCGATCAACCTCGCTACCGGACGGACGCGAGTTATCTGCGATGTCACCGGACAAAGAAAGGCAGGCACATGGAATTCCAGCGGCGTGATCGTTTTTGCGACCGAAGGGGGCGTGCCGCTAAAACGCGTCAACGCCGATGGCAGATCACTCCCCTCGGATCTGCCGCAGAAAGAAGGATACAGGCCATTCTTTTTACCGGACGGACGCCATTTCCTTTTTGGCCATTCACAGGTAGGAGGTATTTCTGTCGGCAATCTTGAGTCGGCTGAGATCAAAGAGATTCGGGCGGACGGAGCCGAGCCTAAATACTCCGACGGCTATCTCTTTTTTAACTCTCCCGACGGGCTAAAGGCCCAAGCCTTTAACCCCGCGTCATTCAAGCTTTCGGGCGAGCCGATAAAGATAGCGGAAATTTGCTGCCTCAATACGTACGTTGGCACGAATTTTAGCGTGGCCGCAAACGGGCTGATAGCATTTCGAAGACAGATCGTGGAACAGCGTGAGATCGCCTGGTATTCGCGGGACGGCACCCGCACGGCCGTAGGTGAACCCGGCCTCTGGAACAACCCGTTATTTTCTCCTGACGATTCAACGATAGCTCTGGGACGGGACGGAGACATCTGGTTGTTTGACGCGGCGCGCGGCACCGGGCGGATGTTCGCCTCGGGAAAGCCGACCTCTGCGTTTTCGCCAATGTGGAAATCCGACGGTAGTGCGGTTTCGTTTCTCAGGGTGTCGGTGGGCTGGGTTGAGAAGCCTCTGAACGGTGGACCCGAACGAACGGTCATTGAACTAAAGGGTCAAGTGACCCAGATGATCAGTGACGGCCGGGCCCTCGGTTTCAGGATAAGGGATGGAAACCGGGACATTTTTATTCGGTCCTCAAATGGCGAGGAAACGTATTTTGCCCAGTCACCGGGAAACGAAACGCAGCCCGCACTGTCGCCCGATGAGCGTTGGCTGGCCTATGCTTATTCCGAGAATTCGGGAAACGACAAGATCATCTTCATCGAAGCCTTTCCGAATGGCGGCCAGAAAATACGCATTTCCGGGGACATCGGCGGTGTCCAGCCGCGATGGCGCCGTGACGGCCGTGAGCTATATTTTGTAGCCCCGGATGGTAGCCTGATGGCGGTCACGGTCGAGGAAACGGGCGGCGTACTCAAGGTCGGAACGCCAAAGGCGCTCTTCAAAACCATGATCGAGGCCGGTGGCGGCATTGGAACCCGAGCGAGCTATGACGCAACCCGCGACGGATCGCGTTTCTTTGTGACCGAACAAAAGAAAGACCCCGGAGCCGACACCCAACCCGTAACCGTACTCGTAAACTGGCAAAGCATCGTGACAAAGAGATGACGCACGGTCAATATTGATATGTCACGGCACATAATCGAAACCGAAGAGAGCCTGATCATCGAAACGCCCGAGCGCGTGCCGCTGGAGTTTGCTCTCGCGTCGATCGGTAACCGGTTTTTGGCGGTCGCGATCGATCATTTTATCCAGTATCTGTCGATAATCCTGATCGCGTGGTTTTTTCTGAGCATCGCGGGATACAACTCAAACGACATTGCCGACGCCCCCGATAAGCTGTTTTCCGAAGCACCAAAATGGATGATCGCTTTGATGATCATCATTTTGTTTCTCGTTTTTGCCGGATATTTTATCGTTTTCGAATGGCTGTGGAACGGGCAGACGCCGGGGAAGCGGTTGATGAAGCTCCGCGTTATTCGTGAAGACGGCCGTCCGCTAACGCTGTGGGAAGCGATTGCCCGCAACCTGCTGCGGATCTGCGATGCGGTACCCGGATTTATCTTGCCGGTTTATTCAATAGGCCTGATCGTCATTTTTTTGAGCAATCGTGACCAACGTGTCGGCGATATTTTTGCCGGGACGGTCGTCGTTCGCGAACGCGAGGGCGAAGCACCGACATTTGCCGAAACTTTTTCGACGCGGATCACCGACGTGGCATTTACCCGCGTGCAAAAACAAACCGAGACGAGCGCAAACGTAGCTTTGCTGAACGAGAGGGAAGTCGAGGTTGTCGAGAGCTTTTTGCGGCGGCGTTGGGACCTGACCGACCGCCAGCGGTTGTGGATGGCATGGCGCATTGCTTTGCCGCTAATGTACAAACTAAAGCCAACGTTCGAGATGGAAACCTTTACATACGAGGGCTTTCTCGAAGAGATACTCCACCGTTTTCACGCGAAATAGCGGTTTTTGAATTAAGAAATACTAGCCTCTATACTTATCCCATGCGGAATGTTTTAGTCACCGGCGGTGCCGGATTTATCGGGTCGCATTTGGTTGACAGGCTGCTTGCAGAGGGCGGCTGGCAGGTAACTGTCGTTGACGATTTTAACGATTTTTACTCGCCGGAGATCAAGCACGCGAATATTGCCGAGCATCTGAAGTCGCCCAATTACCGGCTGGTCGATGCAGACATCCGCGACGCGGCGACGATGTCGGCGCTTTTCGCCGAGTATAAATTTGATGTGATCGTCCACCTCGCCGCACGTGCAGGCGTGCGGCCTAGCCTGAGCGAACCGATCTTGTACACCGAGACGAATATTATCGGCACCCAGAATCTACTTGAGCTTGCCAAAGCTCACGGCGTCGGGCAATTTGTCTTTGGTTCGTCATCGAGCGTTTATGGCATTAATGCAAAGGTGCCTTTTGCTGAGGACGACCGCATCCACCAGCCGATCTCTCCGTATGCATCGACTAAGGCGGCGGGCGAACTGCTTTGCCACACATATTCACATCTGTACGGCATGCGAATCGTCTGCCTGCGGTTCTTTACGGTCTATGGAGCCCGTCAAAGGCCGGATCTTGCGATACACAAATTCTCTAAATTGATAGCCGACGGCGAGCCGATACAGATGTTTGGCGACGGCACCGCTCGACGTGACTACACCTATATCGACGACATCATTCAGGGGGTGCGAGCGGCGATCGATTACGACCGTTCGCAATACGAGATATTTAACCTCGGCGAATCGCAAACTATTGAGCTACGAGAACTTATCTCGCTGCTCGAACGCTCGCTCGACATGCACGCTATCATCGACCACCAGCCGATGCAGCCCGGCGATGTTCCAATTACGTTTGCGGATATATCGAAATCAAGGGAACTGCTCGGCTACAGCCCGACGACAAAGATCGCGGACGGGATACCGAAATTTGTGGATTGGTTCCGAACGACGAGCTAGCCCCATCCAAATACCCGCTTCATGACGGGTAACAAGCGGTGCCCGGTAACGGTATCGCGGAAGAAATCTTCATGCTCCAGTTCGACCCGTGCCATATCGAGCAAGTCTTCGACACAGTCGTCCATTCCGAGTTCGTGAGCAAAAACGGCGGCGTCTTCGTATTCGACCGAGTTTTTACTTTCAAGCCGTCCGGCAAAATACATCGGCATAAACCAACCGGAGAGGTAGCACGACGGGCCGAGGACGTTGCCGATTATCCAGAATATTTTCTCACGTAGCGGACGTGGTTTGCCGCCCAGTTTTTCTAGCCACTCGTAGACCCGTCGGCGATGGTCCCATTCCTCGGCCTCGATCTCTTTGATGCGCTCTTTTTCGGGTGAATCTTTCAGCGATCTCCAATGGCCGCGATACGCATACGCCGCCGCGACCTCGCCGGCGTGGGCGTTTTGGAGAATGCGGATCAGACTTTCACGAGCGGTGGTCATATTAAACTAAATTGTAACCCGAAATGAATATTTACCGCTCTCAGCCAAATTGACATACCTTAGAAATAGAATTATTCTAAATTTATATTTTGAATAAAGAGAATCCAGTCAAAGAAATCAGAAGCCTAGGAATCACAAAACAGCGAAGCGCCGTCCTACAGGTGATCCGTGATTCCGAAGGGCATCTGACGGCTAACGAGGTGTTTGAAGATGCAAAGCGTTTGTTGCCGGGCATCTCATTTGCGACGGTCTATAATTCACTCCATTATCTCAAAAACGAAGGGCTGATCGGCGAGGTGCGGTTTGGTATGGAAGCGGCTCGTTATGACCGCAATCTGACGCGGCACGACCATGCGATCTGTAATATCTGTTCAAAACTTGTCGATTTTGAATTGGGGATTCCGGGCGGGTTGATAAAAAAAGCCGCCGATCTCTCAAATTTCGAGGCCGATTCGGTCGAAGTGATCCTGCGGGGTTTGTGCCCCGCGTGTAGTAATAAAGCTGTACAAACAACTTAAATAAACAAAAGGAAGGTTAGGTCAAAAATGGGAAATGATACAGAAAATGGTGGCGGCAAATGTCCGTTTACTAGTGGTGCAATAAACTTTACGACCGAGAGCAGCCGGTCTAATCGTGACTGGTGGCCGAAGATGTTGAATCTCAACATTCTCCGTCAGCACACGGAAAAGTCAGATCCGATGGGCGAGGATTTTGACTACGCGAAAGAATTTATGACGCTAGATTACGCGGCGTTAAAGCAAGATCTCGCCGCCTTGATGACCGACTCTAAGGACTGGTGGCCGGCTGACTTTGGACATTATGGCGGCCTTTTCATTCGTCTCACCTGGCACGCCGCGGGCACGTACCGAATCGGCGACGGCCGAGGCGGCGGCGGCCGTGGGCAGCAGCGTTTTGCTCCGCTCAATAGCTGGCCGGACAATGTGAACCTCGATAAGGCTCGACGGCTGTTATGGCCGATCAAGCAGAAATACGGGCGAAAGATCTCGTGGGCTGATCTTTTTATCCTCGTTGGCAATGTCGCTCTCGAGACGATGGACTTCAAAACATTTGGTTTTGGCGGCGGTCGCGAAGACGTTTGGGAAGCGGACCAGGATGTTTACTGGGGAGCCGAAACGACGTGGCTTGCCGGGGACGTTCGCTACAAACACGGTTCTGAGGGCGTCGAAGGCGAAGGTGTACTGGTATCGGACGACAATGCCGATGGCGATGTCCATAGCCGCAAACTCGAAAATCCCCTCGGCGCGGTCCAGATGGGTCTGATCTACGTCAACCCCGAGGGTCCGGACGGCAACCCCGACCCGATCCTTTCGGCGCACGACATTCGCGATACGTTTGGCCGTATGGCGATGAATGACGAGGAGACTGTCGCTCTGATCGCCGGCGGACATACTTTTGGCAAAACGCACGGTGCGGCTCCATCGGATAACGTCGCTGTCGACCCCGAAGGTGCCGGCATCGAGGCACAGGGTTTTGGCTGGCATAACAGCCACGGGACGGGTAAGGGCCCGGATACGATCACCAGCGGCCTCGAGGTAACCTGGACGACTACTCCAACTAAGTGGAGCAACAATTATTTTGAGAATCTGTTCGGCTTTGAATACGAGCTCACAAAGAGCCCAGCCGGTGCTCAGCAGTGGGTCGCCAAAGGTGCGGACGCAACTATCCCCGATGCTTTTGACGGGCCGAATAAGTTGCCCACGATGTTGACGACCGACTTGGCTCTGAGGTTTGATCCGGAGTACGAAAAGATCTCGAGACGCTTTCTCGAAAATCCTGACCAGTTCGCAGACGCTTTTGCACGTGCTTGGTACAAGCTGACGCACCGCGATATGGGCCCGATCGACCGCTACCTTGGGCCGGAAGTGCCGGACGAAGTGTTGATCTGGCAAGATCCGGTGCCCGAGGGCATTGCGATCAGCGATAGCGATGTGGCCGCGCTAAAGGCGCAGATCCTCAATTCGGGATTGACCGTTTCCCAGCTTGTTTCGACAGCCTGGGCATCGGCATCGACTTTCCGCAATGGCGACAAACGCGGCGGAGCAAACGGAGCACGTGTCCGTCTCGAACCGCAGCGTGGATGGGAAGTTAACAATCCGTTCCAACTCGGCTCGGTGCTGGGTACGCTTGAGAGCATTAAAAATGGATTCGGCAAAGAAGCGTCGATCGCCGATCTGATCGTTCTCGGGGGTTGTGCCGCGATCGAAAAGGCTGCGAAAGATGCCGGTTACGATATCACAGTCCCGTCCACATCAGGACGCGGCGATGCTTCGCAAGAG
The DNA here is from genome assembly GCA_041745735.1 of Pyrinomonadaceae bacterium. Classification (GTDB taxonomy): domain Bacteria; phylum Acidobacteriota; class Blastocatellia; order Pyrinomonadales; family Pyrinomonadaceae; genus OLB17. The sequence goes on along the minus strand of JBGTII010000067.1, from coordinate 565 downwards.
CAGACGGAGGTTGAATCGTTCCGGTATCTCGAACCGCAAGCTGACGGTTTCCGCAATTACAAAAAGGGCCATCACCGTACACCGGCAGAGGAAATGCTCGTCGATAAAGCACAGCAGTTGACGCTGACTGCTCCTGAAATGACAGCTCTAGTGGGCGGACTCCGGGTTCTTGGCGGAAACTACGACGGCGGAAACCTAGGCGTCTTTACAAACCGTCCGGGACAGTTGACCAACGATTTCTTCGTCAACCTGCTCGACATGAGCACCAAATGGGAACCGGCAGGCGATAATTTCAACGGAACCGACCGCACGACCGGAGCACCAAAATGGACGGCATCGCGCGTCGATCTCGTCTTTGGATCGAACTCAGAGCTGCGTGCGATTGCTGAAGTCTATGCCTGTTCGGATTCCGAAGCGAAATTCGTCAATGATTTCGTCGCGGCGTGGAACAAGGTGATGAACCTCGACCGCTTTGACGTCGGCTAAACTCGCTTATTTACTAATTGGAAATGCGGCTCGGAAACGGGCCGCTTTTTCGTTCTAATCAAACATTGGAGAATAATTA
>JBGTII010000066.1:0-3953 GCA_041745735.1 Pyrinomonadaceae bacterium | reverse complement strand
GCGGATTTTTCTTCGAGGAAAATGTCCCGTGGATCACGGCGATCAACACGAATTATCACGTCGGCATAGACGGCTTGAGCTTATGGCTGGTAATCCTGACGACATTTATCATGCCGATCGCGGTGCTCTCGACATGGCACGCGGTCGAGAAAAAACGGACCGCTTTTTACATTTTCTTACTGCTGCTCGAATCGGCAATGATCGGCGTTTTTGTCTCGCTTGATCTGCTCGTCTTTTACCTGTTCTTTGAGGCGTCGCTTGTGCCGATGTTCTTTTTGATCGGTATTTGGGGCGGCGACAACCGTATCTACGCGGCGGTCAAATTTTTTATTTTCACGGCATTTGGCAGTTTGCTAATGCTGGTTGCGATCATTGCGCTGTTCTTTCTTTACGCTGATCAGACGGGCCTCGGAGGTTCATTTGACCTCATCGCGATAATGAACGCGATGAAGACGGGCACCTTGGTGATACCGCCGCAAACAGGGACGCTATTATTCTTGGCTTTTGCTTTGGCGTTTGCCATCAAGGTTCCACTGTTCCCGTTTCACACTTGGCTGCCGGATGCACATACCGAAGCACCGACCGCTGGTTCAGTGATCCTTGCCGCAGTTCTGCTCAAGATGGGAACGTACGGCCTTATGCGTTTTAATTTCAGCCTGTTTCCCGATCAGAGCAAAGAGTGGGCGTGGCTGTTTATTGCGCTCGCTATTGTCGGCATTATTTACGGAGCGCTTGTTGCGATGGTGCAACCGGACGTAAAGCGGCTCGTTGCTTATTCGTCGGTCGCCCACATGGGTTTTGTGATATTGGGAATGTTCTCGTTTACCGAAGCCGGTATGCAGGGAGCACTCTTTACGATGCTCGCACATGGCGTGACGACCGGGGCGTTGTTCCTGCTTGTCGGGTTTATTTACGAACGTCGGCACACGCGTGAGATCACGCAATTTGGCGGGCTGTCTAGCCCGATGCCGATATATGCGACCATCTTTGTATTTACGACAATGGCGTCGATCGGGCTGCCGTTCCTTAACGGATTTGTCGGTGAGTTTTTGATCATGGTTGGTATGTTCCAATCGCAGGTTCTGGCTGTCACGGCGAGCGTCAACTGGAATATTGTAGCCACAATGTTCGCCGGAACGGGCGTTATTTTTGCCGCGGTCTATCTGCTTTGGATGGTACAGCGAGTATTTTTTGGCAAGGTGACCGTTGATAAGAATAAGGGCCTCGCTGACCTGAGTTGGCGTGAGATCGGGTTGATGATCCCGCTGCTGTTCCTGATGGTTTATATGGGCGTCTTTCCAAAGCCGTTCCTTGAGCGGTCTGAGGGAGCGATCAAAGCCATACAGGATCGCGTGATGCATCAGGCTGGCGGCACGGTCGATACGGCCGATGCGAAACCGCTCGTGAGCGGAGACGAACACAAATAATGAGTACGCTTTTTCTTACAGATCTGCTGACCCCTGAAGCGAGCGTTTCGCTGATTTTGCCCGAGATCGTCGTCGCACTCGCGGGCGTTATCGTGATGTTGTACGACAGCTTTTTCCCAAAGCAGCGTGCGGTTTCGGGGGCCATATCGCTGATCGGGTTGACTGTTTCCGCCGTTATCTTAGCGACAATGTGGGGCGGCGACACGCCTGCGTCGGGGTGGAACGGGATGATCGCCCACGACAATCTTCGGCTAAGTTTTTCGTTCGTATTTCTGTTTGTCTCGGCGATGACCGTGCTCATTTCGACCGTCTGGGTTGACCGCGAAAATGTCCCGGCGGGCGAATATCACGCACTCTTGCTCTTTGCGACATTCGGCATGATGATGATGTCGGCGGGTTACGATCTGGTCGTTATTTTCCTCGGGCTTGAGACTCTGTCGATCGCAACCTATGTAATGGCGGGATTGCGAAGAGGCGATCTCAAATCGAACGAATCCGCGATGAAGTATTTCATTCTCGGATCGTTCGCTTCTGCGTTTTTACTTTACGGCATGGCTCTGGTCTATGGTGCGACGGGTTCGACCAATTTGACCCAGATCGCGAATAAGGTTGCTGATCCGAATTTCCCGGCACTGCTGCTCGTCGGTGGAGCGATGTTGATCGTCGGGTTTGGCTTTAAGATCGCGATGGCTCCGTTTCACGTCTGGACGCCGGACGTGTACGAAGGTGCCCCAACGCCGGTCACAGGCTTTATGGCCGCCGGGCCAAAGGCTGCGGCATTTGCGTCATTCCTGCGAATTTTTGTACTCGGGCTGCCGCTGATTGCCGGTATACAATCGTCGGTCTATCTGCACGAGGCATGGATCTCGGCACTTGCGGTGATGGCGATCATTACGATCCTCGTGGGCAACGTCGCGGCGATCATGCAGACGAACGTCAAGCGGATGCTCGCCTATTCGTCGATCGCTCACGCGGGATACGCACTCGTCGGATTTATCGGAGCGGGCTTGGCAAAGACAACCGCCGCCCGCGATGAGGCGATTGCATCGGTCGCATTTTATATGCTGACCTACGCGGTGACGAACATGGGGGCGTTTGCCATTGTCGCTTTGCTTGCCGAAAAGAACGACCGCCGTGCGGAGTTTGAGGATTATAACGGCATCGGTTTCAAATCCCCTGTCTTGGCGTTTTCGTTGTCGCTATTTATGCTCTCGCTTTTGGGCCTGCCGCTGACGGCCGGCTTTATGGGCAAGATCCTCGTTTTCCGTCCGGCTCTTGAGGCGGCGAATCCGCTTGTAACCGGGCTCGTCATTGTTGCGGTAGTTGGTTCGGCAATCTCTGCATACTATTATCTGCGGCTGATCGTCGTGATGTTTTTCCGCGAACGCACATCCGAGTGGCGCCAGCCTAAGATGCCGTTTGCGATGACCACGGCTCTCGTGATCGCGATCCTCGGCGTTCTTTACTTTGGTATTTTTGCCGACCGCGTTATCGAAAAATTTGCCCAGTCGCCGTCCGCCGGTGTGGTGAAAGCCGAAAAATAACAAGATCACGCAGATGGACATCGCCGCCGCAATTCGTGACGAAATGGCTGATGCGTGGCTGCCGTCGATATACCGCGACAAGGTCCGCTCCGGCCGCACCCGAGCGTACAAGCTCGACATTCCCGCACGACAGAATCAAGCCGAAATACAATACACTCTGCTCGGGATCGAGCTCAAGATCGGCCGCCGACGCTTTGCATGCCCGGAGCTTGCCACAGCCCGATATCTACGCGTTTTCGCACGGATCGGTTGCCGCGAGTTTGCTTTGCCGTATGACATTTCGCTGATCTCAGGGATTGCTGATGAACTCGAAACATCGTGGCAGCGGTCGCTGGTGTTGCTTGATAAAGCTAAAGTAGACCGCACCGAGGGCCTCGCCCGGCTTGTAAAAGCTGTCCGTGCCGAGATCGCTGAGATCGGACCCGGTGAGGCGATGCCGCTTTTTGACCGTGAAACAAAGCAGAGAAAGGATGAGTAGCAATGCCGTATTACGACGACGATGGCAACGAACTCGACCCGAGCAAGATCCCGTTGCCAAAGATGTGCTTAATGTGCGAGAAACAAGATCTGCCCGAGGAAGAGATACTGTGTAATCTTAATCGGCTAGATCAAAAGGATGAACCCAATTTCAAATGCGGGGCGTTTGTCAGCCTTTACGGTGCGTTAATAGATGATATAATCGAATGATTCGCCCCTGAGGGCGGTTGTAACAGGGATTTAACTCAGTATATGCATGACGCCGTGAATAAGGTAACCGAATCAGAAAAACTTCCGTTTCCTTACAACAAGAGCACGTTTTGCCGTTACGAGCCGATCGAACAGCGGATCGATCACGCTAAAGTTTTGATCGTCAACGACCTGCTGCGTTACGAATCCGACCTGTCGGACCTTGCCCACGAGGACTGGAACGGGACGACCGAGCCGCGGCTCGAGTTTGAGCGAAAGGTTTCGGGCATGGCGTGTAACAACATTGCCCGCAACG
>JBGTII010000065.1:0-6579 GCA_041745735.1 Pyrinomonadaceae bacterium | reverse complement strand
ATCGTACATGCCGAAGCGAGCGCAGTTAAGAAAGCAGAGAATTTTCCTGCATCGCCGCAAGTCGTTCCCCTGTTCATAATGGTTAAGGAAAAAGGGCAATGGCGCGTGACTGCGTTTCAAAACACTAAGATGGAATCGGGTAGTACCCCGCCGGCGGTTGTGGCCAAAATTAACGCGGGCACATTACCTGTCACCGGCGGCGGTCAACTTTATTATGAGGTGCTGGGTGAAGGAGCGCCCCTTGTCCTGCTTCATGCCGGCGGCATGGATTCCAAAATGTGGGACGCGCAGTTCGATTATTTGGCACAGCAGTTTCGAGTTGTTCGTTACGACCTGCGAGGTTTTGGACGCTCCTCTAAGGTCGAACATCCCTTTTACCCCGTTGATGACTTGTTTCAACTGATGCAGCATCTCGGAATAAAGCGAGCGACTTTAATAGGTTCATCAATGGGATCGGGCGTGGCTCTAAACTTCGCTCTGGAGCATCCAGAAATGGTTGAAAAGCTAGTGCTGACGTCGATGCACGGCCCGCCGCGCAACTTGCCGCCGCAAGCTCAAATAGCAATGGCAAAAGGAAATCCAATTTTTGAAAACGGAAAACCAATTCTTGAACGGCTGAAAAGCGTTTTCGCACCGACCTTGCTGTTAGCAGGCGACACGGATAAGGCATCAGTAGAAATGGCAGAATCGGTGGTGAAGCAAATACCCGCGGCGCGCAAGCTAGTTATCGCAAAGGCAGGTCACTTCTTCAACTCGGAACAATCGGAAATATTCAACCGCGAACTGCTTACCTTCATAAAGGACAAGTAAGTGCAAATAGCATGTGTTTGAGAATTTTATGATGGTGGCCGTAAGCAGTTCGTATCACAAGGGAGTGCCAAGCAGGTGATCGACAAAGCCATGAACGCACGGACGAAATGTGGCGAGCCTTGATTAATAAAAGAGGATGATCATAACCCAAGTCCCTCGCCCGCAAAATGGACCTCGGCGAATACGTATACGGCCAAAAACGAGAACAACCCGATTTACCACAAGCCTAATCATCTATGGTCTTATTCAATTGCCACTAGCTTTAGCTAGTGGAAACTGCAATCAAACTAACAGGGCTTTAGCCCAATTGTTGGACGAAAGTCCAATACCTTTCGGCAACATTTTCCTCCACCTTTAGGTGGAGGCAATTCAGCTGTGTCTATTGCAACGTCAATCCGCAGCGGCCGCAGAATTTTATGTGTACGGGGTAGGCTCCGCCGCAGCGTTGGCACAATCTCTCGGCTTGGGGAGGGACGCTTTGGTGCTGGCTGACGAAATTAGCGGGTTGGCGGCTGGGATCAAGAGAACCACCCCGTCCGCGAGACGCGTCCACCCCTCCTTCGTCAGGAGGGGAGCTGATGTTGAGGCCGCAGCGGCCGCAGAAGCGGGCGTTGTTTGCGAGCGGGTTGGAGCATCTGGGGCAAGGGTATGTGCCGACAGCCGCAACTACCCCCGCAAAACTGCCGCTGCCGCATCGGCCGCAAAATCTAACGCCTTCGGCGAAGCGGGTTTGGCAGTTGGTACAGGCAACGACTCCGGGCATCACGCTCGATTGGGGCGAACCGCCGCTGCTGCCTTGTGACGAAGATGGCTGGCTCGATGTGCCGAGCGGCGGACGAAGCTGCGCCTGGATGACCTGTTCGTTGGCTCCTTCGCGGATCTCGATGACGCGTTCGTCGTCGCGTTCGCCGGCTTTGGACACACGTAAGATGTGGCGTCCGGCGGGGATGTCGGTCAGCACGACGCGGCCCGAGCTGCCGATGCTGCCCCTGCGTTCGTCGTTGACATAGACCTCGGCACCGAGCGGAGCGAGCACGACGAGCCGCGATAGCCCCGCGCGTTTTTTCTCATCGATATCTTCGGACGCGGCCTCAAGCTCGGCGATCCATTCGGCGACAGAGTTTGGCCGGTCGTTAGGATCGATCTCAAGCGCATGCATTATCACTCGATCAACATCCGCCGGCACATCCGACCTGATCGAAGTGAGCGACGAAGGTTTATGCATAATTTTCTGCATAATGAGCTGCATCATGTCGCCCGTGAACGGCGTTTTGCCGCCGAGCATCAGATACGCGATGGTGCCGAGAGCGTAGAGGTCCGCACGTTTGTCGACGCCCATTTCGGGCTGCATCTGCTCGGGCGACATAAACTCCGGCGTGCCGATGATGCCGCGCGAAGATGGCGTGGCGTTTGACGACGTGTCGGTGATCGTCTGGTTGACGATCTTTGCCAGGCCAAAATCACCGACCTTGACGAAGCCGTCGCCGCCCTTGCCCTTTTGCATGATGAAGATGTTGGCGGGTTTGAGATCGCGGTGGAGGATGTTGAGATCGTGTGCCGCATCGACGCCGTCGGCGATCTGTCGTAACAGTCTAACCGCTCGCGGCACGGGCAGAGTTCCCTCGCGGCGGAGCAGCTTGTGCAAAGTCTCGCCCTCGACGTATTCCATCACGAGATAGAAAATCCCGTCAGCCGTCTCGCCAAAATCCGTTACGCTGACCGTGTTTGGATGCTGGATCGACGCGGCGGCCTGAGCTTCGCGTTCGAACCGGGCGATCGCCTCGCCCTCTTGCATGTCGTCGCTGTTGAGGATGTCCTGGCGGACGGTCTTGACCGCGAGCTTTTTGGTGGCAAACTTTTTGTCTTTGGCAAGATAAACCTGCCCCATTGCACCGCGTCCCAAACGGCTCTCGAGCAAATAACGGTCATCAATGGTCTGCGGCCCCGGCAACGACAACCGCGTCGGAGTCTCGTCCACCGGGCACAACGAAACCTCGTCTTCGTAACACACCTCGCATTTGGGGCATTCTTTCATAGGACAATTACGAATTTCGAATGACGAATTACGAATGTAGGGCTATTCGCCAACGCGAATTTTCCTTCACTATATAATGACAAATCAATTCGTAATTCGTAATTGGTAATTTGAAATTGTGGTTTGTTATAATTCAGGTTCGCTTTTGGGTCGATAGCTCAGTCGGTAGAGCAACGGACTCTTAATCCGTGGGTCGCAGGTTCGATCCCTGCTCGGCCTACCAAAACACAGGTGCACAGTTTAAGAATGCACAATGCATAATCCAGAAAGTTATTTCCAAATTATGCATTGTGCATTGTGCATTTCTACATTGAGCTAAACCTGGTCCCTCCATTTGAGGACTTCGTCGCGGAGGATGGGATTTTGCTGAAAGCTGCCAGTTTGGCCGTGAGCGGCGGTCGCCCGTTGAATGTGCCAGTAGCTGAGGCCGAGCTTGCCGATCGCACGAACGTAGCGGCTGCGGGCTTTGAACTTACCGTTAAACAATCCACCCAAGACCCAGCCCGAGCTCTTGAACGCCGAAGTTGCGACTTTTGCGTGTTCCGTCGGAATAAGGCCGCGGGCGATGTCGATGGCGAGCATTTCGTTGAGGATCTTGTTTTGCCGCCGCATGATGTAGAGCGAAAACCCGATAAAGATCAGGAAAAACGGTATCTCGAGTATTAGGTAACCCAGCAGAAAACCTTGAAGACCGCCGATGACCGCCATGCCGTTCCACAGAGCGTGAAGAGCGACCGCACCGATATAACCCACGATCGGCATAAGGAACCGCACGGCTTTATTGTGAGATTCGCGGGAAATACCGCAGCCGATACCTATCATAGCGGTAAAACTAACATGAGCAAACGGCGACATTATCCCGCGAAGCAGAAAGAGGATCGCTAGCCCCTCTACCCCGCCGCCACCGAGTGCGCGGCCGTAATAGAGCACATTCTCGACCGTCGCAAACCCGAGTGCGATGACGCCCGCAAAGACGATCCCGTCAAGGATATCGTCAAAATATCTCCGAAAGGCGATCAGCAAGATCAAGAGACCGATGCCCTTTGAGCCCTCTTCAAATACCGGTGCCGAGATGACCGCTCCGACAAACTCACCCGCCTCCGGCGAGACGCCGATGGCAAACACCGCTCCGATCACCGTATTCACGATAAACGACACGACCACCGCCACGAGAGCTCCCCAAGCGAACGCTGCGGCGAGCAGCCATGCGGGCTCGGGATCATACCTGTCAAGCCACATAAGCGGCAAAATATATATCGCCGCCGGGACGAAAGCCACGACCGCAGCAATCACTGCGGGCACTATACCCACGCTTGCAAACATCAGCAGAGCGACGATGATCGATAGAAAAATAACAACAAATATCGTGATCGCGATGCCGATGTACTGCCCGGTCTTGCTCGTCTCAGGCTTTACCGCAGCCATACTGTTAAGGCCAAAATTTGCAAGCGACGATTGCAAATCAGCCGGTTCCTGTGCGGCCGTTTGGTTAAACTGCTGGATCTCTCGCTCGCGGTAGTTTTGCTGTGACTGCTGAGAATCGATCCGAACAGACGCCGTCACTCCGTTTGTACCAAATTGGATCTGATCGCCGGAGTTGAGCTTTACCGACTCGATCCGCTGGCCGTTGACGAGTGTTCCGTTAGTGCTCTGGTTGTCGCGGACATAAAACCCGTCCGCTTTTGCCTCGATAAACGCATGCTGTTTCGAAGCAATTCGCTCAGACATCGGGTCGAACCGTATGCTACACGTCTCGCTGCGTCCAACAGTCAAAAAGCCAGTTTCGAGTTCGTAAGTTTGGCCCGCAAGCGACCCGCCGTTAACAGTTACGAATAATTTCATACTGCAATCATAGAAACAAAAAGCCCAAAGTCAAGCGTCTCACCTGACTTTGGGCGTTAGATTGTGTACATAACATCTTATTGGGGCTGGATCGACGCCGGCGAAGGCATGTCACCCGACTGTCCAAAAACCCTGTCGATGGTGTTGCCGTTCGAGCTGTTGATCCGTAACCATTGGCTGGTACTTGGCCTAAAGACCGCGAAATCAGACTTTGCGTCGCCATCGTAATCAGCCGGGATGGGAGTGTCTTCTGGATTCCCCCAAACAAAACTGTTCGACACGCCTAACGTAGGATCGCGAAAATACCAAGTGCCATTCGAAGGCCGATACACGGCGGTATCGGTGATCCCGTTGCCGTCAAAGTCGGCTGAAACCGGCCTGTCGCCACTTTGTCCGAGCACAACCGTCAATAATATCGATGATGAGCTTCTCTGAATATAGAAGGTTCCCGTGGACGGCCGCCATACTGCCAAGTCGATCTTTCCATCGCCGTCATAATCGCCGACGAGCGGTTTGTCCGTGCTCTGCTGCGGGACGCCGGTTACGAACCAAGCGACATTTCTAAGACCTAATGTACTCTGCCAGATCTGCCATGCACCTGAGGACGGACGCCATTGAGCAACATCAGTTCGCCCGTCGGCGTCATAGTCGGCGGGAACGGGAATGTCACCGGGTGAACCGAATACGCCCGAGATCAAGGACCTGCGCGTACCTCGAACACGTAATTTTTGAACGAGCCACTGTGCGGTGGATGGGCGTACAATTCCAACTTCCGAAATACCGTCTCCATCGTAATCTCCGGGAACAATAATGTCGCCAGTGGCTCCCAACATCGTCCTCACGTTGACCGTTTGGGCATCCGAACTTTGCTCGATCTGCCATCCTCCATTAGCCGGGTGGAAAACCGACAGATCCGTACGTTTATCACCGTCAAAATCCGAGACAACATTTTTCGGTGTCGAAGCAACACCCGTTACATCGAGAATAAGCAGTCCATTTGTTAGATCACCGGCGAGCACCTTACTTTGTCCGAGGAAAGGATAAACGGCCCAGTTCCCGTCATATGTGCTTGGCAGAGCATTTTGTAGGTTCTCCGCTCCACAGAAAATGTCCCAAGGTTCAGTATCGGCAAGTGATAGGTGATCCGAGCGATCCTTGCTTGTAACAGAGTCGGTCGCGACGAATTCCGCCTGATACGTATCGTACTGGCCAACCCGTTTGGGTGCTGCCGGGTTTGTTAATTCAAACACCTGAACCCCGGCCTGGTACCAAGCGACGTAGAGATAGTTGCCATGAACCACAGGGTTATGCGGCGTGACAGCATTTAACCCCAGAGATGCCATGGTGATGCTGTTGACCAAAAGAGGTGTAGCCGGATCGGAAATATTATAAACGCGCACATCACCGGTACCGGTATCCGTCTCACGACAACTATAAAGATAATTACCATCCTCGCTCGGCCAAGCACTATGCATGGAATTACCCTGAATATTATTCGGATTCGGATCTTCAATAAAGCCTAATAATGTTGGTGCGGTCGTTACGATGTTCGAAATATCGTAGATCTCTGTACGTCCTCTTCGAGAGGAGGTCGGATTATTAACGACGGTGGTTCCCCAACCGGAGGTAAACATACGATTTCCTTTTATTACCATCGCATGCACCCACCGAGGCTCCGTGGGAATAATATCGCGAACAAAAACGGGAGCCGCCGGGTTAGTGATGTTGATCACTTTCATGATCTTGTTGCTAGTTCCATTAAAGTTTTCGATCAAAAACCTATTGCCGCCCTGATCAAAGACGACCATTTCATGAATATTGTTAAAACCGTTACCATTACCGGAATGTACCCTCCCTAAGAACACAGGGTTAGTAGGCGTGGTAAGGTCGAC